>JAUIAC010000078.1 GCA_030425545.1 bacterium | reverse complement strand
ACCACATCGAGTCTGCCCGGCCGTCCCAGAACCACCACAGCTGGTGTTTCGCCGTGAGCACGGGCAGCGAGTGCCGGCCGCCGGCGCGGTTGTCGACGCCGCGCGAGACCGCGCGGTGGTCGCTCCAGCCCTCGTCGGCCTTGTGGCACGAGGCGCACGCGACCGTGCCGTCGTGGCTGAACCCCGGGTCGAAGAAGATCGCCTGCCCGAGCGCCGCGGCCCCTGGGTGGTCGGCATAGGCGTTGCTGGGGGAGGGCGGGACCGGCAGCCCGCTGGCGGGTGCGGCCATGGCGCGCAGGCGGGTTTCGTCGCGGGGCGACAGCTCTGGGGCACACCCCCAAAGCGCGGTGACCCCCAAGCAGAGCAGGGGAGACACCCATCGAGTCGCTGACATGTGACTTTCCTCCGAACACCGCGCCGCGTTCGTCTACTTGGTGAACGTGGGCGCAGGTCAGGATCAACCCGCAGGCTTCCACGACGGCGCTGGCCTGCCCCGAGGCCTGGGGCCGGGTCGACGCGAGGGCAGGGGTGGGGCAGGGTGCGGGCGGACACCAACGAAGCGAAGCTGCGAGCCAGGAGCACCACATGGTGGGATACGTGACCGTGGGCACCAACGACCTGAGCCGCGCCATGGCGTTCTACGACGCGCTCTTTGGCGCCGTGGGCATCCCGCGGCTGTGGGCCCACGGCAACCTGGCCGCCTGGGGCCGCTCGCGCGACGACGTGGCCTTCTGCGTCGCGCGCCCCTTCGACGGCGCGGCCGCGACGGCGGGCAACGGCGCCATGGTCGCCTTGCGCATGGCGTCGCGGGCCGACGTGGACACCCTCCACGCGCAGGCCCTGGCGCTGGGCGGCAGCGACGAGGGCGCCGCAGGGCCCCGGGGCTCACACGGCTTCTACGGCGGCTACTTCCGCGACCTGGACGGCAACAAGCTCACCGCCTACGTGCCGGGCGGGTGATGCGGGCGCCGCACGTGTTCAGCGTCCTCCGTCGCGCCTTCGGCCGCGGCGTCTTTCCGCATCAGATGACCTGGTTCCTGCAGCTGCCGGGCCGCGGGCTGATCCTCTCGGCCCAGACGGTCGCCCAGCGCCTGCCCGTGGCGCCCGACGCGCACGTGCTCGAGGTGGGGCCCGGCTCCGGCTACTACAGCGTGCAGGTCGCCCAGCGCGTCCCCGACGGCCACCTGACCCTGGTGGACGTGCAGCAGCCCATGTTGGACAAGACCGCCGCCACCCTGCGTGCGGCCGGCGTCGACCACTTCACCCCCTGTCTCAGCGACGGCGGCGCGCTGCCCTTTCCGGACGCGAGCTTCGACGCCATCTTCCTGGTCACCGTGTTCGGCGAGATCGAGCAGCGCGCGTCCTTTCTGCGGGAGGCGGCGCGGGTGCTCAAGCCCGAGGGCGTGCTGTCCATCTCGGAGCACCACCCGGACCCGGACTTCGAGCCGGCGAGCGCGGTCGCCGCCTGTGTGCGCGACTTCGGCTTCACCCCTGCGGAGCCGCTGGGCTGGCGGTGGGCCTACACGCTCAACGCGCGGCTGCAGCGCCGCTAGCCCCCCAGCCGCGCTGCGCTACAGCTTCGGCGGAATCCAGGCGCAGCTCCAGTCGAACTGGCACAGGTTGAAGTCGATCGACTCGCCGTGACTCGCCATGTAGCGCCCCATCTGGTTCACCAGCAGCGAGCCCATGTCGAAGCCCTTGAGCGGCGAGGGCGGCGGGAAGCCGTGGGTGCCCTTGGGGGTCATGTTCGGGAAGAAGATCGCGCTCACCCCGCCGACCTTGTCATCGTTGTTGCGGATGATGCGCAGCGGCTTGTCCAGGCGCGGCTGGTCGAATCCGTCGCCGCTCTTGGAGAGGTTGGCGAGGTTGTCCACGTCGAGCAGCACGCCCTTGCCGGCCTGGTCCACGTGGCGCTTGGTGCCCTCGACGCCCTCGACGAGCCCCACGTCGACCAGCATCTGCTGCACGGTCTTGCCGTAGCGCGGGTCCACATCGCGGAAGTTGATGAGCCCCGCGGCCCGCGCCAGGGCCACGCCGGTGGCCGTGGGCACGCCCGAGTCGCCGAGGGTGTTCATGTAGAAGATGCGGGCCCCCACCGTCTCGCCCGTGCCGTAGGTCAGCGTGCGATCCCGGTGGATGAAGGGCGCCGCGTTGGCCGGGTCCGCGCCGTCGAGGGCGACCTGGGCGATGCCGAGCATGCGCCGGAGCTCCGGGTTGCCCCGCCGCAGCCCAAACCCGTCGCCCATGGCCACCAGCGGCGAGCCCGCGGCCCGCGTCACGTTCGCGTGGGTGACCTCCTCGGCGAAGGTGTCCACCACCAGCGTCGGCTTGCCGGTGACCATGCAGCCCTCGGGCGCGTGGCTCGGCAGCTCCTGGTCGAACACCGACAGCCGCAGCTTGTCCCCCTCGTCCGAGGACACCGCCACCCGCAGCCGGCCGTTGGGCTGGACCCGGGCGCAGCGGTGCTCGCCGCTCGTCAGGTTCTCGACCACCGCGATGTGGCCCGGGGTCAGCTTCGGCATCGGGCCGACCTTGACCTCCTTGTAGTCCACCAGGTCCGGGAAGGCCTGGTAGAGCGCCCCGTCCCGCACCAGCAGCAGCGGGCCCATCATCCGCAGGATCATCGCGTCGCGCACGCCGCTCAGAGAGCTCCGCGTACCCACCTCGCTCAGCACGCCGCCCGCGATGATCGACACGGCGGTCTCAATCTTGGGCTCGAGCCCGGCGAGCATGCTCGACATGATGCCGCCGAGGGAGCCGCCCACCATGTGGATCGGGGCCGAGCCGCCGATGTCCACCGTGCCGTCGCCGTCGAAGTCCCCCGCGAGGTCGTCCTTGCCGTCGCCGTTGGCGTCGTACGCCCAGGTGCGCTTGCCGTCGAACGAGGCCAGCGTGCGCGTGAGCTGCATGATGTCGACCGTGGTCTGCCGCACCACGTCGCGCGTGTGGAAGATGTACGAGGTCCAGAAGTCGACGCCGGAGTCCTTGCGCCCGTCGGCGTTCTGGTCGAGCGCGCGCCCCTTCAACATCGCCCGGCCCATGTCGCCGATGCCCTTGCCGGTGAAGAGCGCCAGGGCCAGCGTCTCCGTGGGCTTGTCGATGTCGACCCCGTGGCTGACCGCGTCAATGCCCATGGTCGCGATGCCGTAGCGCGCGAGATAGCCGGCGAAGTTCATCGCGTCGAACTTGGTGCTGCCGTGGCCGTGGACGAAGATGGCCACAGGCGCCGGGCCCTTGCGGAACTTGGGCACCATCAGCCAGAAGTTGACCCCCTCGCGTCGGATGAAGGCGGCGCCGGTGTTGGGGTCCATGTCCCAGACCTGGTCGTTGAGCGAGAGCTGGTTGCCCTCGTCGTCGAGGCGGCGGAAGAACTGCGGCGAGTCGACCGTGCCCAGGGCGTGGAAGTCGATGAAGTTGAAGCCGTCCATGAACAGGTCGAGCTCCTCCTTGGAGCCCTTGCCGATGAACTCGCTGTAGAGCGTCTTGGCCAGCGAGCCGAAGAGGTCGCCTGGCACCACCTTGGCGCTCTGGCCGGCCTTGGGCTTGTCGAGCACGTTCATCAGCTTCATCTCGGGCGGGAACTCGGTCGCGAGGCGCTTGAAGGGCCCGATGCCGTAGAGCCCGTCGCGCAAGGCGACATAGGGGTGCGTCCACGACTGGGTGGTGAAGGTCCAGGCGAAGGCGACGTCGTCGAGGCCGAGCTGCAGCGGCTCCAGACACCCAGCCAGCGGCTGCAGCGCCGTGGTCTGGCCGGCGTGGTTGACGTACTTGAAGGGCGAGCGCACCGGCTGGCCCTTGGCGTCGAGCAGGTTGCGCGTGAGCACCACGGCGTAGGTGGTGGCCTCCCGCAGCGGCATCACCGGCTTGGCGATGAGCGTGTTGGTCTCCCGCTCGTAGAAGTTGAGCAGGGTCTTGTCGGTGGCGCTGCGCGTGTTGGGGTGGTCGAGCACGCCGTCCATGTCGGTGTCTTCGCCCGGGTCGAGCACGCCGTTGCCGTTGACGTCCTCCTCGACCTCCTCGAACACCAGCTGCGTCAGCTTGCCGCGCGGGTCGTCCGGGTAGTAGTCGGGCCGGTCCAGCGCCAGCGGAAAGAGGTCCTGGCCCACGTCCATGGGCATCGGCTTGCAGTAGTCCGGCGAGCCCTTGGTGATGTCGATGACCAGCAGCACGTCGTTGGCAGGCGCGTAGCGGTCGGCGTGGCGCTGGATGATGTTCTCGACGTCGAGCGGCGCGTCGAAGCTCACCGACACGGGCGCGAGGGTCCCCCAGCCGCTGAGCTTGTCGAGGTTGGCGCGCGTCTTCTGCTCCCACACCGTCGGCGCGACCAAGCTGGCGTTGATGCGCCGCTTGGTCGGCGAGGTGGCGTCGAAGCGAGTGGCGAAGTCGTTGGGCAGCGGGATCTCGGGCAGCGGCCGGTGCATCGAGTCGAACTTCACCGTCGCGCCGGTGCCCTCCGGCGTCGGCGCGAGGCCGGTCACCGGGTTCTCGACGCAGCTCGCGGCCAGCAGCGACAGCAGGAGCAGCAGCGGTAGGGCGCGGGTCCAGGGCAGGGCGGGGGGCAGGGCAGAGCGCATGGCGAGATCCCGTGGAGGAGGCGTTGGGGGCGTCAGCATGGAGGTCTCGGGCGAAACCTGCCAGGGCGCGGTGCGCGCGTCGATGCAAACCCGGCGCGTCGGTGTCCGTGGTCGAGCCCGATGGGGTGCGACAATGGGATGGCTGGCCACGCCCTTGCACGTGTGCGCAAACTCAATGCCCAGCCCCCCAGGAGTCGGCCATGGGACCTCGTTCAGCGATCGCCACTGTGCTCCTCTTGACCTTCGCAGCTTGCGCGGGAGACGAGGGCCCGTCTGACGCTTCGGCCGATGCCGCGGTGGACGCGGCTGGCGGCTCGGCGGCGTCGGTCCTCCCTGGGACCTGGACGGTGGTGGGCGGCGGGCCGATCTGGGACAAGCCAGGCTATCGCCGGACCCTGTACACGGCCGCGCGCCACGGTGGGGTCGCGTACCTCGTCGCGCACACGCATCCGACCGGATTTCGAGCCGCCAGGGTGACCACAGAGGGGGTCGTCGAGCTCACGCTCACGCCCTGCGGCGACGCGCTCGCAAAGCTGACGCTCCGCAGCTTTCAAGACGACCTCTGGCTCTTCTGCTCGCACCCGAACAGCGGGCTGACGGCGTCGCGGCTCGTTGGCGACGGCTTTGTCGTCGACGCGAAAGTGTCGGACGCGTCGGCTCGCAGCCACGTGTCGTTCGTGCACCAGGGTGCGCTCCATGTCACCGCGAGCGGCGACGCCCTGCGGGTGTGGAAGCGCACGACCAGCGGTTGGCAGCAGGTGGGTCAGCCTGCCGCGACCGGCGCAGATGTCGTCGCGCAGGTGCAATGGCAGGGCAAGACCGTCGTTGCGCTGGTTCCGTCCAACGGCACGTCCGTCACGTTCCGCACCTTTGACGGCGCCACGTGGACCGACGCGCCAGCCAAGCGCGCTCTAGGTCCCAAGGGAGTGGGCTTCGTGTCGATGGCGGCCACCACGTCTGGCGGACTCTATGTCCTGCTCTCCGTGCCCGACTACGTCGTGTACCGGCTGGACGGCGAAGTCTGGCACGAGCATGTCAGCGACGTGGGCAAGGCGTTCGACCTCACGGCCGACGGCGACACGCTCTGGCTCAATCAGCGTCTCTGGGGCCTGTGGCGCCTCGAGGGGGAGAGCCGCTCCCTCGTCAAGTTCACGCCAAACCTGAGCCTCTATGCGGTGGAGAAGTTCCCGCGACAGTTCATCTTGCCGGGGGAGGACCGCCTGTGGTTCGTCTACGGGTCGGGCGTCGACAACACGGACACGATGTCGGCCGCCTACTTCGAGTTCGACTGAGCAAGCAGCGCGGGTCGCGGCGCTCTTCGTGTGTGTCTCAGCGGCCTCGCCTTCAGATCACAGGCAGCCCCTCGTGCAGCCACTGCAGGAGCCCGCCCTGCACGTTGGCGACCTCCTCGCGCCCCGACGCGCGGAGGATCGCGGCGGCCATGGCGCTGCGGCGGCCCCCCGGGCACAGGGTCACCACCGGCTTGCCCGCGGGCACCTCGTCCAGGCGGGCCCGCAGCTCCGGCAGCGGGATGTGCACCGCGCCGCTCAGGGTCGGCAGGCGGTCGACCAGCTCGGCCTCATCGCGGACGTCGAGCACGGTCACGGCGCTGCGGTTCGCCACCACCCACGCCGGGCTGATCTCGTGCACGCCGGCGTAGCTCACCGTCACGGGCCCCCAGGTGATCTCCCCGGGGACCTGGCCGTCTTCCGGCGCGCCGCTGCGCAGGTTGGCCGGCAGCGCGATGTCGAGCTTGCGCGGGTGGGGCAGCGCCATGTTCTCCATGTAGCCGACGAAGTCCCGCTCGCGCGCCAGCCCACCGACCCGCTGGTTGTGCCGCTTCTCCTCGCCCACGGTGCTCCAGGTGCGGCCGTTGTAGTCGTGCCCCGGGCACACGCGACAGCTGTCGGGCAGGGTGAAGATCTGCTCGTGAATCGACCGATAGAGCGTCTTGGCGTCGCCCTGCTGAAAGTCGGTCCGCCCAGCGCCGCGGATGAGCAGGGCGTCTCCCGTGAAGGCCATGACGCCGCCGTCGAGCACGTAGGTCAGGCAGCCGTCGGTGTGCCCAGGCGTCGCCCGCACCTCCAACGCGTGCCGACCGAAGCGCACGACGTCGCCGTGGCGCAGCGGCCGGTCGACGTTCGCGGCGCCAATCACCGCCGCGGCGCTCACGGTGCAGCCGCTGGTCTGCTGGTGGAGCCACGCGCCCGTGACGTGGTCGGCGTGGCAGTGGGTGTCGAGGGTCGCGACGAGCGTCAGGTCGAGCTCACGCAGCAGCGCCGTGTCGCGCGCGTGCTGCTCGAAGACGGGGTCGATGAGCACGGCCTCGGCGGTGTCGGCGTCGGCGAGCAGGTAGGTCCAGGTGGACGAGTCACGGTCTTGCAGCTGGCGGTAGATCATGGCGGCTCCTGTGGCGTTGGAGGGCGGGCGTCGGAGGATTGGGGCCTGCTGGCGGGTGGGCGGTCAAGTGTGTCGCTTGGGAGTCCGTTCCGCGACCGACACTGCGAGGCAGACGCCGCCCGCGCGCCGCAGCTCGCTAGCCCTGCACCAGCCCGAAGCGACAGCCCACCGGGTCGCGGAGCACCGCGTCCTGGGGCTGCCCGCTCGCCGAGCGGGTGACCTGCAGGACGGCGCCGCCCGCTTCCCGCGCGCGCTCGAGGCTCAACGCCAGGTCGCCGACGGGCAGGTGCAGGATCCAGACGGGCGGCTCGGCGTCGGCGTCGTCCTTGGGCACGACGCGCAAGTCCCCCAGGGCGTCGCGGCCGAGCACCTGCCGGTAGAACGCGGTGGTCGCCGCCGCGTCGTCCACAGCCAGCGTCACCCCGTGGATCAAGCCGAGCGGAGCGCCCTCCGCGGCGGCGTCTCGCATCGGGCTCAGGTCGCCAGCGCTGAGCAGCGGGATGAGCCCAAACGCCGCGCCCTTGGGGTCGGAGAGCACAGCCCAACCCGCGGCGCCGCTCTCGTCCCGGAGCAGCACGTGGCCGCCGTGTGCCAGCGCGCGTTCCACGCTGGCCGCGACGTCGGCGACCTGGACGTGGGGCATCCACTGCAGTGGCAGACACGCGTAGGCGTCGCTCTGCGCGCCGAGCCCGATGACCGGCAGGCCCGCGCTGTTCATCAGGTCGTCGCGCCACAGCGGCTGCTCGCCGGTGGTCAGCACGCGAGCGTAGAAGCGCAGCTCGCGTTCGTGCTCGGGGACCGCTACGTCCGCGCTGAGCACGGCGCCGACACGCGGCGTGAGTCGCGACGCAGCGCCCGTCAGCGCGCGCGGGTCTCGGGCGGGCCGGCCGCTCACCACCAGAAGGGCCAGCCCCAGTGGCGCGTGCGGTGGCGCAGCTCTTGGTCGTCGCGCGCAGCGGCTGCCGCCCGACGAGCCAGGGAGCGCGTGGCTCTGCTGACCTTGGCCGCCTCGGACGCCTGCCGCGACGCCTGCACCGCCCGCTGTCGCGCGCTGCCCACGTAGCGGGCGATGGCCGCGAGCTCGCCCTGGTCGAGGAAGACGCCGTGGTCCCCACACACGTCGACGATGACCCCCGACGCCCCGTCGAAGTTCTTGCGCAGCATGTTCTGGCCGCAGCGCGCGCAGGGCAGCAGCTCGAGCTTGGGGTTGGTCAGCTGCGCCGGACCGGTGGTCGTCCCGGGCGTCACCCGCTGGCGAACGTTGTCGAGGTGGACCTCGAACTCGCCCTTGTCGTACCAGCTGCCGCCGCAGCCCGCGCAGACGTCCACGACCACGCCGGCGACGTCCACGCTGCGCATCTGATCCCGGCAGCGCGGGCAGCGCGCGGTGTGGTCCGCGAAGACCTCGGGCAGCGGCGCTTTGGCGCCGCAGTAGAGGCAGCTCTCGTGGTCTGTGGCGAGCGTGCGTCCGCACGCGTGGCAGGCGTTGTTCATCTCGCGACTCCTTGCCTGAGGCTAGCACAGCCGCCCCCCGTGACTCGCCCGAGACGCGCGCCGCCGACGGTGGTCAGTCGCTGCAGCGTCGCTGTCGGCCAGCCCAACCTGCGCTGTCACGGCTTGACGCAGCTGCTCGGAGTCGCGGTCTGCTGGGTCGCCGTGAAGGCCTCGTTGACGTAGCAGGGACGCACACAGTGGCTGCCGGTCGCTCCCCACATCTTGCCGGGGGCGTCCTTGTGGCAGGGCTGCCCGTGCTGGAGGCACAGCTTCATCGGGCTGAGCGCGGAGGACGGGTCGCTGGCGCTGTTGGGCCAGCGCAACCGGCCCACAGTCCAGAAGTCGAGCGGCTGCATGGGCGGGCCCTTGACGGTGGCGACCAGCGCGCCCAGCACGTAGACGCGAACTGTCGGGGTGGAGACGCCGTAGCCGTGGTCGTTCCAATAGTGGACCCCGACCGTGTAGGTCGCGGGCGACGCCGCGGTCCCTTCGGGATCATCCAGGTTGAGGTTCTCCGGCCCGGCGCCGTCCGTGTCGTCCAAGTCGAGCGACGGGCTGTGGAGCGCGGGCGCGCCGCCTGGCCCCCAGTTCGGAGACGGGTTGAACCAGAACGCGTCGTCGAGGGCAGAGAACCACGGGTCGGGTTTGCCGTCGCAGTCGATGTCCGGACCGGTGGCCGCAGCGCGCGCGAAGTGCAGATCCAGGTCCGCGCCGCTGGCCGGTCCGGAGTCGCTCTGGTCGCTGCCTCCGGGGGTGTCCCAGGTCAGCTCGATGTGGAGCGCCTGATCCGGGAGGACCAACAGGGTCAGGCAGGCCGGGTGACAGCTCTTCACGCCCTGGGCGTCCCACACGCTGAGGCAGAAGGTGTAGCTGCCGGCGACGTTCATCACGAAGCTCGGGTTCGGCGCGGTCGCGCTCGGTACGAAGACGCTGGTTGAGCCAGGCGGCTGCTTGGCGGTCCAGTGGAACGCCGTGGCCGGGGAACCGTCGGCCGCGACGCTCTTGCCGCCGGCCAGCTGGACCTGACTCTGAGGTGCAAGGGGAGCGGGCGGCACGTCAATGAGCGCCTTGGGGCAGGCCGACGCATCGATGCTTGGGCCGCGCGCGTCTGGCTTCCCGTCGTGGGCGCCGTCGACGAGGCCGCGTCCGTCAGGAGCCCGGCGGGTGAGCGTCCCGTCGTCCGAAGCACTGGCGTCCACATCGCTCGTGGAGGCGTCGGTCTTGGGCGTGGTGGGCGTGGTGGGCGTCTGCGGCGTACATGCCGTCAGCATGCAGCTCACAAGGGTCCATCTGCTCAGCTTCCCCGCCATCTGGGCTCCCAAGGGCGTCGCTGGTTCTCCGGAGGGCCCGTCGTCCCCTTGTGCGTTCGGGGGCGTTTCTGTCACGGGCGGCGGGCCCGGGCTATCGCAAAGTCGGAGCGGTAGGGTGAGGTCCACGCGGTGAGTTGCCGGGCTGGCTTCTACCGACGAGCCGTCCATCCTTCGTGCTCGTACATGTTGTCGGGCGACGCCGGCGGTAACGCGGACGAGCACGAGCACCAGTCCGCGATGTCTTCGGCGTTCTTCGCGCCCGAGACGCGCGCCGCCCGCGGCGGTTGGTCGCTGCAGTGCCGCTGTCGGGGAGCCGTCGCGTAGACGGGCTTGGAAGGCCGCGACGCGAATTCCGTCCTGTGCACGCCGGTGCTAGCCTCTGACGAGACAAAACCTCCTTCTGGACGACCCCATGCACGACTTTGTTCTCGCCACCCTTGGTGGCGCCATCATGGGGGTGGCAAGCGCCACCCTGCTTGTGATGAACGGCCGAATCCTGGGGATCAGCGGCGTATTGGGCGGGGCCCTGAAGGTCCGCACCAGCGAGGCCCACTGGCGGTGGGCGTTCGTCGCCGGGATGCTGATCGCAGGCGCCGCCGTGGCCGCGGTATGGCCCGAGGCCTTCGCCAACACACAGCCCAGGACGCTGGGGATCAGCTTGATGGCCGGCGTCCTGGTGGGCGTGGGTACGCAGCTGGGGTCCGGATGCACGTCGGGGCACGGCATCTGCGGCATCGGCCGACTGTCGAAACGGTCGATGGTCGCGACCGGGGTCTTCATGGCGGCCGGCGCGGTGACCGTGGTGGTCGCACGCGGGCTCATGGCAGGAGGCCTCTGATGCATCTGCTCTCCGCCCTCATCGCCGGTACGCTCTTCGGCCTGGGTCTGGCCATCTCCGGCATGACGCAGCCGGGCAAGGTCATCGGCTTCCTCGACGTCACGGGCGCGTGGGACCCCTCGCTGGCCTTCGTCATGGCCACAGCGCTCGCCATCTTCGGGCCGACGTACTTCTTCGTCACCCGCAGACGGCAGAAGCCGGTGGTGGCGGCCGCGTTCGACCTGCCCACCAAGACCCAGATCACCCCGCGGCTCGTCGCCGGCGGGGTGGTCTTTGGCGCGGGCTGGGGCCTGGCTGGCTTCTGCCCTGGGACCGCCGTGACCTCGCTGCCCACCGGGGAGCTGTCCGTGTTGGCGATGGTCGGCGGCGTCTTTGTCGGCATCTTGCTCACGTGGGGCGTGCAGTCGGCGGTGCAGCACGAGGACGTGCCGGTCCGCGCCGACTTTTGAGCCGCCGAGCCGTGCCCGTGGAGCGCCTCAGCGCGCTCCGGGACCGCTCGCGCGTCTTTGCGCCTGGCCTCGCGCTCAGTCGGCTGGGGACGTCCGGCCCGTATTCCAAGGCCTGGTCTGCGCAGGCGCGGCTGCCGCGGCGCTGACCCGGCCCCCGCGCGCCGGCTCGCGGCTGCCCATGGGTCGTTGCCCTCGTGTTGCAGCTCGCGTTCTCGCAGCCGAAGCTCGGTTGACAACGCACAACCCGCTGCAAGACCTTCGCCGCGCGCCAGGAGGCCTGCCATGTCCCGTCCCGTACGAATCTCCCTGCTCGGTCAGACCTTTACCCTGCGAACCGACGAGACGGACGCCCACATCCAGGCGGTGGCGGCGATGGTTGACGGCCGGCTGCGCGAGCTGCAGTCGCAGGGGGCGCCTGGGGACAAGACCCTCGGGCTCTTCGCCGCGCTGACCCTGGCAGACGAGCTGCTCAAGTGCCGCGACCGAGCGACGGCGGTCGACCAGCGAGTGCGCGCGCAGATCGCCTCGCTCGAGGCCGTGCTCGCCGACGTCCCGGAGGCCGCCGCCGCAGACGCTGCGGAGCCTGCGTCTGGTGACGCCGCCGCCGCGGGTGACGAAG
This sequence comes from bacterium, assembly GCA_030425545.1. Classification (GTDB taxonomy): domain Bacteria; phylum Myxococcota_A; class UBA9042; order UBA9042; family UBA9042; genus UBA9042. The sequence goes on along the minus strand of JAUIAC010000078.1, from coordinate 9,364 downwards.
CGTGAGTGACGCAGCTACACCACGCGTCGTCGCGCTGAGCGCGCTGCCGGCGGTGACCCTCGCCCCCGGCCCCACGCCCGCGCCGGTGACCAAGGCGGCCTGGCGCTCGTGGGCCCGCAACGCCCGGCGCGCGCTGCCTGCGCCGCTGCGCAAGCGCCACGCCGACACGCTCGCCACCGCGGTGGCGGACCTGGCGACCTCGCTCGGGGCCCGCACGGTCGGGCTCTACCACCCCCTGGGCGCCGAGGTGGACACCCGGCCGCTGGCCAACGCCCTGCTCGTGGCTGGCCTGCAGCTGGCCTACCCGCGCCTGCAGCGCGACAACGTGACGCTCGATTTCGTGGCGTGCGCCGGCCCGTCGGCGCTGCAGCAGCGGCCTCGGAGCCGGCTCATGGAGCCCGCGGGCCCGCCGCTCGCGCCCGAGGCCTTGGATCTGGTGGTCGCGCCGGCCCTGGCGGTCGACGCCGCCCTGGCGCGCCTGGGGCAGGGCGGCGGCAGCTACGACCGCTTCGCCCCCCTGCTGCGCGCCGACGCGGTGGTGGTGGCCGCCGTGGCCAGCGCCTGCTGCGTCGCCTGGGGCCCCGCCGCTGGCCATGACGTCCGCGCCCACGCCGTGTGCACCGAGCGCGGCCTGGCGGCGCCATGCTGACATGGGCGCTGGCCTGGGTGGCGCGGCACCGCCGCTTTGTCACCTTCTGCGCGGTGGGCGCGAGCGGCGTGCTGGTGAACCTGGCCGTGTTCTCGCTCGCGCTCTACCTGCTCGAGGCCAAGGCCGGCGCCGGCTGGCTGGTGGACAACGCCGCGGTCTTCGTCGGCTGGCTCGTGTCGGTGCTCTCCAACTTCGCGCTCAACGACCGGCTGACCTTCCGCCAGGCCGAGGGCTACGGTCAGCGCCTCAGCAAGCGGCTGGCCAGCTACTACACCTCTGCTTTTGCGGCCTTTGTCATCCAGTGGCTCGTGTTCAACGGCCTGCTCTGGGTGATCAAGAGCAGCGTCGGCGACCCGCTCCGTGAGCTGGCCCAGGGCGGCGGCGGTCCGGTCGCGCTGCTGGTGTCCGTGGCGCTGCACTACCAGCGCGCCGCGTCGAACCTCGCCGGCATCGGCGTGGCCACGGTGGCGAACTACCTCCTGGCCAAGCACTGGGTGTTCAAGGGCGAGGGCCCCGCCGCCGCAGACGCCGCAGAGACCTCAGCGTCGCCAGCCGACGCGGCCTCGTCTGCAGCCCTCGCCTCGTCACCCGCCACCGAGGGTCCGGCGACGGCAGACACAGCAGAGCCCACGGCGCCGAGCCCCAGCTAACATCCCCTGCGAGCGTCTTGATTTTTAAGCGATCTTCGAGCCTGCGGGCGCGTCGCCGTCGGGGCGCATCGGCACCAGGCGGCCGTCGTCGGTCTCCGCCAGCATCATCATGCCCTGGCTCCACAGCCCCATGAGCTTGCGCGGCGCCAGGTTGGTCAGCACCTGAATCCGCGTGCCCACCAGCTGCTCCGGCGTCAGGTGCTTGGCCACCCCCGCCAGCACCTGCCGCAGCCCCAGCTCGCCGACGTCGACCTCCATGCGCAGCAGCTTGTCGCTCTTGCGCACCGGCTCGGCCACCTTCACCACGCCGACCCGCAGGTCGAGCTTGGCGAAGTCGTCGTAGCCGATGGCGTTGTCGATGGTGATCTCGGGCAGCCCCTTCTGCTTGGCCTTCTTCGCCGGCTTTGGCGCCGGCTTGGCGGCGTCCTTGGGGGCGTCGAGCTTGTAGCGAGGGAAGAGCCCAGCGCCCTTGGGCACCGCGCTGCCCTCGGGCAGGTCGCCCCAGTTGATGTCGGCCAGCGGCAGCACGCCCCGGGTCCAGCCGACCCGCTCCAAGATGGCCTCGGCCGTGTGCGGGATGGCGGGCCACAGCAGGTTCGCCGCGATGCGGATGCCCTCGAGCGCGTGGTAGACCGTGACCGCCGCGGCGTCCTTGTCGGTCTTCACGGTCTTGAAGGGCTGGTCGCTCGCCAGGACCTGGTTGAGCCGCTGCACCAGGGTCATGATGTCGGCCAGGGTCACGTGCAGCTTCAGCTCGTCGACCGTCTTCTCCACCGGCCAGACCTGCTGCGCCGAGCGGGTCAGCTCGAAGGGCGTGTCCTCGCCGCAGAGGTAGCTCGCCAGGTGGATGGCGCTGGTGAGCAGCGGCGAGGGATCGCGGTCCTCCGGCAGCGTCGGCACCTGGCTGTCGAAGTGCTTGTGCACCAGCGCCGTGGTCCGCTGCACCAGGTTGCCCAGGTCGTTGGCCAGGTCGGTGTTGTTGCGCTTGACCAGCCCCGCCTCGCTGAAGTTGGCGTCCTGGCCCACGGCCATCTCGCGCAGCAGGAACCAGCGCAGCACCTCGGGGCCGTAGGTGTCCTTCAGGCTGAGCGGGTCGACCACGTTGCCGAGGGACTTGCTCATCTTGGTGTTGTCCATGAGCCACCAGCCGGTGACGCAGTACTGTCGCGGCGGCTCGAGGCCCAGGGCCATGAGCATGGTCGGCCAGTACACCGCGTGGGTGGTCAGGATGTCCTTGCCCAGGAAGTGACACACATGGGGCCACCAGGTCTCGAAGGTGCCCTTGTCGCCCGACGCTGGCGCCGCGCCTTCGCCCAGCGTGGCGGCGTTGTCGGCCTCGGCGCCGAAGCCTCCGATGGCGGTGACGTAGTTGAGCAGGGCGTCGAACCACACGTAGGTCACGTACTCGCTGTCGAAGGGCAGCTCGATGCCCCAGCTGAGCCGCGACTTGGGCCGGCTGATGCACAGGTCGAGCAGCGGCTCCCGCAGGAAGCCCAGGACCTCGTTGGCGCGGTTGGCCGGCAGGATGCGCATCTTCCCCGACTCGATGGCGTCGATGAGCGGCTGCTGAAAGCGGCTCATGAGGAAGAAGTAGTTGGCCTCCTCGAGCCAGACGACCTCCTGTCCCGTGTCGGGGCACTTGCCGTCGACCAGGTCCTTCTCGGTCCAGAAGCGCTCAGCGGCGGTGGAGTACCAGCCGGCGAAGGAGCGCTTCTCGATGAGGTCGTTGTCCCAGAGCTGCTGCAGCGCGCGGGCCACCACGGCCTTGTGGCGCGGCTCGGTGGTGCGGATGAACTGCTCGGGCGTGATGTGCAGCTTCGGCAGCAGCCCGCGGAAGGCCTCGGCCAGCTCGTCGACGTGCTGCTGCGGCGGGATCCCGCGCTTCTCGGCGGCCTCCTGCACCTTCTGCCCGTGCTCGTCGGTGCCCGTGCAGAAGTAGGTCTGCTCGCCCAGCAGGCGGTGAAAGCGGGCCGCTGCGTCGGCGACGGTGGTGCAGTAGGCGTGGCCGATGTGGGGCTTGCCGTTGACGTAGTAGATGGGCGTCGTCGCGTAGAAGCGGCTCATGGTGGCTCCGGTGCGGGCAGCGGGCGGCGGCCGGCGTCGAGAAGGACGCGCGCGCGCTCGGCGGGAGCATCCGGGCGGGGAGCATCCGGCCCGGCGGCGGAGGGGTCAAGGCGGGGTCGGTCGGGGCGGACAAGGGCGGGCCGTGGCGCTGGTTCTTCGATCTCGAAGTGGCGCCTGTTCGGGGGGTTGCAGCCGACGGAAAGAATGTTGAGCCGCGCCAGCGGGCACGGGGCACTTCATGGATGCACACACCTGTGGCGCGCCCCTCTTGCGTCCCGCCCCTGGAGCCCTGATGTCCACGCCCCGTGACCCCGTCGTCTCCCCCGAAACCGCCCAGCCCCTGCAAGAGCCCGCCCGCGACCTCGCGATCATCGGCGCCGGCTGGTCGGGGCTGCTGATGCTGAAGTACGCCCGTGCCCAGGGCCTCGACTACATCGAGCGCTACGCCGCGCGCTTCAACCTGAAACACCGCGCCCTCTTCACCCCTTCAACCCAGTACCCGTGGCGGCGCGCCCCGGTGGACCAGCGCGTCCACACGCCGCTGCGAAGGAGCGCGTGACCATGCCCCGTACCCATGCCATCGAGGCCCTCTCCGACACCGACCGCGCGGCGCTCGCGCCCGCCCTCGCGAGCATCGTGCGCGAGGTGTTCAAGTACCCCAGCCGGCAGCTGGAGCAGGACTACATCGCCTCGCTAATCGACGCCCTCTCGGGCCGCGGCTGGCTGGTCTGCTACACCGACGGCGACGCGCTGGTGGGCTTCAACCTGGTGACCCTGCACGACGTGGAGGTCGGCGGGCAGACCGTGACCAGCGTGTCGAGCACCGCGCTGCTGCGACCCGGATTCTCGGGCCGAAACCGCACCATGCGCGACGCGCTGCGGCTCATGGCGGGGCACCTGCTCCGCAACCCGGACCGGCCGGTGTACTTGGTCAGCGTCATCACCTCGCCACGGCCCTACGCGCTCATGGCCGATGTCTGCCCCAGCGTGCATCCCACCTGGGCGCGGCCCGTGGCGGACCCGGTGGAGGCGCAGCTCGTGGAGGAGATGGTCGCCCGGCGCGGGCTGCGGCGCTCGTCGGTCAACGGCGTGGTCCGCGACATGGGTACGCCGCGGCGCTACCGAGACGGTGACTGGGAGGACCCCCACGTGCGCTTCTTTCAGGCGCGGGTGCCCTATTTCAGCGAGGGAGACGGGCTCTGCGTGTGCGCCCGGATCTCGTGGAAGACCCTGGCGGTGGGGGCGCTGCGGCAGCTGTGGCGCATGTTCGCCCGGCCGGTGACGCACCCGCGGCCGCACGCCGCCTGAGCCGGGCCCTACTTGCTGGCGTCCGTCGCGGCGCGCTTGAAGGTGTAGATGCCGGGCACGGTGAACTGCGAGAACTGCTTGTCGAGCACCACGGTGAGCGTGTCGCCGTCGACCGTCCAGCGGATGTTCTTCGGCTTCTTCGCGCCACACGAGGGCTCCCACGTGCCTTCGCCCGCCTTCTTGCCAGGCTTGACCGTGCCGGTGACCGAGAGCACGTCGACGCTGTCGATGCCCTGGGAGTTGGGCAGCTCGATGAGGATGCGCGCGGCCGCGTCGATGGTGAGCGTGTCGCCCTCGCTCCAGGCCTGACCGCGGCTGTGGACCACCGACGTGTCGGGGTTCATGTAGGTCTTGGCCAGGCCGGGCAGGGCGAGCGTGGCGCCGGTGAGCTCCCAGCGCGCGGTGCCGAGGTCGCCGCCCTTGATGTCGGGTGCGCCGGTGAAGAGCAGCTTCTGGCTGTGGTTGGGCAGGGTCTTGGACGCGCCCGTGGGGGCGCAGGTGCCCGGGGCGTAGGGCGCCTCGGCCTTGGGATCGAGCAGGAAGTCGTTGCAGTAGGGCTCGCTCGGCGGCGGCGTGACGAACATGAAGTTGAAGCACATCTCGTCCGCCGTGCCGGTGCCCATGGACACCGTGTCGTCGGTGTCGTTGCGCCAGGTGCAGCTGGTCTCGACCCGGTCCCCCGCCTTGAGCGTGACGGGGTGGTGGTAGAAGGGCTGCATCTCGAAGCTCCAGCCGGTGAGGTTGATCAGCGGCTCGCGGGTGCCGTCGGCGCGCACGATCTCTTGCTTGAACGCGGTGCCGTTCTCGTGCATGTGCGGCATGCCGGCGAGCAGGGTCAGGTCGGACTTGACCTTGCAGTGGCCGGTGGCGGTGAAGGTGCTGTGGGGCGGGATGGCGAAGACCAGCGGGCCGGGCGCGACCATGCCGTACTCGGTGCCCTTGGGCGGGCCGTGGTGCACGCGGATGCCGCTGTTGTCCTTGACGCCCTTGGCGCCGGCGCCGTTGTTGTAGTGGATCTGCACGATGTAGTGCTCGCCGGGCTTGATGCGGGCGCCGCCCTCGGGGAACTGCAGGGCCGCCGCGCCGGGGGCCCAGGCGTAGAGGTACTGGCTGTCGGCGGGCATGCCCTTGCACTTCTTCAGCCCCAGCGCGTAGGCGTTCTTCGGGTCCTTGAGCAGCACGATGTGATGCACCACGCGGCTGTCGTCGATGATCGCCTCGATGCGCTGGATGAAGCGGTCCTCTTTCACCGGGGCCTCGAAGGTGAAGCACTGGTAGAGGTCGAGCTCGTCCTCCGCCACGGCGAACTGGTCGGCCTTGAGGTCGAAGGTCTCCGTCCCGGCCGGCGGCGACTTCGGGGCCGAGAAGACGGGGCGGTCGACCACCAGGCCGATGCTGTGATCCGGGTGCTTGGCGCCGCACGAGGCCCACTCGACCACGGTGTCCTGCACCTGGTGGGGCACCGGCTCGCCGCCGGCCGGGGGCATGGTCTTGTTGGCCATGCGCGCGGCGATGCGGTCGATGAGCCGCTCGCCCTCGTCGCCCGCGATCAGGCTGTCGTACCCGCCCGTGAGCGTGTTGGGCGCGCCGAACTGCGGCGTGGCGCCGTGGCAGCTGCCGCAGTGGGTGTCGATGTGGTCCTGCACCACCGCCTTGAACACCGACGCACTCGGGACGCAGTCCGGCGGGGTCGGCTCCGGGGTCGGGTCTGTGCCGCAGCCTGCGACCAGGGCCAAGACGATGAGGGGGATGGGCAAGCGGGCTGCGTGTGCGACCATGGGGCCTCCTGAAGGGCGGCCGGCAGGGTACACGCTCCGAGGCCCGCTTGGGTTGGAAAGTGTGTTCGCCTCGCCCGCTTGTGGAGCCGGTCTTGTGATCCATGACGCGTCCCAGCCTCCCGCGCCCGCGTCGTCGGCTGTCCCCGTGCGGCTGGCGTGGCGGTGCGCTGCGGTGGTGGTCCTGGTGGTGGCGGCGCTCTATGGACCGACGCTCGGGCACGGGCTGGTGTACGACGACCACGCGGCGGTGGAGCGGCACCCGGGCGTGCAGGGGACCGCGCCGCTGACGGTGTGGACCAGCGGCTTCTGGGGGCCTGACGAGCAGGGCAGGGTGGCGACCTGGCGCCCGCTGGTGAGCGCGACCTTCGCGGCCGACGTGGCGGTGTCGCGGCGGCTCGGGCTGACCTCGCCCGCGCCGCTGATGCACCTGCACAACCTCGCGTGGCTGGCGGCGGCGGGCGTGCTGGTGCTGCTCTGGCTGCTGGAGCTGGGGGTGGGCTGGGCGCTGGCCACGGCCCTGGCGTGCCTGTTCGTGGTGCACCCGGGCTACTCGGAGGCGACGGCCTTCGTGGTGGGGCGGGCCGACGTGGCCATGGTGACCTGGGGGCTGGCCTTCGCCCTGGCGCTGCGGCGCGGTCGCTGGGCTTGGGCGAGCGCGGCGCTGCTGGCGGCGCTGCTGTGCAAGGAGGCGGCGGTGATCTGGCCGGCGGCGGCGTGGCTGGCGCACGTGGCGAGCGCGCGGCAGCGGGGCGGCGGGGCACGGGCCTGGCTGCCCGGCTGGCTGGGGCCGGTGGCGGCGGTGGGCGCGGTGTGGCTGGCCGGGCGGTGGTGGGTCTTGGGAGGCCTGGCGGGGGCGCCTGCGTCGGTGGTTGAGAACCCCCTCATCGGCGCGCCGGTGGTCGAGCGGGTGGTCGGGGCGGCGCTGGTGTGGGGGCAGGCGGCGCGGGTGCTGCTGTGGCCGGCGCACCTGGCGGCCGACCACGGCCTGGCGGCCTTTCCCGCGGCGGCGGCGCCGTCGTGGGGCGCGCTGGCGTGGTCGGCGGTGGCGCTCGGCGGGGTGGCCGGGGTCGGGGGGGCGCTGGTCAGGTCGGGGGCGTTCGCAGGGCGAAAGGCCGGGGCGGACGCGCCGCAGGCTGCGCTCGTGTGGTGCCTGGGGCTGACGCTGGGGGCAGGGCTGCTCTTTGGTCACGTGCTGGTGCCGCTGCCGACGGTGTTTGGCGAGCGGCACTGGGTGCTGGGGGGCGTGGCGCTCGTGGTGGGCGTGGGTGCGCTGGGCGCGCGGCTCGGCTGGCGCGGTCGGCGGACGCTGGCGGCCTTGGTGGCGGGGCTGGCGCTGCTGGCGGCGGCGCGCACGTGGGTGCGGCTGCCGGTGTGGGCCAGCGACCAGACGCTCTACGAGGCGACGGTGCGCGACGCGCCAGACAGCGTGCGGGCGTTGGTCAACGGGGCGTCGGTGGCGCTGGAGCGTGGCGACGTGGCGCTGGCGCGGCGGCGGCTGCTGCGCGCGGCGGGGCTGCACGCTGCGCTGCCGATGGTGCACCTGTCGTTGGCGCGGGTGGAGGTCGCGGCCGGTGACGCGGGGGCGGCGGACGCGGCGTTGGCGCGGGCGGCGGAGGTCGGCGGCCAGACCGACCTGTGGTGGGCGGCGCGATGTACGGAGCGGCAGCGTTTTGCGGCGCCCGCGGCGGCGGTGCGGGCGTGCGCGAAGGCGGTGGCGTTTCGGCGCAACCGGGGGCGGCGGGACTGTCGGATCTTCTACGGTGTGGCGCTGGCTGCGACCGGGGAGCGCGGTCAGGCCGTGGCGGAGGTGCGCGCGGCCATGGCGCCGGGCGGCGCGCCGGTGACCGGGCAAGAGGCGCGAAACGCCGGCGTGTTCTTCGCGCGGGCGGGCCTGTGGGCCGAGGCGGCGCGGTGGCTGGGTGTGGCGCATCGCCACGCGCCGGGCGACGCGGCCACGGAGCGCATGTGGCGCGCGGCGCAGCGGCGGGTGGCGCGTTGACCGCCGCCCTTGGTGACTGCCGCCCTTGGTGACCGCTGCCCTTCGACAACGCGCGGCGGTCCGGGACCCTCGCGCCCGCGAAAAGGTTTGATCTCAGGCGGGTGGGCGGCAAGCATGGGGCATCCGCCACCCACCGCAGCGGTCGTCGGTCCGCGCCGCGGGCGACGAGACGCCGCTGCCAAGCCGCGCGAGGAGGAGACCTTGCCCTGTGCCCCGCCACGTCTCGTCGCGCTGCTGTGCGTCGCGCTGGCTGCCGCTGGCTGCAGCCCTGAGGGGCCTGTGGTCAGCGGTGACGGAGCGCGCGCCGCGGCCGACGCGAGCGGGGACGCCGCGCACGACGGGGCCGGCTCTGCCTCTCGCGGGGGCTGTGCGGCTCGCGGCGCGAGCCGGGTCGACCCGACTTGCCCCAGCTGCGGCGAGGGGCGCGTGTGCCAGGCCGGCGCGTGTGTCGAGGCGCTCGGCTGCACCCTTCCGCCGCTGAGCGCCGTCGCCAACAACCCCCAGGTCAACGCCCTGTCCCTGCTCCGGCTGCTGCCTGAGGGGCGCGGCTGCGACCTCGACGGCGACGGCGTCGTGAACAACGTGCTCGGGCGCATGCTTGGCATCTACGCCGCGGTCAATGACCGGCTCGACGCAGCGGTGGCCGCCGGCGAGCTCGCATGGCTCCTGGTGCCCTCCGCGTGGCCTGAGGACGGCGCGCCCTTCTCCGTCGACGTGCTGCCCGCCCGCCTCGCCGCTGGGTCGCAGGGCTGCGACCCGGGGGTGGCGTGTGGCTGCGCCTACCTGATCGAGCCCGAGGGCTTTCGCTTCCACGGGGAGCGCGGCGACCAGTGCCTGCCGAAGGCCGGCTTCGACCTGGCCCGCCGCGACGGGCCGAACCTGAGCGCCACGGCCACACGGGTGTTCCCGCCCGTCG
>JAUIAC010000622.1 GCA_030425545.1 bacterium | reverse complement strand
GCGCCACCTGCCGCTGGGACGGCGACGCGTCCTTGTGCTCCACGACCGCGCTGATGCGCCGCGCGCCGTTCAAGATCACCCGGCCGTAGCCTGTGGGGTCAGGGGCGTCACCGGCCAGCAGGCTGATCGCCCCGTCGGCGCGCGCGTCGAGGAGCGCCGACAGCGTCGACACCCGCAGCAGCGGCACGTCGCCGTACAAGATCAGCACCTCGTCGGCGTCGGCGAGGGCGGGCAGGGCGAACTGGACCGCGTGGCCGGTCCCGCGCGGGTCGACCTGCTCCACGCACTGCACGTCGACCGTGGGGTGGCGTGTGGCCCAGTCGGCGACCCAGGCGTCCACCGCCGCGCGGCCGTGACCGGTGACGACGATGACACGGGCGGCGTCGAGCGCCGCGGCCGCGCCGAGGACGTGGCCGATCATCGGCTGGCCGAGGACCTCGTGGAGAACTTTTGGCTTCTGGCTCTTCATGCGGGAGCCCTGGCCCGCGGCCAGGATGACCACCGCCCGTGTTCCTGTGCTCATGACGCTCCTGAGGCGCTGACGTGCGCCGCGCGGGTGTACCGCGGTCCGCGCCGCTTCGCCAGATCGCCGCTGCCCAGGGCACGTCGGGCGCCGCCGGCGGACGCGGCGCCGGCGCAAGAGCTCGAGCGCCGACCACGTGCGCGCGGACCTCTTCGGCGAAAGTCGAGTGACGCGTACATGTTGGCGTCCGAGGCCGACGTGCGGGGCGCACGGGGCGCCTCCAAGGCCGCGCTCGGCGGGGCGCGCACAGCGACGGCGCGTACTTGTTCGGCGCACGTCGCGTCCCCTATGCTCCGCCGCCGCGCCGTGAGTCGGGCGCACACACCCAGGAGCACGACCATGGCAAGCCCAGACGCAGCAACCCCTGAGGCGAAGGTCTGGATCGACGGCGAGCTCGTCGCTGCCGACACCGCCAAGCTCTCCCACCTGACCCACACGTTTCACTATGGGTTGGGGGCCTTCGAGGGCATCCGCAGCTACAAGCTGACCCAAGGGGGGAGCGGCGTCTTTCGGCTCAAGGAGCACATCGAGCGGCTCTTCGCGAGCTGTCACCTGGTCACGATCACGCCGGAGCAGATCGGCTACACGGTGGCGCAGGTCTCGCAGGCCTGCGTCGACACGCTGAAGGCCAACAACCTCGACGCGGGCTACCTGCGGCCGGTGATCTTTCTGGGCGCTGGCGCCATGGGCATCGGCGCGACGACGAACCCCGTGCGGACCATGGTCGCGGCGTGGGAGTGGGGCGCCTACCTGGGCGACGAGGGGCTGACGCAGGGCATCGACGCGTGCGTCTCGTCGTACAGCCGGCCCGGCCACGCCAGCACCCTGTCCAAGGGCAAGCTCACGGGGCAGTACATCAACTCCATCCTGGCCAAGCGCGAGGCGCTGACCAACGGCTTCGCAGAGGCCATCTTGCTCAACGAGTCCGGGCTCGTGACCGAGGCCTCCGGCGAGAACCTCTTCATGGTCCAGAACGGTGTCGTGGTGACCCCGCCGCTGGGCATGAACATCCTCGCTGGCATCACGCGCGCCACCGTCATGCAGCTCGCGCGCGAGCGGGGCATCGCGGTGGAGGAGCGCGCTTTTGCGCGGGACGAGCTCTACCTGGCAGACGAGGTCTTCATGACCGGCACGGCCGCTGAGGTCACGCCGGTGCGCTCGATCGATCGCCGTCGCATCGGCGGCGGCAGCCGCGGGCCGATCACAGCGCAGCTGCAGGCCGCCTACTTCGCCGCGGTGAAGGGCGAAGACCCGGCCCACGGCGACTGGCTGGCGACCTACGCGGTCTAGCAGAGTGCGGCGAAACTGATTGTCGCCGCAATCAGCTAGCTTTTGTCTCTTGGGGGGGCTACGAGCGCCCCCATCCACGGCAAGCCGTGGCTTCCCCTTCCCAGCAGACTGACTGGCGTGGTCGCAAGAACGGAGAAAAGGCGCAGTCTGCTGGCTGCTCGTGGGACCCCCTCCCCCGGCGCCGCGCGTGGGTCGCCCAAGACGAGGCCGCCGCTCCGCGCTGACCCCGGGCAACGACGCCGTGCGCGAGCCGAGGACGCGCACCTCTACCTCTGACGCTGCGGGAGTAGGCCGTGTTTGACGAGCGCTTCGAGGGCTGGGTCGCCGACGACTTCGCGGCTTACGACGAGCGAAAGTGGCGGAGCAACCGTTTCAACCTCGAGCGCCGCCGCGTGCGCGCTCGCCTGGTGGATCTGGTGACGCGCGCCGCCGCGAACCTGCCCTCGGAGGGGCTCGAGGTGTGGAGCGGGCTGGACCATCCCAGCTTCTTCAACGGCCACGCTGTGAGCTCGCAGCGGGTCGCCTGGTGCCGCGGCAGCGCGCAGCGGGCGTCGCTCATGCGGGCGAACCCGAGTGTCGAGGCCGACAGGGTCGAGCGCTGTCACGCCCACCTGGGCCTGGAGGTCGACGCTGAGGGCGTGACGCTGCTGCTCGACGTGCCAGCGGACGCCGCCTTCGATCACGCTGTGGCCGCCAGAGCGCGGGCGGAGGCAGAGGGCCTCGCCGCGGCCTCGCAGGCGGACTTCTGCGCCCACGAGCTGGGGGGCTGGCGGGTGTCACGCCGCTGGCGTCCGCTGGCGGACCCCGCGGCCGGCGGTGCCCCGGACGAGGCCGCGACGCTCGAGCCGCACACGGCGGAGGTGGCCGCCTGGCTAGGCGCGCTGTGGCCCCTCTTTCAGGCCAGCCTGTGGCGCACGGACAACGACCCCACGGGGCTGGCCGCCTCGCTCGCAGCCGCCTCGTCGGTGGAGCGCGCGGCCGCGCCCGACGCGGGGTTCGCCGCGGACGCTGCGCCTGTCGACTCGCCTGCCGCTGCGCCTGCCGGAGCGACGCCACAGGCGGCGGACGCCCCTGCGTCCCGCACCGCCGAGCGCGATCCACCGGGCCAGCCGCGTCGCCCCGCACCCCGCCCCGGCCCCCGCCCCGGACCCGGCCCCGCACCCCGCCGCGCCGCGCCGCACCGGCCGCCTCCGCGCCCCGCCGGCTCCCGGCAGCCCGGGCCCAAGGCGCCCTGGCGCGCGCGCTCCCGCGGGCCGGCG
>JAUIAC010000621.1 GCA_030425545.1 bacterium | reverse complement strand
GGCGTCACGGCGCGGGCGTCACGGCGCGGGCGTCACCGCGTCGGCGTGGACGTCCTGGGCCGCGAACGCTGTGCAGGCGGGGCTCGTAGGCGGTACCGCCACAGCGTCTGTCCTGCCGCCCATGCGGGAAGTCGGGGTGACGACCTTGACACGGCCCCGGCGCATCCTAACGTCCGGCGACGTTCGGATCGCCCACCGCCTCGCGGGAATAGCGAGCGCATCGCGCGACATCGAGCCCTTACACACGTCACGGCGCGCTGCGCCCGAGAGTGAGGAGGACCATGGCAGAGCCTGTCATCCAGATCCGTGACCTGGTCAAAGAGTACGACACGGTCACCGCGCTGAAGGGCGTCTCCTTCGACGTCAAGCAGGGCGAGATCCTGGGTCTCTTGGGGCCCAACGGCGCCGGCAAGTCGACCACGATGAAGATCCTGACGAGCTACATCTCCGCCACGTCAGGCACGGTCACCATCGACGGCCTCGACCTCTTTCGTCACCCGATCGAGACCCGGCAGCTCATCGGCTACCTGCCCGAGTCGACGGCGCTCTACCCCGACATGGTGGTGTGGGACTACCTGGTGTACTGCGGCGAGATGCGCGGCTTCACCAAGGCGCAGTGCCACACGCGCATCCAGCAGCTCGCGGGCAAGGTCGGCATCATCGAGAAGCTGAAGGAGCCGATCCACACGCTGTCCAAGGGCTACAAGCAGCGTGTCGGGCTGGCGCAGGCGCTGCTCCACAACCCGAAGATCGTCATCCTCGACGAGCCGACCTCGGGCCTCGACCCCAACCAGATCGTCGAGATCCGCGACCTCATCAAGGAGCTGGGCAAGGACCACACGGTCATCTTGTCGACCCACATCCTCCCGGAGGTCCGGCAGACCTGCGACCGCATCGTCATCATCCACCGAGGCGAGAAGGCGGCCGACGGCACCATCGAGCAGCTCGAGGGCAAGCTCAACAACACCCACGAGCTGGTCGTGGGGGTCGGGTACACGGGCGAGGGGCGCGGCGCGCCGCTACACAAAGAGCTCGAGGGCATCGCCGGGGTCCGCAGCGTGCGCCACAGCCACGCCTCGGCCGAGCCGATCCAACACCAGGTCTTCCAGCTCGACGCGTCGCGTGACGTGCGGGCGGACATCGCGGCCTGGGCGTCAAAGGGCGGCCACACGCTGGTCGAGCTCCGGCGCCGCAGCCTCGACCTCGAGGCGATCTTCCAGCGCATCACGTCCGAGGCCTGATTCGGGCCCTGGGGCATGTCCCGCCAGCGCCGGCCTCCGTGGCCGCCCACGCTGGCCAAACCACGAGAGTGTGCAGCTATGAAGCAAATCTGGGTGATCGCCCGGCGTGAGCTCGCGGCGACCTTCGACTCCCCCATCGCCTATATCGCGGCGACGGTCTTCCTCGTCGCAACGGGGCTGATGTTCTTCTTCGGCATCGACGGCTCGCAGGACTTCTTCGAGGCGCGGCAGGCGACGCTGCGCCCGCTCTTCGACTCGGCCCCCTGGGTGCTCGCGGTCATCCTGCCCGCCGTGACCATGCGGCTCGTGGCCGAAGAGAAGAAGACCGGCACGCTGGAGCTGCTGGTGACGCTGCCCGTGAGCGACGCGCGCATCATCATCGGCAAGCTCGTGGGGTCCATGGGCTTCCTCTTCGTCGCGCTGGCCATGACGCTCATCTTCCCGGCCATCGTGATGTTCGTCGGCGAGCCCGACGTCGGCGCCATCGTCGGGGGCTACCTGGGGCTGCTGCTCATCGGCACGACCTTCCTGGCCCTCGGGCTCATGACCTCGACCTGGACCCACAACCAGATCGTCGCGTTCATCTTGGGGCTGCTGCTCTGCGTGTTCTTCTGGACCGCCACCGACGCGCTGATCAAGCTCGCGTTCGACCGCCCGCCCGTCGCCCTGCGGCTGCTCACCTTCAAGAGCCAGTTCGCGGCGTTCGCCAAGGGCGTCGTCGACATTCGCAACGTCGTCTACTTCCTGACCGTCACCGCCGTCGCGGTGGCTGCGTCCACTTACACCCTCAAGTCGCGCAACTGGCGCTGACCAACCCCTGACGGGGAGGATGTTTCGGTATGGCAGCTCAAAAGACGAAGGCCCAGAACTCAGGGAAGACCCGGCGCGGCATTCGCACCGACGCGCTGGTCATGTTCGGCGCGACCCTCGGCGTCGCCGTCATGCTGAACGTGGTGTTGATGAAGACACCCGCCCGGCTCGACCTGACCAAGTACAAGGTGCACACGCTGAGCGATGAGTCCGTCAAGGCCACGGAGTCGCTCGACAACGTCACGATCCACGTCTACATCAGCAAGGATCTGCCCGAGAGCATCCCGACCCAGTTCGGGGGCAAGCAGAGCCTCAAGGGTGTCGACCGTGCCTTCCGCGACAAGCTCGAGGAGTACGCCAACGCAGCCGGCGGCCGGATTCGCCTGGTGTACGCCGACGTCGACTACCCCAGCGCGGGATCGGTCGAAGAGCAGGCCGAGGCGGCCAAGCTGGAGATGTTCTCGTCCACCGAGGCCAAGGTCGAAGGCGAGCAAGTGCGCTTCGCCCGCTACGCCCTCGGCGCGACCTTTCACTACAAGAACGTGCAAGAGGTGCTGCCCAAGGCCCTGGAGCCCGGCTACTTCGAGTTTGAGATCACCAAGCGGCTGCTGCGCCTCAAAGAGAAGTACGACAACTCCCTGCTGATGAAGGACCTGCTGTCGAGCGGCAAGCAGCTCTTCGAGGCGGTCCGGGCGTGCAACAAGAAGATCCAGGCGGTGGCCAGCCCCGACGACAAGAACCCGGTCGGCGGGCCCCTCGACATCACCAAGGGCGGCGGTGGCAACCCGCAGCAGAAGACCTTCAAGGCGGTGACAGCCGGCCGCACGACCTTCGATCCCGTGTGCCAGAAGATCGGCCCCATCGTCGGCCAGGCCAATCAGTCGCTGAAGGGGCGCAATGAGTTCGTGGACAACCTGGTCAAGAGCGCGCAGCAATACTGGAACGTCTACAACGAGCTGCTGCGCTATCTCGACGGCAAGGGGCCCAAGCAGGTCCCGCCGGAGGCCGCCGTGTCTCAGATCGTCCA
>JAUIAC010000077.1 GCA_030425545.1 bacterium | reverse complement strand
CGGCGCGCGGGTCGAGGTGCTGCGCCGCGCCCCTTTCTCCGGACCGCTGCTGCTCCGCGTGCGCGACTTCGTGCTGACCATGCGGCCCGACGCGGCCGCCGCCGTGCAGGTGGAGGCCGCGCGTGACTGAGGTCGCCATCGCCCTCGCGGGCAACCCCAACACCGGCAAGACCACGCTCTTCAACGTGCTCACCGGCCTCAGCGCCCACGTGGGCAACTACCCCGGCATCACCGTGGATCGCCGCACCGGTGAGCGCGAGGTGTCCGGGCACCGCTGGCGCATCCACGACCTGCCCGGCACCTACAGCCTGGTGGCGTCGAGCCCGGAAGAGGAGATCGCCCACCACGTGCTGACGGGCGCCTACGACGACCCGAGCTTCGACGTCGTGGTCGTGGTCATCGACCCGCTGAACCTGGCGCGCAACCTCTACCTGCTGCTGCAGGTGGCCGAGCTCGGCGTGCCCGTGATCGCTGCGCTCAACATGATGGACGCCGCCGAGGAGGCGGGGCTCGACATCGAGATCGACGACCTGCACCACGCGCTCGGGTGCCCCGTGGTGCCCATGGTGGCGCGGCGCGGCGACGGGCTCGCGGCGCTCGAAGCCGCGGTGACCAGCGTGCTGGCCGAACCCCAGCGCGGCCGGGTGGCCACGACGACCTGGCCTGCAGAGGTCGAGACGGCGACAGATCTGGTGCTCGCGGTCGACGGGGTCCACGCCGAGAACCGCGGCCAGGCCCTGTGGTGGCTGGCGTCTCGCGAGGCCGCCCTCGACCGCGGCGAGCCGGGCGTCGGGGCGGCCATCGCCCAGACATTGACGGACGCCGGCTTGGACCACGTCGCGCTGCGGCGCGCGGTGACCGAGGCCCGCTACGCGCGGCTCGACCAGGTCGTCGCCGCCGTCTGCCGCCGTCGACCCCAGGGCGAGAGCTGGACCGATCGCATCGATCGCGTCGCGCTGCACCCCGTCGCCGGCAACCTGCTCTTCCTCTTGGTGATGGGCGTGCTCTTCCAGGGCGTCTTCGCTTGGTCCGACCCCGCCATCGACCTCATCGACTCGCTCGCGTCCGGCGTCGCGCGCTGGGTCGGCGGGCTCTTGCCGGCCGGCCTCCTGCGGGCGGTGCTCGTCGACGGCGTGCTCGCAGGTGTCGCCGGGACCCTGGTCTTCGTCCCCCAGATCGCCGTGCTCTTCTTCGGGGTCTCGTTGCTCGAAGACACCGGCTACCTGGCGCGCACCGCCTTCCTCATCGACCGCTTGATGAGCCGGGCCGGGCTCCCGGGCAAGAGCTTCGTGCCGCTGCTCAGCAGCTTCGCGTGCAACGTCCCAGGCGTCATGGCCGCGCGGACGATCCCGAGCCCCGCAGACCGGCTGGTGACCATGCTGATCGCCCCGCTGATGACGTGCTCCGCGCGCCTGCCCGTGTACGCCATGGTCATCGCCGCGGTCTTCGCCGGGACCGCCCCGGTGCTCGGCTTCCTCTCGGTCGGCGGGTTGATCTTGACCGCGCTCTACCTGCTCGGCGTGGCCCTGGCGCTGGTGGCGGCCTTCGTCATGCGACGCACCGTGGTCAAGGGCGAGAGCGCGCCCCTGCTGCTCGAGCTGCCTCCCTACCGCCGCCCCCGCCTCGGCAACATCGGGCGGGTCGTCGGCAGGCGGCTGCGGCACTTTCTGGTCGAGACCGGCTCGGTGATCGTCGCCCTCACCGTGGTGCTGTGGGCGCTGATGACCTTTCCACAGACGGAGCTGCCCGCCGAGGCGCGTGCCCCCTTGGCCGCCGCCATCGCCGCGCAGCCAACGGGTACACCCGCCCACACCGCGGCCACGGCGCGGCTCGCGCACAGCGAGCAGCGCTATCAGCTCGAGCACAGCGCCGCCGGCTCCCTGGGCAAGCTCATCGAGCCGGCCATCGCGCCCTTGGGCTTCGACTGGCGCATCGGCATCGGCCTCATCGGCTCCCTCGCCGCGCGCGAGGTCCTCGTCCCGGTGATGGGGCAGGTCTACGGCCGCGGCGCCGAGGCCGACGACGAAGACGCCTTCGCGAGCGCTGTGGGCTCGTCGATGGTCCGCTTCTCCGGCATGACGCCGCTCGTCGGCCTCTCGCTCATGGTGTTCTTCGCCGTGGCGCTGCAGTGCCTCAGCACCGTCGCGGTGCTGCAGCGCGAGACGCAGACCTGGCGCTGGCCGATCTTTGCGCTCGTGTATCTCAATGGTCTCGCCTACCTGCTCTCGCTGGCCGTGTACCAGGGCGGGAGCGCCCTAGGCTTTACCTAGGGACGCAAGGCCCAAGGAGACCCGTGCTCGCCGACCTGATCGATCTCCTCGCCGCCGCCGCCGTGGTGCTCGCCGCCCTGGGGTGGCTCGTGCGGCGCCGCGCGGGCATCGGCGCGGGCTGTGGCGACGCGTGTGCGGAGGCGTGTGAGGGCGCCCAAGCGGCGGCCGCCCCTGGTCAGCCCGGCGGCGGCTCGGCTCCCGCGCGGGTGCCGCTGGAGTCCCTCAGCCTGGGGCGCCGCGTTCGAGGCTGAGCTGCGACAGCTCAAGCTCAGTCGAGAGAGGGGAGCGCCGCCAGCGCTGCGGCCAGCGCGGCCCTGTCGTCGCCGCCGCGCAGCTGCGTGTCTTCAGCGGCGGCCAGCGCCACGCGAAACCGCGGCGAGGGGGGGTGGCCCAGCGCCTTGAGGCGCGCACCGTCGACGTAGAGGCGCGGCCGCCACCGCGAGGTCTGGGCCTGCTTGCGGAGGTGGCGCAGCCCGCCAAGCCACGCCAACGCCGCCGGGTGCAGGGCTCCGAGCGCCGGGTCGGCGGCGAGGGCGGCGAGCGCCAGACGCACCGCCGCGTCGGACTCGGGCTCGCGCAGCAGTCGCACCAGCCGCGGCGAGGTCGGGTCGAGCGCGGGCAGCGTGGCGTCTCGCAAGCAGGCCAGCAGGGCGTCGGCCTGGTCCCAGGTGTTGCGCAGCGTGCGCAGCGCCGCGCCCGACAGCCGCAGCGTGGCGTGGACGTCGTCGGGCAGCGCGCCGCCGGGCAGGTGCAGCGGCCAGAGAAACGCGGCGAGGGCCAGCTCAAAAGCCAGACCCCGGGACGGCGGCAGGCCGTCGGCCTGGGCTGACGTGTCGGACGGGCCGTCTGAGAGCGCCTGATCGCACAGCGCCTGCAGCCGAGCGCGGGTCGCGGCCAGCCCGGGATCTCGGGCGGTGAGCGCGGGCCAGAGGGTCTGCGCCAGCCCGAACCGCGCCAACAGCGACACCGCCGCGGGGGCGTAGGGCACCTTCAACATGCCGGCCAGCTCCGCCTGGACGCGCTCCCGGCTGATGCGCGCGAGCGTGGCGCTGCGGTCGGCCATGGCCGCCGCGGTGGCCGGGTCGATGGCGAGGCCGAAGCGCGCCGCGAAGCGCGCCGCGCGGAGCAGGCGCAGGGCGTCCTCCTCGAAGCGCAGGGAGGGCTCGCCGATGGCGCGCAGCACGCCCCGGTCGAGATCGCCGATGCCGTCGACCCAGTCGATGACCTGCCCACCGCCAGCGGCGAGCGGATCCAGCAGCAGGCCGTTGAGCGTGAAGTCGCGCCGCAGCACGTCCTCGCGCGCGTCGGTGAAGCGCACCTCGGTCGGCCGGCGCCCGTCGTGATACGCGCCGTCGGCCCGGTACGTCGCCACCTCCACCTCGGCGCCGCGCTCCCCCGCGAGCACCAGCACCACACCGAAGGCCACCCCGACCTCGACCACGCGCGGGAAGAGCGCGGAGACCGCCTCCGGGCGCGCGCTGGTCGCCACGTCGTAGTCCTTGGGGACCAGGCCGAGCACCAGGTCCCGGACACAGCCACCCACCAAGAAGGCGCTGTGCCCAGCCTCGCGCAGCCGGCGCACCACGCCGGTGGCGGCCCGCGCGTCCGGCGTGTCGGGCACAGCCACGCGGCGGTCGGCGTAGGGCACCTCCGCGGGCGGTGCGCCGCGTTCGGCCGGGAGCTCAGGCTGGGACAGAGGGTCGCGCATGGCGCGGAGGGTAGTCGCACGCCGCCCGCCGCGACCAGCCCGGGGCGCCAGAGCAGTCGGCGCTGCTCGGCGCGGCCGCCCAAGCCTGCGCCCGCCGAAGAGTCGGCCCTTGTGGCAACGATCACGCCCGGCCCGGCGCCGCCGCCCTCCGAGGCCCGATACGCGGACCTGCGCGACCGGAGCGCCGTCGTGGGTCCACCCTCCGTCGCGGCGGATCGGCGACGCAGCCAAGCGCCAGTCCGTACGAACATTTCCACACGGCGTCCCGGTTTTGCGCTGGCTCGACTTGGACGTGGGCACGGGCTTGTCTATACTCCGGCCCTTGTGTGCCCGGCCCCCCTAGCACCCGGGACGCACGCACCAATCGAAGACTGTCTCGGTGACCCACGCCGCAGTCCTCCCCCTGGGAGCGCTCAATGATCTCGTTTGCCCTTCGCCACCGCACCACCCGACTTGCAGCCTGCTTCGCCCTGCTGCTCACCGTGGCGGCCTGCGGGCAGAACGACGGCGACAACAGCAACGACACCTCTGGCGCCGACACGGGCGAGGCCGACGTCGAAGACACCTTCGTCGAGCCCCCGACCATCGAGCCCAAGCTCACCGCGCAGTGCGACAAGTGCGACACGCCGGTCGTGGGCAACGTCCCGCTCGAGGTCACCTTCACCCTCGACATCGGCGACAACGAGCCGGCGGACTTCCTGATCAACTGGGACTTCGGCGACGGCGACAAGCTCGAGCTCAAGGCCGACCAGGACCCCAAGGAGCTGCTCAAGGTCGCGCACAAGTTCAAGTACAAGGGCGTGTTCCCGACCCGCGCGACGGTCACCTGGCGCAAGAACCTCAAGGTCAGCAAGACGGTCACCCAGGAGGTCGACGTCCTGCAGCCGTCGGACATCTCGCTCTCGCCCATCGCCGTGCTCACGCCCACGACGGCCTTCCCCGGCGACACGGTGAAGCTGCAGTTCGACATCCTCAACGACGGCGAGGCGGTCGCCGACGCCATGGAGACCTGCATCTACCTCTCGTCGAACGACACGCTCGACGACAAAGACCAGAAGGTCCACACGCTCAAGCATCCAGACGGCATCGGCTCCGGCAGCGGCGGCACGGTGAAGATCTCCTACACCGAGGCCAAGCCCGCCGAGTTCAAGCTGCCGCAGGACGTGGCCGACGGGAACTGGTTCATCATCGTTCACGCCGACTGCACCGGCGTCGCGCCCGAGCTCAACAAGGACGACAACAAGGGCTTCGCCACCAGCCTCCTGCAGATCGACACCAAGGTGAACCTACCCCCCGACCTGTCGGTCACGGTCCCGGACTTCGACAGCGCGAAGTCCTACTCCCCCGGGGACACCGCCACCTACCAGCTCAAGATCAAGAACGAGGGCGAGGGCGAGGCCAAGAACTTCGAGTTCGGCGTCTTCCTCTCCAAGGACAAGACGCTCAGCTACATCGACGACGGCAAGCCCGACCCGTCGGAGCTCGAGAACTACCTGATCACGAAGAACAAGGACCTGCAGCTCACCGACCCCGCCAGCTCGAAGGTCAACACGCTGGGGCCGGGCACATCGCTGCCCATCTTCCGCGGCGTGGCGCTGCCCGACGTGCCGGACGGCACCTACTACCTCATCGCCAAGGTCGACACCGACGAGGAGATCTCGGAGACCAACGAGACCAACAACGTCATGGTCTCGACGGTCACCCTGACGGTGAAGAAGGTCACGGTGCAGGGCGTGAACCTGCAGCTCGTGGACATGTGGGTCAGCCCCAAGGGCACCTACCTCGGCGGCACGGTCGCGGTGAACTGGCACGTCAAGAACACGGGCACCCTGCAAACGCCGGACTTCCCGGCCACGGTCTTCTTCTGCCCGACGCCCTCGCTGTCGACCACGACCTGCGTCATCAACAAGACCAACACCACCATCCCGAAGCTGGCCGTGGGCCAGGAGAAGAAGGGGGCGGTCAGCATCAAGATCAACACGCAGACGCCGGTGCAGGACTGGTACGTGTACTTCCAGCTCGACCCCAAGAACACGATCAAGGAGCTCACCAAGGCGGACAACACCAAGGTGTGGAAGGACCCGCCGCTCAAGGTCACAGCGACCGCCAACGTGCAGATCAAGCCCGTGAACGTGGGCTACCACCCCGCCAAGCTGAAGGCGGGTGACGTGATGAAGATCAGCTGGAAGGTGATCAACAGCGGCTCCACCGGCTCCACCCAGTCGAGCACGTGGATCGTGATGTCGCCCAACAACAACATCACCTGGGCCAACCTGAGCCAGCTGATCCCGGTGAAGACGGTCGTCGAGCCGGGCGTCGAGGGCCTGGAGTCGGCCTACCGCAGCGCGACCTTCGTGGTGCCCGAGGGGCTCAGCCACAAGATCAACACGTACTACGTCGGCGTGGTCCTGGACCCGGAGAACAAGGAGGCCAAGGACAACCACAACGACAACGCCATCGCCGCGGCCAAGACGGTGGAGGTCACCGACACCAAGGGCGGCTGCTACCAGGACGCCTTCGACCTCAAGATCAACAACGACTCCAAGGGCAACTCCAAGAAGCTCACCCCCGGCACCTACAAGGACCTCGCCATCTGCGAGGACGACGAGGACTGGTTCGTGGTCGAGGTCTCCAAGGGTCACTCGCTCTTCGTGACCACGACCACGGAGGACATCCTGTGGACCTCGCCGACCCCGTCGGACGTGAACCTCGACATCTACGACCCCGACGGCAAGCCGCTCGACTCCGTCAAGGGCCTGGGCGCGCTCAAGCAGGCCGTGGCGCTGACGGTCGCCAAGGGCGGCAAGCACTACATCCGGGTCTACCCGCAGTCCAAGGGCGTGCGCTCGCACTTCCAGCTGCAGGTGAAGGTCGACCCGCCGCCCGCGGGCACGGACCTCTTCGGCAACGGCCTGAGCGCCGGCCCGGTCGCGACCTTCCCCGGCGGCCTGGTCAAAACCAAGATGCAGCTGACCAACGTCGGCGCCACCAAGGCCGGCCCCTTCGTCGTGCGCTACGTGCTCTCGACCGACTCCACCATCGACAGCAGCGACACCAAGCTCGGCGACGTCGTCGTCGACAAGGGGCTCGACGGCGCCACCAGCACGGTCGTCGCCAAGAACCTGGTGCTGCCCGTGGTCAAGGGCGGCAAGTACTACATCGGCGCGCTGGTCGACGCGGAGGGCAAGGTCTCGGAGTCCGACGAGAAGAACAACGCCGTGAGCTCCAACTCCATCCAGCTCAACTCGACCATCACCTGTGCGACGGACGCGTTCACCGGCAACCACACCGTCGAGGACGCCGCTCAGCTCACCCCCGAGAGCAAGAGCTACACCAAGCTCAACGTGTGCCCAGGCCTCGAGGACTGGTTCGCGGTGAAGCTGCCGGAGGGCAAGGCCTTCAACGTCAAGGTCAACTGGACCCAGAAGAAGGACGCTGGGATCCTCGGCGTACAGATCGTCGACAGCAGCGGCACCGGCGTCATCGCCGGCTCGGCCAACCCGCTCAAGACCGAGGCGACGATCCCCTACCTGCAGGTGGGCGGCACTTACTACATCCACACCTACGTGCTGCCGATCGGCGACAAGCCGCCGCAGCCCTACGACTACGGCTTCGACATCACCATCTCCGAGCCGGACCCGACCGACGTGTGCATCGCCGACGTCTACGAGAGCAACAACAGCCCGACCACGGCGAAGGAGCTCGGCTGCGGCCTGGCCAACATGACGCTGTGCCTCGGCGACGAGGACTGGTTCTACCTCGACCTCGCCAAGGACGAGCTGGTGAAGATCAAGTTCACCCACGACGGCTCGGGCTTCGTGTTCAACATCTACGGCAACCCCAAGCTGCCGCCCCTGCAGGCGCTCAACGGCAGCGGCACCATCGACTTCAAGGCGCCGGCGGCCGGCAAGTACTACATGCAGGCGGTCTACAAGTCGCCCGGCAAGAAGCCGACCGGGAGCTTCGCCTACGAGCTGAAGGTCGACGGCGGCAAGGGCGTGGACCTGCTGCCGACGATCAAGAGCCTCTTCCCGAGCAAGGTCGAGCAGGGCGAGGACGCGTACCTGACCATGAACGTCAGCAACGAGTGCAAGGACAACGCCGCCGCCTTCCACTACGGCTACTACTTCAGCGCCGACAACAAGCTCGACGCGAGCGACGTGCTGATGAAGGAGCGCCCCATCAGCAAGGGCCTGCTCGGCAAGACCAACCAGGACCTCGACGACAAGGTGCAGGTGCCCGTGGGCGCCAAGCCGGGTCCCGCGTACGTCATCCTCAAGGTCGACAACAAGGACGAGGTCAAGGAGAGCCAGGAGCTCAACAACACCGCCTACAGCGCGCTCAGCGTGGTCAAGCTCTGCCTGGCCGACGCGCTGGAGCCGAACAACACGCCGACCATCGCCACCGACATCTACACGGGGACCACCAAGGACCTGAGCCTGTGCCCCTACGAGACCGACTGGTTCGCGTTCGAAGCGGCGGCGGGCGAGACGATCACCCTGACGATCTCCTTCGACCAGAAGGACGGCGACCTCGACCTGCGTCTGTACGAGGTCGGCAAGTTCTCCAAGCCCGTGGCGGAGTCGTCGACCAAGACCGCGCCTGAGCAGATCGTGTTCAAGGCGCCCAAGAGCACCAAGTACTTCGTCCGTGTGAAGGGCTTCACCGACAACAGCAACAGCTACAGCCTGAGCTTCTGCAAGAGCAAGACGGGCGCCTGCTTCGACTGCACCGCGGACCTCCACTGCGGCGGCAAGGGCAACTTCTGTGGTGAGGGGGGCAAGTGCCAGGAGCTGGGCTGCACCCTGGGCGACGACAGCACGTGCGCCGACGGCAACAGCTGCACCATCGACGCCTGCGTCGACAAGAAAGGCTGCGTCAACACGCCGGTGAAGGCGGGCACGCAGTGCGCCGACGGCGACCAGTGCTCGCTGGGCGAGAGCTGCGACGCCAAGGGCGTGTGCACCGCGCCCGCGGGCCAGACCGTGCTCACCAACGAGTGGAACGCCGGCGGCAAGGCCGGCGACATGGTGCTGACCGGGGCTGGCACGCGCGTCTACGTGGGCAGCGTGGCCGACGGCAAGGGGACCGTCGCGGGCCGGGCGGAGCTCTACCAGGGCGGAGAGCTGCTCTGGGCCATGGACGCCGGCGAGGCGGACTACAAGGTGGCGCGGCTCGCATCGGCCGTGTCTCGGTCGGACGCGGGGCAGATCGTCGCGGTGGGCTCGCTCGCCAAGGGCCCGGCGGCGACGACGCTCCCGGCCGGCGCCACACCGACGCTGCCTGCTGCGGCCACCGCCGACGCGGCGTGGGTCGTGCGCTTCGACGGGGCGACCGGCAAGGTCGCGGGGACCCACGTGTGGGCGCCTGCGGGTGGCGCGGGTCTGAGCGCCGTGGTCGACAGCGGCAAGGGCGGCTCGGTGGCTGTGGGCTGGAAGCACGCCGGCAGCAACGGCGCCGACGCGTGGATCGTGGGCTTCGACGCGACGGGCAAGGTCACGTGGGAGGCGAGCGCGGGAGGCGCCGGCCCGGACAGCTTCGCGGACGTCATCGCAGCGCCCATGGGCGGCTGGTACGCGGTCGGCACGGACGGCGACGCCAAGGGCGGGACGACGGGCCTGGTCACCTACATCGGCGCCGACGGCAAGATCGGTTGGAGCCAGAGCTACGCAGGCACCAAGGGCAACGCCCGCTTCTGGTCCGTCGCGCCGGGCCACACGGGCGGGCTGGTCGCTGTGGGCGCCAGCGAAGAAGGCACGGCGGACTGGCAGGGCTGGGTCGCCTGGCTGGCCACGGAGTCGACCGCCACCGCCGCCAAGCTGAGCGCGTCGCAGGGCTATGCCGGCTCGACGCCGCAGGACAAGGCGTACAAGGGTCCGACGCGGGCTTGGTTCACCGACGTGGTGGTCCAAGGCGACGGCAGCCTGGCGGTCTCGGGCAGCACCGGCGCGGTCACGGGCGCCAAGGGCGGGCTGGACGCCGCCGTCTGGCTGATCGGCAGCGACAAGAAGGTCGCCAAGACCTGGACCTGGGGTGGCAACGGGCACGACGTGATGAGCGCGGTGCACGCGGCGCTGGGTCAGGTGCGCGCCTTCGGGACCACGCTCGCCGAGCAGCCGACGCTGTCGCAGTGGACCGAGGCGCTCGTGTCCCCGGCGAAGGCCAGCTGCGACGATTACAACCCCTGCACGACGGACGCTTGCAACGCCAAGAGCGGCTGCACCCACACCCCCGTCAAGGACGGCACGTCTTGCGGCACCGGCCTCACCTGTAGCGCCGGAGCCTGCAAGTAGGTCAGCCCGGTCGGCGCGCCGCCACCTGCGGCCACCCTCGTCTCGTGGCCGACGGATGCCGCCGGGGCGGATCGCTGGATAGCGGGGCGACCACGTGCCGGGGCGCTGGGTGACTGGCCGACGGGGCACCGGGGCGACCGGACGACCCGCATCACTCGCAGGGACTCATGCGCGGCGCGCTGCGCCGCGAGGAGGCGCAATGGCTCGCCGCGCACGGCGCCGTGGATTTCAACGTCCAGCACTCGCTCCGGAGCGCCCGACCGGCGTAGACGGGCTCGACGTCGCTGCGCTGTGGCGCCGCGGCGAGCAGCAGGAAGAGGCCTTCGACTACGAAGCCGCACGGCTGTACTACCGGGAGGCCGTGCGCCGCGCCGGACCCCAGGAGGTGCGGGGCTGGCTCGAGCGCTACGCGCGCTTCCTCGTGGAGCGCTACGGGCAGTTTCCGGAGGTCGCGTCCTGGCTGGACGATCCCGCGTTCGCCCCAATCGAGGGCGCGGAGGCCAAGGGCGGTCTCGCCCTGCCGCGCCTCGTGGTCGCAGCGGCGATGGAGGTTGGCCACCCACGCGGCGTCGACCTCGACGACGCGCTGGCGCGCGACTTCAACGAGCCGGAGAGCGTCGGCCGTCTGGCGGACCGCCTGCTTCAGGCGGGCGCCGTGACCGAGGCCCGGGCCCTGCTGGAGGCCGCGGCGGGGAGGCTCCCGCCGCTCTCGCGGGGGGCCGAGCTGCTCGACCTGCTGCGCCGCGACGAAGACGCCGCGTGCGAGGCCGCGCTGGCTGGGGTCGTGCAAGCCCTCGGGGGTCGCGACGCCCACGCGGCGCGGACCGCGCTGGAGGCAGCCCGCGACACGTGGGCGCACACCGCGCGCTTCAAGGCCACGGAGAGCCAGGTCGCCAGCGCTGAGCAGGCGCTCGCCGGTGAGTCCCTGCGGGCCGACATCGAAGCGGCGGTGACAGCCGGAGACCTCGACACAGCCCTCGCCGCGGCAGAGGCGCTCGTGGCCCTCGCGCCGGACAACCGCAGTGACCAGACCACCGCTCAGTCCCTGCGCGACCGTGTGGCGGCGCGGGACCGGGACGCCGCCCTGGCGCGCGCCAGCCAGCAGTCCGGGAGCGCGCGGCTCTCGACCCTGGTCGACGTGCGTCGCGATCACGGCGAGGGAATCACCGTCCCAGACGGGCTCAGCGATGACTGGGCGTTGGTCCAAGACGCCTTCGACACGCTGCCCTCAGCCGAGATCCACGGCGAGGGGCTGGCGCTCATCAGCGCGCTGCGGCAGGGGCTGAACGACGACACCGTCGAACCGCTGCGCCAAGCCCTGGCGGCGCTGCCGCCGAGCTGGCGGCAGGTGGAGACGGCGGTCCGCGCAGCGGAGCGCGTCGCCCGAGCGGACGCCGCCGAAGCGCAGGCCGCGGACCAGGCGCGCGCCGTCACCGTGCGCGCCGCGCTGCGCGAGACCGGGCCCGACGCCGCGCTGACGGCGCTGGGTGCGAAGCGCCTCTGGGCCGACGCCGGCCTGCTCAAGACGCTGCGGCACGAGATCGAAGAGGCCAAGCTCCGGCACGCACAGGAGGGGCGGCTCAAACGGGCCGTGGCCAAGGCGCTGAAGGCGGGCCAGCTCTTCGCCGCGCAGCGCGCGCTGGCGACGCTCGAGGGCATCGCCACAGACGACGACCCACAGGCCCTGAGCTGGCGCCAGGAGCTGGACCAGCGGTGCGCAGCTGAGCTGCGCGCGACGCCGGTGCCACCCTTCAACCTCAGCCTCGGCGACGGGCCGGTAGCGACGGCGGTGGTCGACGGCCGCATGCTGGTGGTGCAGGACCGGCTGTGGCTCGGCATCAACCTCCAGACGCGGGGGCTCGCGCCCTTTCAGCTGCCTGAGGCCTTCCCCCTCGCGACCCAGCCGGCGCCCAAGCTCGGTGGCCGCGACGGCGCCGTTCGGCTCCTCGCGGTGAGCGCTGGGCGACTGGTGGCCATCGAGCAGCGCGACGGGGCGCCGCCGGAGGTCGTCCAGGCGCGCAGCCTGCGTGACATCATCCGCGGCGAAGGCCAGATCGTCGCGTGGGCGCTGGAGCCGGACGCGGACCTGCTCGCGGTGCTCGTGCGCAAGGACGCTGGACCTGCGTCGCTGGTGCGGGTGGACGCGGACACCTTCGAGGCGGTCAGCGTCGACCGTCACAAGCCGGCGCTCAGCAGCCTGGTGGGCGTCGCGGGCGCCCCCGACGCGCTGCTGGCGGCGACAGAGCCGGAGGCCCGCGCGCGGCGGGCCTGGGCCGTGGGTCGCTTTGGCGAGGGGGCGCGGCCAGAGGCGACCTGGAGCCAGGACGAGGTCGCCGAGCCCGTGGCCGGTCTTCGTGCCGCCGTGCGGTGGCCGGAGCAGGAGCGGATCTTCGCGGCCTACGACACCTTCGACCTCTTCGACGCAGACAAGGTTCAGCGGCCGCCCTCGCTCCTCGTGTGGCGCAAGGACCGCATCGTGTTCGCGTCGTCAGACCTGCGCCGTCGCTTCGCGCCGATGGAGCGCATCGTGGTCGACCACGCCTGGACGCTCGACGCCGCGGCGGGTCGCCTGTGGTTCGCCGCCCTGCCGCGCCAGGACCACGAGGAGAGCTCCGACGCGATGCTGCTCGGCGTGGACGCCCGCACCTTGCGCGCGGACGCGCCCGTGGCGCTCGAAGGCATCGCCCGCGTCTTGGCCATCGAGCCGGTGGCCGACGGCGCCGCGGCGCTCTGCAGGCGCCAGGAAGGCAAGCACGCCGTCGCCCGAGCGCGAGTCGACGAGCGCGGCCGGATCTCGTTGACGATTGACCCCTTGCCAGTCTAGGCTCCGCCGCCCTTCGAGGGACCGGGCCCGCGCTTGGCGGGCCGTGGCGCCCTCGTCTACCCGCTCACACGAGCAGATCAGCACAGGAGCCGTCATGGGCCAGGGAAGCAAGTCGACGAAGATGCGTCAGAAAGAGAGCCGTCGCCGGCTCATCGCGCGCAAGAAGCGCCAGATCGAGACCGCCAAGGCCGAGGCCGCGGCTGCCAAGGGCAACTAGAAGCCCGTAGCGCAGCAACGCGGGCAATCGCGAGAGGACCGAGCGATGTGGTTGAGCAAGTCAACGGGGCTGGCCGCAGCCCATTCAGAGACTTGCATCGACCACGGCGCGAGGCGTCATCGCGATGAGCGCCCCGTTGCGGAACGCGCTACGGGCTCCTAGAGGGCCTGACCGATGGTCCGCCTGCGACGAGAGCTGGACGGAATCCGTCTGGACCGCGCCGTCCCGCCGCCTCCGTGGGCTCTGGACCCCGCCGCGAGCCACGCCGTGACGCCGAGCTGGGCGACCTTGGTCGCCGAGCTCGCGCACGGCCGCGTGCTTTTTTGCGGACGCCCAGATCTCGACCTCGCGCTGGCTGCCGCGGACGCCGGTGCCAAGGTCACGGTCTGCGACCTCAACCCGGGCCAGGCACGTCGCTTCGTGGCCCGGCTCACGCCGGCGCAGGCGGGCGCCGTTCAGGTGGTCACCAAGGTCTACGGCAGCGCGACGTTCACGCCGTCGGCGTTCGACACCGTGGTGCTCGCAGATCACCTCCACGCCTACGAGGCCCCGGAGTGGGTCGTGCACAAGCTGCAGCGTGAGCTCAAGGTCGACGGGGTCTGCCTCGCCCGGCTCTGGGTCACGGGCCCCCTGGGGGAGCTGCCAGAAGACGCCCCCGTGGGCGCCGCTCCCGCCCCCTGGCAGGCCAAGGCCTGGCAGACCCTGGCACGCCCGCTGCGTGCGATGACAAGCGGGCCCACGGCGCCGCTGTGGTGGCGTGGCCCCGCGCTCGAGGCTCGCGACCGTGGCGTGCGGCGACTGGACGCGTCGCTGCCGGTCCAGCTCCAGGCGATCGCCGACAAGCTCCACGTGGAGCAGGTGCGGGTGGGCTCGACCGTGCGAGCGGAGGCCACTGCGCTGGGGGTCGGCGCGCACGGGCCTCTCTCCGCGGCGAGCTTTCGCGCCGCGGCGGCTTGGTCGGAGCTCGCTGACGATGAGGATCGCTTGCGCACAGCGGGTCGCGTCGTCATCGTCCAGGCGCGCCGTGCGCTGATGGTTGGCGGACGCGCGCTCCGCTTCGGATAGCGGCAGGAGGAGCCCATGTTCGGCATCGGGGGTCCCGAGCTCGTGGTCATCCTCGTGGTGGCGCTGATTTTTGTCGGCCCGGAGAAGCTCCCCAAGGTGGCCCGGACCGTGGGCGCCGGTCTCCGTGACCTGCGTCGCGCCGCGAACCTGGCCCAGGCCGAGCTGAAGGAGACCGTCGACGACCTGATCCGCGAGGCGGACCTGGAAGACACCGCCTGGGAGCGCGAGAAGGCCGCGAAGGCGGAGCAGGCCGCGAAGACGGGCAGCGCAGCCGACTCCAAGGACGACGACCGGGTCGCCGCGGCTGCCGGAGCCGGTGACGACACGGCCAACGCCACCGGAGGTCCCGGGGAGGACGCGCCCCACACACAACCGACGGCCAGCGCGCCGGCGTCAGCGGAGGCCGTCGGCGCGGCGGTCGTCGCCGCGGCCGCGCCAGCGGCTACCGTAGAGCCGTGGGCCACGCCGCCGGTCGACGACACCCCGCTGACCGCGGCGCAGGTGGTGGGCGCCGACGCGCCGCGCGACTTTGCGGAGCTGCTGCTCGACGAGGCGGAGTCCTGGCGGGCCCCTCCGGCGACGGCCGAGGCCGCGCAGGTCGATGACCTCGGGACGGACACTGGAGCCCTGCCCTTCGCGCTCGACCTGCCCGGCGTGAACCTCGGTGGCGCACACGCAGCGGCGGCGCCCGCGACCGGCGCGGCGGCGCCGGCGAACCCCGCACCCTCGAACCCTGCAGCGTCGAACCCCGCACCGTCGAACCCTGCACCGGCGAACCCAGCGCCGTCGGCCCCCGCGACGCCGACCCCCGCTGTTCAGCCCGAGGTGCCAGCGGGACCCGGCGGGACGCGCCCACGTCGCACCTCGCCGCGACGCGCGGGGAGCGCGGCGGCCGCCGAAGACGCGCGGCGGGTCAGCCCCGAGAGCGACGGCGCAGCGACGGTGGCCGGACCAGCGCCGGCGAGCGCCCTGGCGCCCGACCCGGCGGCGTCAGGCGCCACGGACGACGGCGCCGAGCGCGGAGGCGCGCAGTGAGCGGCGCCCGAGATCCCCACGGCGCCTTGCCGCCGCCCGACGAGCAGGCCGCGCCCGCGACCATGCCCTTTCGCGCCCACCTGGTGGAGCTGCGCGGCCGGCTGCTGCGCGCCACCATCGCCATCGCGCTGGGCTTCTTCGTGGCGTGGACGATCCACGTCGAGCTCTACGAGTGGCTGAGCGGCCCGGTCCGCAGCGCCATGGCCGACAACGGCCTCTTCGCCATCAAGGCGCTCCAGATCACCGAGAGCATCTCGGTGTACGTGAAGCTGAGCCTCGTCGGCGGCGTCTTCCTGGCCAGCCCCTACGTGTTCTACCAGGTGTGGGCCTTCGTCGCGCCGGGCCTGGTCGCCAGCGAACGGCGGATCATGGTGCCGGTCGTCGGCGCGTCCGTGACCTTCTTCGCGGCGGGCGCAGCCTTCTGCTACGCGGTCGTGCTGCCCTTCATGACCGACTTCTTGATCAAGCTCACGGTCGAGGCCCAGGGCATGACCTTGGAGCCGACCCTGCAGTCCACGGTGGCCTACTCCATGTGGCTGCTGCTGGCCTTTGGCCTGGTGTTCGAGCTGCCGGTGTTCATGTACTTCCTGAGCGCCCTGGGCCTGGTCACCGCCCGCGGCCTGCTGGCCTTTTACCGGTACTGGGTGGTCATCGCCTTTGTCGTCGGTGCCATCCTCACGCCCACCCCCGACCCGCTCAACCAGATGCTGATGAGCGGCCCCCTCGTGATCCTCTACGGCCTGGGCACGATCGTCGCCTGGCTTGTGGAGCGCGACCGCAGCTCGGAGAGCGGCCTGCCCATCCGCGGTGCGGCGGTGCTCCTGGTGCTGCTCGTGGCGGCGGGCTGGTACGCCAGCGAGACGCTGACGGGCGTGCGCCACCGCCAGCCGATCGAAGATGTGCCGCGGGAGGTGACCCAACTCGTGGGCATCCACCGCGGCTCCATCCCCCGGCTTCGGCAGCAGGCGACCGGCGCGCACAGCAAGTCCGCGTTGGGCGTGCTCGAGCTCTATGACCAGCTGGGCGCCGGCGAGCTGGCGGGCACCACCGTCTGGCTGGCGCGCTTCCCGGACGGCGTGGCGTTGATCGCGCGCCACGACAAGGCCGACACCATCCCGCCGCAGGTCGCGGCCAAGCGCCGGGTGTCTCAGGTGACCTACGCGGGCGGGCCGTCGGCGCTGTTCACGTTCAAGGGAGACCGCCGCCACTGGCGGGTCGCCGCGCCGCAACCCAACGTGCTGTGGCTGGGCAACGACGCCGCCTTGGCTCGGCTGGCGCAGGTGCGCGAGGGCTCCGCGCCGGCCCTGGTTGAAGACATCCGCGTCGCGGAGCTGCTCGAGCCGCTGCGGGCGAGCGGGCCCCTCTTCGCGTTGACCCTGTCGCAGGGCGGCCGGGTCGGGTGGCTGCCTCAGGGCGCGCTGGCGGACACCGTCGAGCTGGTCACCGCGTCCCTGGAGAAGGGCGGCAAGCAG
This sequence comes from bacterium, assembly GCA_030425545.1. Lineage (GTDB taxonomy): Bacteria > Myxococcota_A > UBA9042 > UBA9042 > UBA9042 > UBA9042. The sequence goes on along the minus strand of JAUIAC010000077.1, from coordinate 4,243 downwards.
CTCGTGGTCACCTACCGCTGCAGGGGCGCGGACAACGCGCGCAGCCTGCGCGATCGGCTGCAGGTCTGGACGGCCGAGGTGCGGGACGAGTCCGGGCAGAAGCCCGTTGGGAGCGCGCGTATGCAGCAGGTGTCGGATCGCCTCGCGAAGCTGGCCACGTCGATGGCGCGGCTGGCGGACGCGACCGCGCGGCTGCTCCCCGACGGCAGCCCCGATCAGGTCGCGTCGCTGAAGGCGAGCCACGACAGCATGCTCATCGCACGGGAGCTCCGGGGGCACGTGCCCGACAAGCCGCGGTCGAAGGGGCCCCTGGCCAACTTGGTGCTGCCCCCGTCTGTGGTAGACGCCCACGCCGACCTCGCCGACGTGCGCTGGCGCGCAGAGACGGCCACGGCGACGCTGATCGACGCGCTCTTCGCCCCGAGCCGAGCGGGCTTCGACGTGTCGCTCCTGCCGGCGCGCAAGCCCGGTGCTGGGGCTCCGGGCGACGCCAAGGGGCAGCCCGGCGCTGGGCCCAGCGAGGCCAAGGGGGCCGACAAGGCGGGGGCGCGCGGCAAAGGCGCGGCCAAGGGCGCGAAGGGCAAGAAGCACACGACAGGCGCGCCAAAGGCCACCAAACCCAAGGGCCCCGAGCCGCACGGCGCCGAGGCGGCGCGGCTGCGAAAGGAGGCGGAGGCCAAGGCCGAGCTGGGCACCCTCATGCAGCGCGCCCGTGGCCCCGCGGACGCGCCGCCCTGAGCCCGCCGCGAGCGCAGCCCCGCGCACCCGCCCGGCGACGTGCGCTCCCTAAAACGCAGGCCGCCCGCGGCCGCGTGGGATCACGGCTGCGGGCGGCGATGCGAAGCGGGCGACAGCGTCAGCGCTGCTCGGCGTACCAGGCGAGCGTCTGCTTGAGCCCCTCGCGGTAGCCCACCGCGGCGGTGTAGCCGAGGTCACGGCGCGCGGCGGTGATGTCCGCGAGGCTGTGGCGGATGTCCCCCGGACGCTCCGGTCCGTGCACCGGCGCGATCGACGTCCCCAGCACCTCGTTGATGCCGTCGATGAGCTCGAGCAGCGTCACCTCGGTGCCGACACCGACGTTGTAGACGTTGCCGGGAGCGTCGGGGGCCTCGAGTGCCTTCAGGTTGGCCTCGACCACGTTGTCGATGAAGCAGAAGTCCCGAGAGTGCAGCCCGTCGCCGTTCACCCGCGGCGCCTTCCCCGCCATCATCAGGTCGGCGAAGATCGGGATCACCGCGGCGTAGTCGCTGTCCGGCGCCTGTCGCGGGCCGAAGATGTTGAAGTAGCGCAGGGCCACCGTCTCCAAGCCGTAGCAGTGCCAGTAGGCCTTGAGGTAGTGCTCACCTGCGACCTTGGCCACGCCGTAGGGCGAGAGCGGGTTGAGCAGCTGCGACTCGCTGATCGGCATCACCTCTGGCTCGCCGTAGGCCGCGGACGACGCGGCGAAGACGACCCGCTTGACCCCAACCTGCCGCGCGGTCTCCAGCACGTTCAGCGTACCGTTGACGTTGATGGCGTTGTGCTCGATGGGCACGTCGATGGACTTGGCCACCGACGCCATCGCAGCTTGATGCAGCACATAGTCGCAGCCGGCCATGGCCGCGTTGAGCGCGTCCGCGTCGCGGATGTCTCCTTCGATGAAGGTGATCTGGTCTGCGATCGCGTCCAGGTTCTCCAGCTTCCCCGAAGAGAGGTTGTCGAACACCCGCACCGTGTCGCCGCGCGCGACGAGCGCCCGCGCGAGGTTGCACCCGATAAAGCCAGCACCGCCGGTGATCAGCACCGTCGCCATGTCGCCTCCGCTCCCCGCGGTCGTCGCGGGCCCCTGGTTGTGGCCACCTGTGTGGTCCGTGTGTCCCGGGGAGCGCGGTCCCCGCTGGCCGTCGACCCGATGGTCCAGCTCGACGGCATGGGACTAACGGTTCATGTCGTCGAGAAAGTCCTGGTTCGACTCGTACTTGCGCAGCTTGTCGAGGAGGAACTCCATGGAGTCGACCACGTTGAGGGGGTGGAGCAGCTGGCGGAGCAGGTACACGCGGTTGAGCGTGCCCATGTCCATGAGCAGGTCTTCCTTCCGCGTGCCCGACTTGTTGATGTCGAGGCAGGGGAAGATGCGCTTCTCCATCAGCTTGCGGTCCAGGTGGATCTCGCAGTTACCGGTGCCCTTGAACTCCTCGAAGATGACCTCGTCCATGCGCGAGCCGGTGTCGACCAGCGCCGTGCCGATGATGGTCAGGCTGCCGCCCTCCTCGATGTTGCGGGCCGCGCCGAAGAAGCGCTTGGGCTTGTGCAGCGCGTTCGAGTCGACACCACCGGAGAGGATCTTGCCGCTCGGGGGGACCACGGTGTTGTAGGCGCGGGCGAGGCGGGTGATGGAGTCGAGCAGGATGACCACGTCGCGGCCGTGCTCGACCAGGCGCTTGGCCTTCTCGATGACCATCTCGGCGACCTGCACGTGGCGGCTCGCGGGCTCGTCGAAGGTCGAGCTGATGACCTCGCCCTGCACCGTCCGCTGCATGTCGGTCACCTCTTCGGGACGCTCGTCGATGAGCAGCACGATGAGGTAGACCTCCTTGTGGTTCGAGGCGATGGCGTGGGCGATCTCCTGCAGAAGCACGGTCTTACCCGTGCGCGGCGGCGCGACGATGAGCGTGCGCTGGCCCTTGCCCTGCGGGCACATCAGGTCCACCACGCGGGTCGTGAAGCTCTTGCCCTCGTACTCGAGGCTCAGGCGCTCCTCGGGGTACAGCGGCGTGAGGTTGTCGAAGAGGATCTTGCTCCGGGCCCGCTCGGGCTCCTCGAAGTTGATCTCGTCGACCTTGAGCAGCGCGAAGTAGCGCTCCCCCTCCTTCGGGGGGCGGATCTCACCTGCGACCGTGTCGCCGTTGCGCAGGCCAAAGCGGCGGATCTGCGAGGGCGAGACGTAGATGTCGTCGCTGCCCGGGAAGTAGTTGTAGTCCGGCGAGCGCAGGAAGCCGTAGCCGTCGGGCAGCACCTGCAGCACGCCCTCCGCGAAGATGGCGCCCTCGCGGTTGGTCTGCGCCTGAAGCAGCGCGAAGATGAGGTCCTGGCGGTGCAGCGCGGCCGGATCCTCGACCCCGAGCTCTGCGCCCAGGTCGACCAGATCGGCCATCTTCATGTGTTTGATGTCGTTGAGGTTCATGTCTCACCTATGCGTTCGGACCGTGCGGGTCCGCGCGGCTGTCGCGCGACTGTCGTTGAGATGTCGGGAGGTTGTCGATGCGGTGTCGGTAGGCGGTTGGCCGGTGCGGCGCCGCGTGTGCGGGCGTTCGTTGAGGCCCGAGCGGGGGCGACCCGGGCGGCGAGCGGCGTGAGCTGGGCGTTGTCCGGCAGGTCTCCACGCGGGGGCGCAGGATGTGGCGGGCAGAGGTCGCGGTGCCGACCGGGTTGTCGCCAGGAGGCGATCAGGCTGGACGGCGGGTCGCAGGGACGCGGCGGGGTGGTTCGCGGCGGGCGGTGATGCTGTCGACGCGGGACGAGGGAAGGAAGGACGAGCTAGAAGACGGCGACGGGTCGGGCGGTTCGGGACCTGCGGTCCGCGGCTCTCAGCCGCCAGACCTGCCGCGACCAGGGGAGGGTCGCTCGAGGGAGGGCGAGTCGACTGGCGAGCGGGTGCTGCCCGGTTCAACTCGAGTTGGACGTCGGCTGATCGCTCCGAGGCGTTGCGCCTCAGGGGGCCGGCTGCGCGGGGGCTCCGCGTCGCTGGCAGATGGAACATTCAGACGAGCGGCGGCGGGAGGTTAGGAGCGCAATCCGCCCTTGTCAACGCCCTTGTTGAGGCTCCGATTTCACCATGATCGCGGGGTTGTGGCGGCGCTCGGGGCGCTCTGGGCTCGTCAACGCGACTGACGGAAGGCGCAGGGCTCCTGGCAGACGGGCACCCGCCCGCAGTCGAAGCGGAGGTGGTCGTCCGGCGCGAGCGACTCGAAGGCGGCCGCCTCCACCGAGCCCGGTGGCAGGGTCGTCGACAGCCGGCGGGCGGCGTCGATGAGGCGCGCGGTGCCGTGGGCAAAGTGGCTGTCCAGCAGACGCAGGCGATAGGCCATGAGCCGGTTGTCGCGGGAGGGCACGAAGGCGATCTCCTTGGCGGCGTCGTGGGTCCAGATCTCCACGCGCACCAGCTCCCGAGCCAGCCAGAACGGCGCCATGGCAGGGGCGCCGCGGAGCAGACCGCGCTGCAGCTCGGTGACCAACACCTCGCTCCGCGGCGCCTCCGCGAGCA
>JAUIAC010000620.1 GCA_030425545.1 bacterium | reverse complement strand
GCCTGACAGCTGTTGCCCGGGTTGCGCATGCCCGCCGCGTAGCAGGCCCCGCCGACGCCACAGGCGCCCTTGGTGTCGCGCACGCGACGCACCCGGTGGTTGACGTAGTCGCCGACGAAGACATCGCCGCGGGCGTCGACCGCCACGCCGAAGGGCTGGTTGAAGCGCGCCTTGGTGGCGCCGTCGCCGTCCGCGAAGCCGCCGCCGATGCTGGCCATGGTGAGCACGATGCCCGACGTGGAGATGCGACGGATGCGGTGGTTGTAGCGGTCGGCCACCAACACCTCACCCGCGCTGTTGACCGCCACGCCCCAGGGCCGGTTGAAGCGCGCCGTGTTGGCGCCGCCGTCCTGGTAGCCCGCCGTGCCCGAGCCCGCGAAGGTGCTCACCACGCCGCCCGCCGTGATCTTGCGGATGCGGTGGTTGTTGTAGTCGCCAACGAAGAGGTTGCCCTGCATGTCGGTCGCGATGCCGATGGGGTTGCGGAACTTCGCCGCGCTGCCCTTGCCGTCGGCGTAGCCCGCCGAGCTGCCGGCCAGCGTGGTCACCACGCCGTCGGTGGTGACCTTGCGCACACGGTGGTTGCTGTAGTCCGCGACGTAGAGCACGCCGCCGCTGCCGAGCGCGATGCCGTAGGGCGCGTTGAAGCGCGCGGCGCCGCCCTTGCCGTCCGCGAAGCCGCCGCTGTTGCCGGCGAGGGTCGACACGGTCCCCTTGGGGCTGATGGCGCGGATCCGGTGGTTGCTGACGTCCGCGACGTAGATGGTGCCGTCCTTGGCCACCGCGACGTCGGAGGGGTAGTTGAAGCGCGCCACGTTGGCCGGGCCGTCGACGATGCCGGCGGTGCCCGTGCCCGCGACCGTGGTCACGGTGCCGTCGGGCTTCACCCGGCGGATGCGATGGTTGTGCCCGTCGGCGACCACGAGGCTGCCGTCGGGCGCGAAGGACACGCCGCGCGGGTAGTTGAAGCGGGCCTTGTCACCCTTGGCGTCGGCGTGGCCGTTGGCGCCACCGGCGAGGGTCGACACCTCCACCGCGACGCCCTTCTGGCACACACCGCCGCTGCACACGTCGCCCCACGAGCAGGCGTCGCCGTCGTCACACGCCACCTTGTTCGGCGTGAACGCGCACTTGCCCGCGGTGCAGGTGTCCGTGGTGCAGACGTTCTTGTCGTTGCAGTCGGTGTCCTTCTGGCAGTTGCCGCCACACCCGACGATGGGCGTGTTCACACACGAGCCGGTCTTGGCGTCGCAGGCGTCGGTGGTGCACTTGTCCTGGTCGTCGCAGGCCTTCGCCGTGCCCGCGCACTGGCCGGACTTGCAGCTGTCCTTCTCGGTGCACAGGTCGCTGTCCTGGCAGGCGCCGCCGTCCTGGGTGGCGCTCCACTGGCTCGCGCTGGTCTTGGGCGCGCAGGCCTGACAGCCGTTGGCGGGGTTGGGCATGCCGGCGTTGTAGCAAGCCTTGGCGATGGTGCAGGTGTTGCCGCTCTCGCGAATGCGGCGCAGGCGGTGGTCGTTGCCGCCCGCGACGAAGACGTTGCCCGTCGCGTCCACAGACACACCGGCCGGGTAGACGAAGCGCGAGCCCGCGGCGAGCCCGTCGACGACCCCAGCAGGGCCGCCCGCAAAGGTGGTGACCACGCCGCCAGAGAGCACACGGATGCGGTGGTTGTAGCGGTCCGCGATGAGCACGCGGCCGTCCGCCGACACGTCGATGCCCCACGGCCGGTTGAAGCGCGCCGAGCTGGCCGCGCCGTCGGTGAAGCCGCCGGTGCTGCCCGCCACCGTGGTCACCACGCCGTCGGGGGTGATGCGGCGGATGCGATGGTTGTCACTGTCCGTCACCCACACGTTGCCCGACGCGTCCACGGCCACGCCCTGGGGCCGGTTGAACTTGGCCGCGCCCCCCTTGCCGTCCGCGAAGCCGCCGGAGCCACCCGCGAAGGTGGTCACCTGGCCACCGGCGATGCGCCGGATCCGCTGGTTGTTGCGGTCGGCGACGTACACCACGCCGCCCTTGGCCGCGGCGACGCCGTAGACGCCGTTGAAGCGCGCCACGCTCACGCTGCCGTTGGTGAAGCCCGCCTGGCCGGTGCCCGCGAAGGTGCTGACCGTGCCGTCGGTGGCGATCGCGCGCACCATGGAGTTGCCGGCGTCCGCGACGTAGAGCGCGCCGCTCGGCCCCCGGTCGACGTCGAAGGGCTGGTTGAACCACGCCGCCGCGCCCTTGCCGTTGAGCAGCCCCGCCTTGCCGCTACCGGCGAAGGTGGTCGTGGTCCCGTCGGGCGCCACGCGGCGGATGCGGTGGTTGTAGCGGTCGGTCATGTACACGAAGCCCGAGGGGTCGTGGGTCACGCCGTAGGGGTAGTTGAACTTCGCCGCGCTGCCCTTGCCCTCTGCGTAGCCCGCGCTCGAGCCCGCCTGGGTGTCGACGAACCTGCCGTTGCCGCTGACGCACTTGCCGTTGGCGCAGGCGTCGCCGTGGGTGCAGGCGTCCCCGTCCTCGCAGGCCCCCGACGCGTTCTTGAACACGCAGTTGCCGCTGGCCGCGTCGCAGCTGTCGGTGGTGCAGGTGTTGCCGTCGTTGCAGACCTTGGTCTTGCCCTGGCAGGTGACCTTGCCGCTGGCCAGGACGCAGGTGTCGCCGCTGGTGCAGGCGCTGTCGTCGTCGCAGGTGGCGTCCTTGGGCAGCGGCACGTTGCCGCAGGCGCCGGTCTTGGCGTCGCACGCGTCGGTGGTGCAGAAGTTGCCGTCGTCGCAGCTCTTGGTCTGGCCGTTGCAGTTGCCGCCCGAGCAGGCGTCCTGAACGGTGCAGGGGTCGCCGTCGTCGCACTTGACGGTGTTGAACGCGCTGCCGCACTTGCCGCCCACGCACGACTCCGTGGTGCAGGGGTTCTTGTCGTCGCAGTGCGAGATGGTGGTGCAGAAGCCGCCGCAGCCGGGGACGCCGGTGAAGATGCAGCCTCCGTCGCCGGGGTTGCACTTGTCGGTGGTGCACTTGTTGCCGTCGTCGCAGACCTTGGCCTTGCCGGCGCACTTGCCCTGCGAGCACACGTCGCTGGTGGTGCAGGCCGCGCCGTCGTCGCACTTG
>JAUIAC010000619.1 GCA_030425545.1 bacterium | reverse complement strand
TGCCGGGTGTGCCCCTCGCCTCGGAGAAAGAGCTCCGGCGGATCGATGAGCAGGACCTTCATGCTGTGGCTCCAGTGCCGACCGCCCGTCGCACGACAGCGTCTGCCGAAGGGTCCGACGACTCGGGGGGCGTCAGTATACGGCTCCACGGCCGACGCGCCCAGGCGTGGACTATCCCCGTGGCGGGTGGATCGCTACCCTCGGGCCCTCGCGTCTCGCGTGGCGTGTCCGGCGCTCCAGAGCGTCGGAGGGAGGCCGCATGGCAGGGCTCAAGCAGCTGGTGTTCATCGACCTGCCCGTGATGGCGCAGCCGCTGCTGCAGTGGCTACGTCAGAACGGCATCGACGCCCGCCTCGGCAGCGACGACGCGGGCGGCCTGCACCCCTCGCTGGCGTTCGTGCACGGGACCTGGCTGCTCGTGCCGGAAGACCAGGCCGCGCGCGCCACCGAGCTCCACGCGGAATACCAGCGCTCCATGACCTTGATCGACGGCACCTTCCCCTCGGAAGAGGACGACGACGACGCGGGTTGAGCGGCCGCGGTCGCGCTGCAGGCCCCGCTGCAGAGGCCGCCGCTCACGGCTTCTTCGTACAGTTACACCGTTGGCTGGCGCCGCACGCGCACACCCACCCGTCGCCTTGCGTACAGACGGTCTGGGCGTCGCAGGGGTAGCCCGGCTGCACGCCCAGCGGCGGCGCGCCGTCGTCGCTGACCCGGACGAAGCCGGCGAGCCCGCCCTTGTTGAGGTTGGCGCGCAGCCCGCCGTAGCCGACGCGCACCGCGTACACGCCGGGCTGCTTGCCGGTCCACGCGGCCTTGAGGGTGCAGGCCGCGCTGGTCTCGTCGACCGGGTCGATGACGTCAGGGCCGACCCCCACCACCCACCAGAGGGCGCCGATGTAGAAGTGGCCACCCACCACGGTGAGCGTCGTCTTGACCCCGGTCTTCGCGGCGAGCGGCGAGACGCGCAGCTCGCCCGGGGGGAAGCCCATGGACTGCTGCGCGATGCAGGCCGGCGCAGGGGTCGCGTCGGTGCACGAGAGCACCGCCGCCTTGGCGTCGCAGACCTGGTCCGTGGGGCACCCAGCCGGCTTGCAGGTCGCCGCACAGCCGAGCTTCGGGGTGCCGACGCAGGCGCCGTTTCGCCAGACCTGCTTGGGACCGCACCCGCAGCCCCCTGCCCCGTCGACGGACGCGGCGTCGAGGGTGCCGCTGTCCGTGGAGGCCGCGTTGGCGTCGCTGCTGTCGGGCGTGCCGGCGTCGGGCGTGATGGTGTCGGGCGTGATGGTGTCGGGCGTGATGGCGTCGGGCGTGCTGGTGTCGGGCGCCCCCGACACCTCACCGATCGCGTCGCTGCTCGACGCGTCGACGCTGCCGCTCGGCGCCAGAGCGGGCCCAGCGTTGCCGCAGCCCAGCAGCGTCAGCGACCCGAGCAGCGACAGCGACCCAAGCCACCGTCGCGCTCCCCGCAACGACGGTGCCGGGCCGGTCACGCGCCCTCGTCAGCGACGTGCAGGCCGCACTCCTTGGCGGTCGCCTCCTCCCACCACCACCGGCCGGCGCGCTCGTGCTCCCCGGGCAGCACAGCGCGCGTGCAGGGCTCGCAGCCGATGGAGACGAAGCCGCGCTCGTGCAGCTTGTTGAAGGGCAGCCCGGCGCCACGGATGAAGCGCCACACCTGCGCCGAGCTCCAGTTGGCCAGCGGGTTGTACTTCACCAGCGGGCCGGCGCTGCCGGTGAACGCGGGGTCGAGCTGCACGTGCGGCACGTCGGCGCGGGTGTCCGGGCTCTGGTCGTGCCGCTGCCCGGTGGCCCAGGCCCGCGCGCCAGCGAGCGCCTGACGGAGCGGCGCCACCTTGCGCACGCCGCAGCACTCCTTGTGGCCGTCCTGCCGGAAGGAGAAGAGCCCCTTGGCGCGGACGAGCTGCTGCACCGCCGCGGCGTCGGGAAAGCGCACGTCGACGGCGATGCCGTAGTGCGAGCGCACCGCGTCGATGAAGGCGTAGGTCTCCGGATGCAGGCGCCCGGTGTCGAGGGTGAACACACGCACGTCGCGCCCTGCGATCTGGTGGGCGAGGTCCACCACGAGGACGTCCTCGGCCCCCGAGAAGGACACCAGCAGATCGGTGCCGAAGTGAGTCAGCGCGTGCTCCATGACGTGGTAGGGCTGCTTGCCCGCGAGCTCGGCCTGCCACGCCGCGACCTGCGCCGGGGTGACCGACGGGGCGCCGGCCTCCGCGAGCGCCGCCGGAGGCTGCGGGGTTGCGGGTTCGGCGGGCTGGCTCTCGCTTCCATCGGGACGGCGCATGTCGGGGTCTCCTCTTGGGCGCACGGCGGTGGTGCGGCGCCGACGCAACATAGCGAGCGCCGCGGAGCCTGACGAGGGCCACGGCGCGCGGATCGCGGCGCGCGCTCGGTTGCTTGCACCCGGACCGGTGGCCATACTCCCGCGCAGCGGCGGACCCGCGCGCTGCTTGGAGTTCGCCCCATGGCCACACGTCTCACGCTCTGCACCGTCGCCGCGCTCGCCGCGCTCCTGTCGTCCTGTGGCAGCCCGAAGCCAGCGCCGCAGCCCGGGCTCTTCGAGGCTGGCTCACCGCACGCCAACGCCTGCAAGTCGCTCCTCTCCCAGCGCGCCAAGGAGGTGGCGAGCAAGCGCTACCTGCCCAACGAGCTCTTGATCCACCGCTGGCCAACCCAAACCGGCGCGGCCGCCAAGGGCCCGACGTTGGTCGACGAGGCCGCGCTCACGCAGCGGGTGCTGAGCGCCAAGGCGCGCGGCACGCTGATCATCGCGCGTGGCGGCACCGGCAAGTCCAAGCTGGCGTGGTCGCTGGAGGCCCAGCTCTGCGGCCAGATCCCCGTGGTGCGGGTCGACCTGCAGTGGGACGTCAAGCCACCCCAACATGGCGAGAACCCCGTGCTCACCGCGGCGCTCCACGCGGTGCACGGGCGCTCGGCCGACCCCGCGGCGGCGCTCCAGCGCGCCCTCGGCAACAAGCCCTGGCTGCTGCTGCTGGACTCGCTCGACGAGGTGCCGCTCGACCGTCGCAAGCGCCTGGTCGCCCACGTCAACGCGGCCATGAAGCGCTTTCCCA
>JAUIAC010000618.1 GCA_030425545.1 bacterium | reverse complement strand
TCCGCGGTGCCGCGCTGTCTTCTACATCTGTCGCTCCTGCGACCGAGGACACGTGTACTGCGGGCCCGCGTGCAGTGCGCAGGCCCGTCGCGAGAGCTGTCGGCGAGCCAACGCGCGCCATCAACAAACCCCGGAAGGACGCCTGGATCACCGTGATCGACAACGCGAGTTTCGCGCCCGTCGTCGACAGCGGCGGCAGGCCGAGTCGGCTCCCGTGACGGATCAGGGTTCCGCCATGACGGTCGCTGCCACCACAGTCGTAGTCGCCGCTCCGGCAGACGAAGCGGCCTCGAGATCCGGCGTCGGCTCGGCCCGCGCCCGCCAACCACCCGTGCGCGCGGCACCGGCCTGCTGCGCGTTCTGTGGACGCCCATCGGACTGGGTGGTGCCGCAGGGATGGCTGCACACGGACCGCTGGCGCTTGCCCGGCGCCGTCGACCCGCCGCGGAGGTGACCATGACCATCAGCGCGCAGACCCGAGCAGAGATCAGGCGTCTGTTCTTCGGTGAGCACTGGCCGGTCGGGACCATCGCCAACCACCTCGGCGTGCATCACAGCACGGTCAAACGCGCTATCGACAGCGACCGCTTCGCGCGAAAGGGCGCCGTGCGCGCCAGCGCCCTGGATCCCTACGTCGGCTTCGTGCGCGAGACCCTCGCCGAGTACCCCAAGCTCACCGCGACGCGCATGCACGACATGCTGCGGCTGCGTGGCTACTCGGGCAGTGTCGTGCAGCTGCGCAGGCGCATCCGCAGTCTGGGGCTCAGGCCCAGGCCGCGGTCTGAGGCCTTCTTCATCCGCCGGGTCTTTCCAGGCGAGGAGGCCCAGGTCGACTGGGGCTACTTCGGTCAGATCCAGGTCGACGGCGCCCTCCGCAAGCTCTGGCTGTTCGTCATCACGCTGAGCTGGTCTCGGGCCTTCGACGTCAGCTTCAGCCTCGAGCAGAACGCCGCCGCAGTGCTGCGTGGCCACCTCGCCGGCTTCGACCACTTCGGCGGCGTGCCGCGCCGGATCCTGTACGACAACATGAAGACGGTGGTCATCGAGCGCGTGGGCGACGCCGTGCGCTTTCACCCGCGGCTACTCGAGTTGTCGGGCCACTACGCGTTCGGCGCATACCCCTGTGCGCCTCGGCGAGGCAACGAGAAGGGGCGCGTCGAGCGGCGGATCAAGGACCTGCGGCACAGCTTCATGGCCGGGCGGCGCTTCGTGGACCTGGCCGACCTGCGCGAGCAGTTCGTGCGCTGGCGCCGTGAGGTGGCCTATGCCCGCCCGTGCCCGGCGGATCCGGACGCGACCGTTCGCGAGGCGCTCGGCCGCGAGCGCGCGCGCCTGCTGCGGCTGCCGGACAATCCGCTGGACTGCGACGATGTGCGCACGACCATCGCGCGCAAGCAACCCTACGTCCGCTACGACACGAACCGCTACTCAGTGCCTCATGAGCTGGTCGGCGAGCCGCTGACGCTCTCGGTGAGTGACGCGGTCGTGCGGGTGCTGCACGGCGACCGGGAGGTCGCGCGTCACCCGCGGAGCTGGGCGCGCCACCAGATCGTCGACCGGCCGGAGCATCTGGCCGGCCTCGCTGAGCACAAGCGCAAGGCGCGGGCGCTGCACGGGCGCGCGCTGTTGCTCGCAGCGGTGCCCGAGGCCGAGCCCCTGCTGATGCACCTGGCCGACCGCGACGAGGCCATCGGCCCACAGACCAGCAAGCTGCTCGAGCTGGTGCAGGAGCACGGCGCGGAGGCCGTCGGCGCGGCCATCGACACGGCGATGCAGCGCGGAACGCCTCGTGCTGCATCGGTGGCCCGGCTGCTGGACCAGCAGCGCCGGGCCGCCGGTGAGCCGCCGAAGCCAGGGCCCCTCCGACTGCGTGAGCGCCCGGACCTCGAAGAGCTGCACATCACCCAACACGACCTGGAGGACTACGATGAGCTCATCCCGAACCCCGACGACAGCGGTGACGCCGCATCCTGAGCTGCTCGAGCAGCTGACGACTCTGGGGCTGCACGGCGTCGCCTCGCAGCTCGACGACCTCATCGCACGGGCGACCAAGGCGCGCCTGTCGCCAGTCGAGCTGCTCGAAGAGCTTGGGCGCGTCGAGGCCCGTGAGCGCAGCAAGCGCGGGCTGGAACGTCGCCTCTCGCGCGCTCGGATCGGGGCGTTCAAGCCGGTGGCCGATTACGACTGGAACTGGCCCAAGCGCATCGACCGCGCCTTGGTCGAGCGTGACCTGAGGCTCAACTTCATGAACGAGGGGGCCAACGTGCTGCTGCTCGGGCCGCACGGCGTTGGCAAGACCATGCTGCTCAAGAACCTGGCCCACGCTGCCGCAGTTGCCGGCCACACGGTGCTGTACGTGCCGGCGGCAAAGATGCTCAACGACCTGTCCGCGCAGGACTCGCCGCGGGGCCTTGAGCGCCGGCTGAAGCACTACTGCAGCAGGGGGCTGCTGTGCATCGATGAGCTGGGCTATCTGAGCTACGACAACCGCGCCGCCGACCTGCTGTTCGAGGTGATCTCGCGCCGCCACGAGCTACGGCGTCCGGTGGCGCTGACGACCAACCTGGCGTTCAAGGAGTGGACGACGGTGTTCCCCAACGCGACTTGCACGGTGGCGCTGGTCGACCGCCTGACGCACCGGGCGGACATCATCCACATCCAAGGCGACAGCTGGCGCCGCAAGGAGTCGAAGGAGCGTGCGGATCGGCAGAACTAGCCTCTCGCTGACGTGTGCCGTGGGGGCTGGGGCCCCACCCGACCGAGGTGCGAGGCGGCAGGGCCCTGTGTTGCCCGGGGCCGCCCATGGAGCCGAGGCAGAAGCCGGGTTGGCGGCCCTCCGCCGAGGACAGATTCCGCAAGACGACCTGCGACGCTGATGGTGATCGTGGGCGGCCCCGAACCCGCCGGCAGGGTAGCGCCTGTCGGCGGGTTCTCTTTGCTCTGGTCGAAGCGGCTTGATGAGCGGTCGGCTGGTTCAGGATCAGGCGGTTTTGGGGGGGCGGTTACAGTGTACTTGGAGTCGTCCGAGCGCTTCCGCGCGGGGGACCGCGACGTGGCGTTCCCGCTGGGGACGTTTCGGCCGCTGGGCGGCTTCGTGCGCG
>JAUIAC010000617.1 GCA_030425545.1 bacterium | reverse complement strand
CCCGCCGCCGTGCGGTGCGGGATCACCAGGCGCCCCGCGCCAGCGCGGCTGACGAAGACCGTGTCGCCCACCCGCAGATCCGCCGGGTTTCCGGGCTCTTCGTCGCCCTCCGCCGGCGCCACGAGCACCTCGGGCAACGCGCCCGGCGGCGACGCCAGCGAGAGGTAGCGCACGCCCCATACGTCGGAGCCCTCCGCCGCCTGGCAGGCCAGCTGCACGTACTGCCCAGGGAGGCGCGGCGCCACGGTCGCGTCGAGGCGCAGCGACACGAGCCCCGCGCTACCGGGCCACTCGCGACGCCAGCACACCCGCGCGCGCTGCCACTGGTCGGGGTCAAACGATGTCTGAGACATGGCCTACTTGCAGCCGGGGATCGGCACGTGCTTGCAGCCGCCGTCCACGCAGTAGTCGCCGGTGCAGTTGTTGTTGTCGTCGCAGTCCTTGGGCGCGCCCGCGACACACACCCCACTCTGGCAGATCTGCGACTGAAAGCACCCCTGGCCGCAGTTGGTGCCGTTGGTGAGCGTCGTCGTCGAGCAGGACCCGGTCTTCTTGTCGCAGGTGTCCGTGGTGCACGGGTTGCCGTCGCTGCACTGCACCACCGGCAGACGGAAGCGCAGCACCTTGTTCATGGTGAAGCTCGCGACGAAGCCGCCACCCGCGCCGTCGATGGCGACACCGAAGGGCTCGTCGAGGACGCCCTTGGAGCCGTCGCCGAAGACCGTGTACACGATGCCGTCCAGGCCCACGCGCCGCACCCGGCGGTTGCCCCGCTCGGTGACATAGACCGCCCCGTCGACCCCGACCGACAGGCCGGTCGGCGTGTGAAAGCGCGCCACCTGAATCGACCCGTCCACCATGCCCGCCGTCTTGCCGGCCACGGTCAGCACGTTGCCCGTCGCGGTGATGAAGCGGATCCGGTGGTTGCCCGAGTCCGCCACGTAGAGGCCGCCCCCCAGGCCGCGGTCGAGGCCGTAGGGGCTGCTGAACTGCGCCTGTGCGCCGGGCCCGTCCTTGAAGCCCTTCTTGCCGGTGCCCGCCAGGGTCACCACCTGCCCGTCCACCGTCACCAGGCGCACGGCGTGGTTGCCGAGGTCGGTGACGTACACGCCCGACTCGTCGACCGCCAGGCTCGCCGGGGCGTTGAAGCGCGCCACGGTCTTGTAGCCGTCCTTGAAGCCGACCGCGCCCTTGCCGGCGAAGGTGCTGACGGTGCCCTGCTTGTCGACCATGCGCACGACGTTGTTGTTCTCGTCGGCGATGTAGACCTCGCCGTCCAACCCGGCCACCGCGTCGGCGGGGGCGGCGAAGCGCGCCTTGGCCTTGGGGCCGTTGATCAGCCCGCTCTTGCCATCTCCGGCGAAGGTGCTGACGGTGCCGTCGGGCGCGATGACGCGGACCACGTTGTTGCCGAGCTCGGTCACGTACACCACGCCGCCCGGGCCGGCCTTGGCGCTCCACGGCTGGCTGAACTGCGCCGCCTTGCCGTCGACGTAGCCCAGCGCGCCGGTGCCGACGGCGGCGAGGGTCTTGCCCAGGGTGCCGGGCTTGCAGGCGCCGTCCTGGCAGCTCTCGCCCGTGGTGCAGGCGTCGCCGTCGTCGCAGGGCTTGTCCACGGCCTTGGTGTGCTTGCAGTCGCCGGTCTTGGGGTCGCAGGTGTCCACTGTGCACGGGTCCTTGTCGTCACAGCCCTTGGCCGCGCCCGGGCCGCACTTGGCGAAGGCGCAGGCGTCCTGGACCGTGCAGGGATCGCCGTCGTCGCAGCCCTTGCTGTGCCCGGTGAAGAGGCACTGCCCGGTCTTGCCGTCGCAGGTGTCGGTGGTGCAGGCGTTGCCGTCGTCGCAGCTGGCCTTCTTGCCCCCGGCGCACACGCCGCCGCTGCACGTGCCGCTGAGCCAGCACAGGTCGCCGTCCTTGCACGCGCCGACCCGGTCGCTCTTCTTGCACGCGCCCGTGGCCTTGTCGCAGGTGTTCACCGTGCAGCCGTTGCCGTCGTCGCAGTCGCTGTCGACGGCGCAGAAGCCGCCGCACCCCGCGATGGGCGTCGCGACGCAGCCGCCCGTCTTCGGGTCGCAGCTGTCCTTGGTGCACGGCTTGCCGTCGTCGCACGCCTTCGCGGCCCCTGGCTTGCAGGCCCCCGCCGCGCAGCTGTCACCGCTGGTGCAGGCGTCGCCGTCGTCGCAGGAGCCGCCCTGGGCGGTGTGCACGCAGCCGGTCTTCGGGTCGCAGCTGTCGGCGGTGCAGGCCTTGCCGTCGTCGCACACCAGGGCCTTGCCCTTGGCGCACACGCCGCCCTTGCAGCTGTCGCCCGTGGTGCACACCGAGCCGTCTGCGTCGCAGGCGTCGCCGACGAAGGGCGTGGCGTCGTGGCTGCACGCGCCGGTCTTCGGGTCGCAGCTGTCCTTGGTGCAGGGGTTGCTGTCGTCGCAGGCCTTCTTGGGGCCCAGCGTGCAGCCCTTGTCCTTGCACACGTCTGCGGCGGTGCACTTGTCGCCGTCCGCGTCACACGGCGCGCTGTTGGCCACGGCCTGGCAGCCGGCCTTGGGGTGGCAGGTGTCGTCGGTGCACGGGTTGCCGTCGTCGCAGAGCTTGGTGCCCTTGGCGCTGCAGGCGCCGTCCTTGCACACGTCGTTGAGCGTGCACACGCTGCCGTCGTCGCACGCCGCGCTGTTGGCGGGGTTGCTGCACGTGCCGCTGTCGCACACGTCGTCGGTGCACGGGTTGTCGTCGCCGCAGTCCTTGGCGGCGCTGCACTTCTTCGAGCAGCCCACGATCTCCACGTGTTTGCACAGCCCGGTCTTGCTGTCGCAGCTGTCGAGCGTGCACTTGTCGCCGTCGACGCAGGCCTTCAACGCGCCGGGCTTGCAGGCGCCGTCGCTGCACGCGTCGCCCACGGTGCAGCCGTCGCCGTCACTGCAGGGCTGCGCGTTCTTGGCGTGGGTGCAGCCGGTCAGCGGGTTGCAGCTGTCCGTGGTGCAGGGGTTGCTGTCGTCGCACTGGAGCGGCTTGCCCGCCTTGCACACACCACCGGCGCAGGCGTCGGCGAGGGTGCAGATCGACGCGTCGGCGTCGCAGGGCTTGCCGTCGTTGGCGCTGCCCGAGAACA
>JAUIAC010000076.1 GCA_030425545.1 bacterium | reverse complement strand
CGCGTGGGGTGGTCGACCAGCCGAGCCGCGGTGACCCGGGCCTGCACCGGACCGAGCTTGGCAAGCGCGGCCAGGGCGTTGCGTCGCGCGGGCGCGTAGGTGTCCGGCGCGGAGGCCAGCTTCAGCAGCGCCGGGACGTCCGCGGGTCCGCCGAGGCTCTGCAGCGCGAGGGCTGCGGCCGCCTGGAGCCGGGGCGTCGGCGCGCTCAAGAGCTGGCGCAGGCGCGGCGCGGCCGGTCGGTGGCCGAGCAGGGCCAGGGCGCCAGCTGCGACGACCTGGTGTTGGGGTTTGTCGCCGTTGAGGGCGCGGCTCAGCCCGGCCTGCGCGCCTTGGGCCCCGGCGCGCGCCGCCGCGCCGAGCAGGGTGACCGCGACGTCGGAGTCCGCCGGACGGGCTTGCGCGGCCTTCAAGAGCGTGGCGGCGGCCGCTTTTCCACGGAGGATCCCGAGCGCGACGCCGGCCTTCGCCGCCATGGGCGCGCTCGTCTTGGGGTCGAGCAAGACCGCCGCGATCTCTTCAGCCGGGGCGCTCGGGGCCTTCAGCGCGAGGGTGAGCGCTGGGCAGGTGGCCTGATCCAGGTGTGCGCACGCGAGCACCTGGGCGCCGGGACCCGCTGCGGCGGACAACGAGAGCAGGAGCGTCGCCAGGCCGGCGATGGCCGCCGCGGCGCGCGTCGATCGGCCACCGCCGCGGCGGTGGACGTCACCCGCTGCCGGGCGTGTGTGGGCAGGTCGCTGCTGCTGCGTCATGGCGTCTCCCGGCCCCCGTCGGAGCGCCGGAGGGCGGCGTTCGGAGGCGGTGCAGGCTAGCACACGCGGCGGCACAGACCCCCGCCCCTAAGCGAGGCCCCAGCGTCGCCGCAGGGCCCACTCGGTCACCAGCAGACCCAAGAGCAGAAGGGCCACAGGCGGCGTGCTCCACAGCTCCCGACGCTCGCGCTCGGCCAGCTCCGGTGCGGCGTCCGTGGCGCCCGGCAAGGGGGCCGCGTCGTCCCCGATGTCCGCCGCGCTCACCGTGCGATGGCGTCCGCCGGCCAGGGCCGCGAGCCGCTGCAATCGCTCTGGCGCTGGCTGGACACGCAGATCTTCCACCGGCGCCTCCGCGACCGCGACGGCCAGCTCCGCAAACTGTGGCGTGCGGCCGCTCGCGCCCGCGCTCGCGCTGTCGGCGGAGGGCTGCGTTGGCGGCACGACACCGACGCGCAGGCGCCAGGGGCCGCCGTGGGCCGCCGTCCACGAGACGCGCGCGTGGCCCTTGGCGTCCGTTCGCTGGGGCAGCGCGCTAGCCTTCGGTCGACCCCCTCGGCGCGGCAGCGGCCAGGCGGCCAGGGTCAGCGCGGCCCCCGCGAGCGGTCGCTGGTCCGCGCCCACGACCTCGACGTCCAGCGTCACCCGGTCTCCGGGGGCGACCTCCGCCGTGAGCTGTCGCACTCGGACCGACGCATAGGCCGGGTCGCGGAGCAGCCAGCCGCGCAGCCGCGTCAGCAAGCGGTGATACGCGCTCCGCACCAGGTCGCGCTGGGCCACGTCGCCTTCTGGGAAGGCCCACGTCCACAGGCTGTCTGTCGCGAGCACCGCGATGCGCCCCCTGCCGAGCCCCGCCAGGGTCAGCAGCGGCGACGCGTCGGGGCCGTGAACCAGCACCGCCGCGTGGTCGCGCGGCGTGAGCAGCGTGTTGTGCCCCGCCAGGCGCAGCCGCTGCCAGATGGCGTCGTTCGCCGCGCCGTCGTCCGCGAGGCGGGTCACGGCGTGGGCGCGCCCGACGTCGGTGCGCTTGGGCTGGAAGGTTCCGGGCGTCCAGCCCTGGTCGCCCTGCGTCGGCAGGGCCATGCGCAAGGGGAACCACGCGCTGAGCGACGAGCGATCCCAGCCCCCGCTCGTCATGGACTCGACGCCGCCGGTGACCGCATAGGCGCCGCCCTCTTGCACCCAGCGCCGCAGCCGCGGCAGGTGGCGTGTGATGCCGAAGGGCGCGAAGTCGAAGTCCTGGAAGATGACGAGGTCGAAGTCGTCGAGGGCCTCGCCGAAGAGCTGCTCGGTCGGGAAGGGGATCAAGCTGGTGTCGGCGCCGCGGACGAAGACGCCGCCCCCGCGCCCCACCATGATGTAGAACGACACCAGATCCACGGCCGGGTCGGCCCGCAGGTGGGCGCGCAGAAAGCGCGTGTCCCAGCTCGGATGCCCAGCGAGCAAGAGCACGCGGGTGCGATCTCGGACCACATGCAGGGGCCGATGTGCGCGGTTGTTGACCCGGGTGACCTCCTCCGGGAGCGGCGCGACGTCGACGCTGAGCACGTGGGCGCCGATCGCCTTCGGTTGGACCGCCACCTGCACCGTGCGCTCGGTCGGGCCGTCGAGCGGGATCTCTCGCGTGGTCAGGGGCTCACCGTCGAGCAGCACGGTGAGCCGGGTGCTGCCCGAGGCGCCCGCGAAGCCTTGCACGTGGAGGTCGATCTCCAGCGGGAGCTGGTTGCGTACGAAGGCGTAGGGGCTCGCGCGCACCGCGATGACGTCCAGGTCTGGCCGGGGCTTGGGCGACGCGATCGCCACCGTGTGGACCGGGACAGCCAGCGCGGCCACCGCCTCGCGCGCTACCTCCGGCACGCCGCGGGCGAGGCGGGGGTCCAGCCCGTCGCTGATCACGACGACCCCCGCGAGCCCGTCGGGCCGCGCGGGGCCCGCCAAGGTCGCGAGCGCACCGCCGATGTCGGTGTCGCCCCGGGCTCGCGGCGGGAGCCCCGGGCCGCCCTCGCCCGGGCTTGCTGAGGCTGGCGTGGTCGGGCCCCGGCCCGGGTTCGCGCGCACGAGGCCGCTGGCGAAGGCGAAGTGTCGGCGAGACCCCTGTACCGGCACGCGCGCGGCGACCCGCCGCGAGACGTCGGCTCGGTCGCCGCGATCCATCGAGCGGGACTGATCGATCAGCACGGCGAAGACCCGGTCGCGCGGTCTCGAGCGCTCTGTCACCCAGGTCGGCTGGAGCACCGCGAGCAACAGGCCAAGCACGAGCGCCGCGCGCAGGCCGAAGAGCGCCGCGCGCTGCCGTAGAGAGTCGAGCTGCCGAAGGTTGCTCCACGCGAGCCAAAGCACGACCAGCCCGAGCGCGAACACCGCGACCCGTGGAGCCCACCCCCAGCTGAGCGTCCACTCCAGGTGGGCGCCCACGACGGCGCCATGGCTCGCGCCCGGGTCGCTCAACGCCCGCGCCGCCGTCGGAGCAGGTGGCCGACGTGGGTGTGATCGTCCTTGTAGTCGAGGCACAGCGCGTAGACCACGAGGTTCACGCCGAGGCGCCAGGCCATCTCGCGTTGGCGCTCTCCGCCGGGCAGCGCGGGCAGGGCCGGGCCCCCGGTGGCTGCGCGCAGAAAGGCGCCGTGCAGGTCGTTGCGGTGGTAGAGCACCGCCCAGCGCTTGCCGACCCGCACCCCCTCGAGGTGGTCGACCGTCGCCCGGCGCCCCACGGGCCGGTCGAGCCGGTAGAAGGTGCGATACACCACGTCGCCGCGCGGGACACGGACCAGGGCGCGGCCCATGAGCCGGCGGACCAACGCCCGGACATCCGTGTCGAAGGCCGGTGAGGTGCCGCTGCGCCCGGTGTCGTCGATCAGCAGGAGCCCGCCCGTGGTCAGGTGCTCTCGAAGCCGCGTCACCTCGGCCGCTGAGACCTTGCCGAGGCCGCGGTCGCCAGCCAGGAGCAACATCGGATAGCGCAGCACCTTGGACGACTTCGCGGACACCACCGCGGCCTCCTGGGCGATGCGAACGCTGGTCCTGAGGCGCACCTCTTGGGACCAGGAGCTCAGCGCCGAGCGCTGCACCCCGGAGAGCGACCCCACCTGCAGCGCGGCCAGCTGGAGGGTGGACCGGCTGGGGCGGCGGGCCTGCGCCGGTTGGGGCGACCCGAGCGCAGGGACCAGCACGGCGACCGTCACGAGCGCACGCCACGCCCAGCGTGTGCGCCGGGTCTCTCCGCCACGCGGACGGCGGGCGTGTGCCGGGTCAGACGTGGCGGGGCGGTGGGACAGGCCGATCATCGGGCGGGAGGCTAGCAGAGTCTCACCGAGCGCGACCGTCATGTCGTCACGGCCGTCGCTGCGCCCGCCGGCCCGTCATCCGTCGTGTCCCGTGGGGCTGACCGGCGCGGGCGTCGGCACAGCGCGCACGGTGCCCTGGGTCGTCGTGCAGCGAGACGCTTCGTCGCAGGCCTGGACGCGCAGGTCCTGGGTGGGGCCCGGCGCTCGGGGCTCCCCGGGCATGACCAGCGCGAGGTCGAACGCGGTCGCCACCCACACCAGGTGAGGCAGCCCGTCGACGTCGAGCACCACCATGTCTGCGGGACCCTGCTGGAGCGACCAGCGGACCACGCCGCGCGAGCGCAGGGCCTGGAGCGGCAGGGCGAAGGGGATCCCGACCTGGACGTCGTGGTCGCCCAGGTCGGCCACCACCAGGGACGGGGGATCGCTGACGCAGCCAGTCACTGCGCAGAGGAGGGCCAGGCACAGCGCGCTCAGGGCCAGGCGTCGCCGGTGCGGACCCCGCCTGCCCAGCCAGCTCGACGCGGCGCTGGGCGCCCGCCACGTCGCTTCGGACGTCAACCGGAGCGCGCCACGCCGCGACACCGTGAGACTGCGCCCCAGGGTCCCGCGCGCGCGCCGCCATCGAGCGCTCCAACCCCAGGTGCCCCACACGGCGCCACGGGGCCGGCTGGCGGCCCGGGATTCGCCCGCTCGCCTTTGCTTGGTTGGGTTCGGGTGGCACACTGCACTGGCTCCAGCGGCCTCCGCGGGAGCCTTCGAGGGAGGTCGTCTATGCAGCTGAGCGTACCAGTTTCTCGCGTCGCGGCATGCGCCGTGTCGGCCGCCCTGGCTCTGGCCGGGTGCGGCGACAAGACACCGAAGAAGGCGGCCGAGAAGCCGAGCGCTGGGGCGGCGAAGGCGGAGCCGGCCAAGCCCAAGCCGGCCCCGAAGCCCCAGCCTCCCAAGGTCCAGCTGCGCGTCGAGAAGCTGCTGCAGGCTCGCGTCATCGAGCGGTGCGCGCTGAAGCATGGCGAGTCCGACGTCGACGCCCACACGGTCGCCATTGACTTCCTGGCTGGCCGGCCCTATCAGCCGCCGAAGTCCGCCCCCAAGCCCGCCGCCGCGCCCAAGGGGGACGCCAAGGCGGCGGCGCCAGCCAAGGGGGACCCCAAGCAGGGCGCCAAGGGCGCTGAGGCGCCGGCGGCCCCCAAACCCGGCCCCGCTGACGAAGCGCCCATCAACCAGACGCCCAACGGCCGCAACGGGCTGGATCCCGGCGCCGACAACAAGATCATGGCCGCGTACAGCGCCGACGTGCCCGTCGCCGAGGGCTGGAAGCCTTGGAAGGACGCGATGGACAGGGACGTCGAGGCCTGCGCCTGGGCCCCGAAGCTCGGCTTGGTCGACGCCAAGCTGGTGAGCCGCTACGTCTCGGCCTTCGTCGCGATCACGTGTCTGCAGGAGCAGCACCGCAAGCCCGGCGGCGACATCGACGAGATCGCCCATGCCCGCGCCGCGGTGGGGGTGTTCCAGCAGTACGACTTCGACGCGCGCCAGTTTGCGGAGCTCGGGCTGGTCATGGCGAAGCTGCCCAAGGTCCAGGCGCAGATCCACGCGGCGCGAGCCAAGGCCTGCCCGGACCCCCGGATCAAGGCGGCGCAGCTGGCCGCCGAGGGCGCCTACCAGGGCAAGCTCAGCGGCACCTCCAAGGGCGCGGTCACCCTCAAGGCGAGCGGCGGCAAGCTCTCTGGCACGGTCACGGTGGCCAAGCGGCGCAAGCGGCCCGCGGTGACGCTGCCCGCGACCGGAAACATCGACGGCGATCGCGTGCACGTCAACGCGTCGCAGGGTCAGGACTGGCTGCGGCTCGACTGTCGCGCGGGCAGCGATCTGCAGCAGTGCACCTACACCGGCGAGGTCGGGTTCAAGAAGCAGAAGGGCAGCTTCACGTTGACGCGTCCGCCGCCGCCGAAGGTCGAGGACGCGCCAGTCGCAGCCAGCCCGGACGCGCCCGTGCCCGCGAAAGCGGCGCCCGCCGGCGCAGGCGTGCCCGCGCCGCTGGTGCCCGACGGGCCGACCGGCGACCCGCCAGAGCCGGTCGTTCCGACCGAGCCGGCCAAGGCGCCCGCCGCAGGGGCCGCGCCCACGGTCCCCGGTGCGAAGGTGCCGACTGTGCCCGTGGCGGGGAAGCCCGCGGCCAAGTAGCGCGCAACGGACCGAAGGCGCCGCGCCGTCTCGCGCCGCCGGCGCCGCTGCGTCGACAGGCCACGGTCCAACGCTGGCCCGGCGCGCTACCGCAGCGGGCGCGAGGGCGCGCTGGTGCGGGGCGCGCTGGTGCCGGGCGCGAGCACGACCCAGCCTTCGAAGTCGACGTCGACCACCAGCCAACCCGGGAGCGCGCGCGCTGCCGTCGCCTGCAACCGACGGGTGTCCACCCGCACCGGCACCGGGACGCCCTTCACCTTCAGCGCGGCGCCGAGACGCGCGACCAGCGCCTGAGCTCGCTGCGTCACCGTGCGGGTCGGCAGGCTCAGGTGGCGGGCCACCGTCGTCTGGAGCGCCGACCGACGCAGCGCCACGCCCAGCTCGGCCAGGGCGTCGTCGAGCTCCACCACGAGCCGGACGTCGGTCAGCCCAGCGCGCCCGTCCCGGATCGTCGGTCGACCCCAGATCAACACCTCACCCCGCACGTCGCGACGCGACTCGATGCCCCACACACGCGTCGTGGCGTGGCCGTCGATGTGCAGCCGCGCCAGCACAGCCCCTGCGCTCGTGGTGAGCGTGACGTCGGTGACCCGGACCGCCCCACCGCGCCAGCGAATCGGCTTGGCCAGGGCCTTCAGCAGCGCCGCGCGTGCGGTCGCCAGGCTCACCGCCACCGGGAAGCTGAGGCGCGTGGGCCGTTGCTCCACCGTCAGCGCGGCGGCGACGTGCGGCGCGCTCGGCGGGCGTAGGTCTCGGCCACACGGCAGCTCCACGCTCGGTCGACCCCGAATCACGGCGGCAAAGCGAAGCGCGTGCGGCTCGACCGCCGGTTGGCCGACGATGATCTCGCTCGCCCGGGGCCGCAGGCATGCGCCCTGACCCAGGTCCACGATGCGCGTGAGCCGCTCTGCGAGGGGCGCCAGCTTGGGCCGCAGGGGCACGCGAAGGGTCGTCAGCCGCCGCGCCACCGCGGGTCCCGCCTTGTCGTTCAGCCACCCGGAGAGCGCGGTCACGAGCACGCGGCTGTTGAGCGCCACCCGCCCCGCTTCGGTGGTCACGCGCACGGCGGGGTCCCGGAGCGAGAGCACGGCGTCGGGGTTGAGCCGCGGCGTGGCGCACACCTCGACCTGTGCCTGCACCGTGCGCTTCAGCGAGCGCCCCATCAGCTCGATGAGCCCCGCGCCGGCGAAGGGCACCTGAACGCACACCCGGTTGGCGTCGCTGCGCACCACCGCACCCGGGAGCTGTTGTGCGCTCAGCCGCCACGTCGCGAGGGGGCTGCGTTGGCCTGTGGTGTAGGGCGCGACGCGGGCGGCGTCGACCAACGCGCTCAGCGTGCCGTAGCTCAGCCGCGCTGCGACCAAGAGCTCCGAGTCGCGCGGCGCCGGCGGCACCGGCGCGGTCCCCAGGCGATCCGGCGTCGGCGCGCGTACATGGTGCGTGCAGCCCACGCACACCAGGGCGATGAGCCCGCGCGCCGCGGCCTTCGCGACGGCGCCACGCAGCCTCTGTGGGGGCGCGGGCTCCGACCACGGGGGCAGGGGCGTCACGCTCAGGACTTGGGCCCGCAGTAGCCCAGGTGGTTGGGGCGTGGCTTCTGCTCTTCGTCGAGGAGCGTGTAGCACTTCTGGTCCTGCGGGCAGCCCTTGCCGGCGACGGTGCCGCTGGTGTCACACTTCTGCACGCACAGCGCCTTGGTCGGGCCGGCCACGCACGTCGTCGACGCGTCGCAGTCCGAGAGCTTGAAGCACTGTTCGAGCAGCTTGGTGTCCCCCGGCGCAGCGCAGTAGGGCGTCGAGCTGCCGACACACTTGTTCACCGACTTGCAGCCAGCGTTGGTGACGGCGTTGCAGTGCTTGAGCCCGCAGAACCCTTGCCCCGCCGGCATCGACCGTGGGCTGCTGCGCCCCTGTGGGACGAAGGTCAGCGCCTTGCACGCGTAGTCTTCCTGGCAGCCTTCGCTGGCCTTCGCGGGGACGCCGTCGACCGCGACCTTGCACGACTTCAGACAGCGCTGCTGTGCGCTGCCGTCGTCGGCCTCCACGCCCGCGCACACGCCGCCGAGCACGCAGTTGCCGGGCCCGCTGCAGTCGCCGCCGAGCGCCACCTGGCCGTACTTGTACGTGACCTCCTTGCCGTCGATGGTGACCGTGACCTCCTTGTTTGCAGGCTCACAGCGCGGCTCGATGCCACCCACGCACTTCTGCTCGTCGGTGCAGCCCTCGTTCGACGCCGGGCTGCACTGGGGTGCGGTGCAGTAGCCCAGGTTTCGCGCGCCGTTGGCGGTCACCCAGAGGCACGCCGCCGAGGCCAGCGCCTCGTTGCCGTCGGCCTTGCCGGCCTCCGCACAGCTGTCGGGCTTGCGCAGGTCGCAGCGGCGCTGGCAGGTGCGAGAGCCGTTCGTCCCCTTCACGCACAGGTGCAGTCGGGCGCAGTCCTCGTCCTTGACGCAGCCGACGCCGTGCAGGCCGGCACCCGCGGTGACGCAGGTGGGCTCGTCGACGTTGATGCAGGTCTGTCCGTCCGCGCAGCCGGTGTCTGCCAGGATGTCGCACGCCAAGGGGATCTCCTCGAAGCCGAAGGGATCGCAGCCTGAGAGCGCCAACAGTCCGCACAGCGCGCCTGACACAAGGGAGAGCGTTCGTCGCATGAGGGCTCCGAGGGCGGGGTGGTCGCGTTCGAGGGTGGCCGAGACCATCCTAGCGTCGCTGATTCGCGCGCAGGCCGCAAAATCGTCGCGCGTCATGGCCCCGCCCTCGCCCAGAGTCCCTCGCCGCGCGGGGCGCTGGCGCAAGACCGAGGCGCCCGTGTTGCCCTGGGTCAGGTGGCGCCGTAGCCTCCCCCGTCCGCGCTGCCACGTCTGTCAGCACCTTGGGGAGGGCCACACATGGCGACCACATCGGAAGAAGGGCACATCGTTGCGTCGGACGGAGTGCGGCTCGCGCTGCAGTGGGACCGCCCTGAGACGCCCGTTGGCACGGTCGTGGTGGCCCATGGCTATCGCGAACACCTGCGTCGTCAGCAGAACCTCGCCGACGCCTGCCTGAGCATCGGCCTGCGGGTGTTGCGCTACGACATGCGCGGGCACGGCCGCAGCGGCGGTCGGCGTGGGCACATTCAGTCGTTCAACGACTACATCGTCGATCTTCGCCAGGTCCTGGCGCTCGCGGCGCAGGAGGGGGAGGGGCCGCTCTTCCTGGTCGCCCACTCCCAGGGCGGGCTGATCACGCTCCACGCCCTCTTCGACGCGCCGCTGCCGGTGCAGGGCATCGTGCTGAGCAACCCGGCGGTGGCCACCAAGGTGGACGTGCCGGAGTGGAAGAAGACCGCCGCGCGGCTGCTGTCCCGGGTGCTGCCGACCTTTGGCCTGCCTTCGAGCATCCCGCCGGAGACCATCAGCCGAGACGCCGCTTCGGTGGCCGAGTACAGCAGTGACCCGCTCATCTTCCCCAACGACACGACCCGGTGGGGCTGGGAGTTCATGACCGCGCAGCGGGAGGCCCAGGAGCGCTCGCTGCACGTCACGGTTCCGCTGCTGGCGCAGATCGGCACGGGCGACCAGCTCATCGACCCCGCCGTCGGCGAGTCGTGGTGCAACCGCATCACCGGCGACGACGTCACGGTGACCGCGTGGCCCGGCTTCTATCACGAGCTCTACAACGAGCCGGAGGCGGACCGCGAGCGCGTCCTCGGCGAGCTGACCGACTGGCTCTCGCAGCGGATCGCCTGAAGGTGCAACGAGAGTTTGGCCGCTACCGCCTCGTCCGCCACCTGGCTACGGGAGGCATGGGCGAGGTGTGGCTCGCCGAGTCCGCTGGCGCCGCGGGCTTCTCCAAGCGCGTCGTGATCAAGACGCTCCGGCCTGAGCTGACAGCGGACCCGCGTCTGGTGCGGCAGTTCGTCGACGAAGGCCAGCTGCTCGAGCAGCTCGACCACCCCAACATCGCGCAGATCCTCGATCTCGGCCGCGAGGACGAGACCTGGTTCCTCGCCATGGAGTACGTCGAGGGCTTCGACCTGCGGGCCTTGGTGCGCGCGCGCGCCAGCCGCAACATCGGCGAGATCCCGACCCTGTGCGTCCTGGCGGCGGCGACCCGCGCGCTGGCCCACGCCGCGAGCCGGCGAGGCAGCGACGGCAAGCCACTGGGGATCGTCCACCACGACGTGACGCCGTCGAACTTGATGGTGCGGCGCGACGGTCACGTGAAGCTCGTGGACTTTGGCGTCGCCCGCTCGGCCATGCGCGCGCAGCTGGATCCGGGCGCGCTGCGGGGCAAGCTGCCCTACCTCGCCCCCGAGCAGGTGCGCGCGCCCGACGCGGTCGACGCGCGGGTCGACCTCTTCGGGCTCGGGCTGATCGCCTTCGAGCTGCTCAGTGGCGAACGCGCGCTGGAGGTCGCAGACCCCCGCGGCCTCGAGGCGGCCTGGCAGTCCCTGCCCGCGCGCGTGTCCGGGCTGGCTGCTCCGGGGCCAACGCACGCCATCGTGTCGCGGCTGTGTGCCCTCGACGCGGAGCGCCGGCCGGCCGACGCGACGGCTGCGTCCGAGCTGGTGCGGGCCCGCTTGAGCGCGCTCGGCGTCGCCGACACCGAGTCGCCGCTGGCCGACGCGCTCTCCGACGCCTTCGACCGCCTCGAGGCGGAGGCCAGCGGGTTCAACAAGACCCTCTCGGCGCTGCTCGCGACCGAGGCGACGGACGATCCCCACACCGGGACCGTCAGCCTCCCTGGGCTCTTGCCCCTGGGCCGGTCGGCGCCCGACGCCACGGCGCTTCAGCCGGCGTCCGCCGCTCCTGCCCTGGCCACGCCAGGGTCCGGCCCGCGGGACGGTGGCCCGGGCGGCGGCCCCACGGGCGTCGGCAGCGCAGGTTCAGCCGAGGCGACTGCGCCAGGGCCGTCGGCGCAGGGCACCGACCCGCCCCCAGCCGACGAGGCGCGGAGCGAAGCGGGGCGTCGCCGCTCGCCTCCGGGCACCAAGCGGCTACGGACGGCCTTGGTGCTTGCGCTCCTGGTGGCCGGTGGGGTGGGCTGGTGGTTTGGCAACCGCGCCGACCGGGGCGCTCGCGGCCCGGCGTCTTCAACCACCGCCGTGACAACTCAAGACCCGGTCGGGCCGTCTGCAGCAGCGCGCGGCGAGTCGCCAGCGGCCGCTTCCCCGGGCCTCATCGGCGCAGGCGTCGCAGACGTCACCGCGGTCGCCGCGGGCGGGGGCACGCCGGCCGTCGGCGAGGCCCCGGGGATGGGCATGGCGTCGGACGCTGGGGCAGGCACGGCGTCGGATGCTGGGCCGGGCGCCGGGTCGGACGTCGCTCCGGCTGCGGCGACGCCCGCAAGGGACGCCGCCGCCGAGACCCGCGCCGGCCCGCCCGACGCGGTCGCCCCGGACCCTGCGGACACCGCCGAAGACACCAACACACAAAGCGGCGCGCCGGACGCTCGCCGCAGGCCGACCCCACGTGACGCGGCGCGCCGCCGCGGCACGCCGCGTCCGAGCCGTCGCGCGGCGAGCCCGGCCGTCGGCACGCTCACGTTCCGGGTGTTGCCGGTGGACGCGGACGTGCGGGTCGACGGCCGCCCGGTCCCGCGCGCCCGCGACGGCGTCTACCGCCTGCGGCTGCCGGCGGGGCGCCACGCGGTCGAGGTGCGCGATCGCCACAGCGGCCGCGCTGTGCGCCGCAACGAGCGCGTCGAGCGCGGTCGCGAGCGCAAGGTGCCCGGCTTCAAGCTGCTCGGGCTGCCCTAGACGTGCTCGACGAGGGTCGTGAGACGGTCAGAGCGCTGAGATGCGAGACCTCCCCGGCGGTGGCCCCCGCTCAAGCCGCCCACCGCGCGCCGCCGCGTTTCCATCCCGCCCCGCGCCCGCTATGTTGCAGCCATGGTCGACGCAACCCGCACACTCACGTCCGCGCTGCCCGAGCGCTACTCGCTGCCCACCTACCGGCTCCGCGTGCTCGACGGCCCCGGCGCAGGCACCGAGCGCGTGTTCGATCGCCGGCTCGCCTATGTCGGGTCTGCCCCTGACAACGACCTGGTCCTCGAAGACGGCGCCGTGTCGCGCACCCATGTGAAGATCGAGGGCGAGCGCCACGGCTACCGGCTCCGTGACCTCAACTCCAAGAACGGCACCTGGCTCTCGGGGACCCGCGTGGTCGAGGCCGTCCTCACCGGCGACACCACGCTTCGCATCGGCCAGACCCGTGTGGCCTTCGAGCTGCTCGACCAGGTCCACGAGGTCGCGCTGTCTCGCGAGCCCCGCTTCGGCAAGCTGCTGGGCCAGTCACCCGAGATGCGCGAGATCTTCGCCCTGCTCGCGCGGGTCGCCCCCACGGACGTCACCGTGCTCGTGCAGGGGGAGTCGGGGACCGGCAAGGAGCTGGTCGCCGAGGCGCTCCACAGCCACTCACACCGCGCGGCGGGCCCGCTGGTGGTGTTCGACTGCTCGGCCGTGCAGCGCAACCTGGTGGAGAGTGAGCTCTTTGGCCATGTTCGCGGCGCGTTCACCGGCGCCGTCGCGAGCCGTCAGGGCGCCATGACCGAGGCCGACAGCGGCACCCTCTTTCTCGACGAGATCGGCGAGCTCGACCTGGATCTGCAGCCGAAGCTGCTGCGCGCGCTGGAGAAGCACGAGGTCCGCCCGGTCGGCAGCAACGAGCGTCGCCGGGTCAACGTGCGCATCGTCGCCGCCACCAACCGCGACCTGGCCGCCATGGTCCGCGAGGGCACCTTTCGCGAAGACCTCTACTACCGCCTCAACGTGGTCAAGGTCGCGCTGCCACCCCTGCGGCGGCGCCCCGACGACGTGACGCTTCTCGTGCAGCACTTCTTGACCGAGCTCGGCAGCCGCGGGCCCACCCAGCGGGCGCTCTCGGTCGGCTACGAGACCATGCAGCAGCTGCAGGCCCACTCCTGGCCCGGCAACGTGCGGGAGCTGCGAAACCACGTCGAGCGGGCGGCGGTGCTGTCGAGCGGCGACGAGCTCGAGGTGCGGCTGGACACCTCGCCGGTCGCGGAGCCGACCCTGCCCCAGGCCGACGGGCTGCCGGTCCGTTTTGATCTGCCCTTCAAAGACGCCAAGGCTCGGCTGGTCGAGGCCTTTGAGCGCGCCTACTGGCAGCGAGCCCTCGACGCACACAGCTGGAACGTCTCTGCGGCCGCGCGGGCGACCGGGCTGCACCGCAAGTCGCTCGAGTACGTGGTCCGCAAGCTCGACCTGAAGCGCCCCGAGGGCAGCTGACCCGGCGTGTGCATGGCGTCGGTCCTGTGTGAAAAGCTTGGTTTTACAGCGGATTCTTGGTCTTTGGACGCGCCCGGAGGTCGGGGCCCGCGCTTCGGTCTGCGCGGCCGTCGGCGCCGGTAGACGTAACCGGTGGTCAACCGACGGTAAGGGCAGGTCAACGGCAGATATGGGCAGGTCAACCCGTTACCGGAGATCGCCGCGACCTTTGCGATAACCTCTGTAAACGATTGCCTGCGCCGCCGCGAACGATTCCAAGTCACTAAAAAAATTGCCTTTCGATCCGGCCCCGTTACATTGGAATTCGACGCTGGCGAGGCCCAGAGAGGGCACGCACGGGGTGGTTTACCCTCAGCGCCACAGGCGGAATGGATCCGCGCACGGAGTCTCTCGTGTCCAATACCAAGACCCAAATGACGACCCAGACGCTGACGCGGGTCGAGCTCGATCGCCGCATCTCCACGGCCGGACTGTCCGGCCCGGAAGAGCGGGCTCTTCGCATGCGCTACGGCCTGGCGATGGAGCTCGACGGCGAGCTGGAGTTCGCCGACGCTGCGCAGCCCGCCGCCCAGGCGGAGATCGCCGCCCTGGAGCGGCAGGTCATCGCGCACCTGAACGTGGACGCCCACGCGCGCCGCAAGCAGCACATCATCGACGAGCTCCGCGAGCTCTGAGGCGGCCCAACCGCGGCGGAGGCCGCCTCCGTGCTGGCGACGACGCCAGCGCTGAGGTCGGCGCCGTCGCTCGGGCGGCCTGCCCGGGACCGCCGCCCAGCGCGGGCGCACGGAGACCTTCTCGCTTGACTCTCTGCGATGGGTCGGGCATATCCGGCGCCCCCTGGGAAGCTCCCAGGCGATCCAGACGAGGTACACCATGGCTTCTCCCACACAGCAGACCAAGAAGATCCGCAAGCGCAAGCACCGCCACGCCGGCGCGCAGCGCAAGGCCGCTCAGCGTCAGGCGCACCGCCTGCACTCCGAGAAGGTCCTCGAGAAGGCCCTCGGTGAGCCGATCTCCCTGCTCGGCAAGTAGCGGCCCTTCCGGCTCGCGTCGCTGTCTCTCAGCGCCGCGCAGCCGCAGCTGAGTCGGGTGGCCGCGCACGCGCGCTCCGCCTGATTCCGGCCGCCAGGGTCGCAGGTCGCCAGCCAACCGCCGCGACACAGCCCGCAATTCGCCGACGACCACCGTCTCCCGCAGACGGTGGTCGTCGCGCATTTTTGCCCCGCCCGGTCGATTGACGGCCGTGGGTGGATCGGGCACCAAAGCACGACGCCCGTGAATCGTGTGCCGGGGTCGTACGTCACTGCAGAGATGGGCGGCCGGCCCGGCGGAAGAGCCGAGCGTCGCCAAGGGTTCGGGGGACACGCAGCCCCTCGGCTCGACGATCAGGTGAAGAGGAGCGACCTTGCCCCAGCACGCAGCCAGGCCGAGCGGCGACGCAGCATCGCGCCTCATTGGAGCGCAGCCGGCTCGCTTCTCCGATCAGGCGCGGTCGCGGATCTCTGGGGTGCTCGCCGCGCTCGGCGGCGTGCGGCGCCGCTATTGGCTCCAGCGCAGCGTTGGGCGAGCGGTGCGCATCATCGCGCTGGGCGGGCTCTTGGCCGCGTCGCTGGCGGTGTTGATCCGCAGCGGGACGATCGCCTCGGACATGGATCAGCGGATCGAGTGGGGCGCCGCGCTGGTCGCCGGGCTCGGGCTGCTGTGGGCCGTGGCGCACCGGCTGCCCTGGTTTCGCGCCGCGCGGCTGCTCGACGCGCGGGCGCAGGGGTTCGACCGCGCGAGCACCGCGCTGGAGCTGGCGAGCTCGACGCCCGCGCGGGACCCGGCCTGGGTGCAGGTGCAGGCCGAGCGCGCCAACGCTTGGGCGCAGGACGTCGACCTTCGCGCAGCGTTGCCGTGGGCGCGCCCCGCTGGGCTGGCCGAGCTGGCGATCGCGCTGGTGTGCCTGGTGATCTCGTACGCGCTGCCCTTGGCGTGGCTGGCCCCGAGCGGCGGCGCCGCCGAGGTGGCGGCGCTGAGCCTGACGGTCCCCCCTGCGCCCAAGGGCTTCATCTCGGCCGCCGCGCTGCTCAGCAAGGACGCCTTGGAGTTGGTCCGCCAGGACGCCGCCCTGCTCGAGGAGATCGAGCGGCAGGTCGACGACGCGGAGACGAAGAAGTGGCTCGGTCAGGTCCGGAAGGTGCTGCGTGACGTCGAGCGGGGCCGCATCGACAAACGCACGGCCCTCGAGCAGCTGGGCGAGCTGGACCAGCGGCGCCCCGGGGCCTCCGGCAAGGACTCGGAGACCGCCGCGGGCGATCCCCGCGACGACAAGGCCCAGCCCGGCAGCGCCAAGTCTGGCAAGTCGCCGTCGGCCGTCGGTGGCGAGGGCGCGCCCAAGAGCGCCGAGGCCAAGGCGGAGCAGGAGCGGCAGGTCGACCGCGCCGTGAGCAAGTCGGTCGCCGACGCCATGACCAAGGCCCTGGAGAAGGCGCCGGAGGGCGCGATGCGGCAGGCCCTCAAGCGCGCGGCCGAAAAGAAGGACCTCGGGCTGATGGGCAAGCTGCTCGAGAAGCTCGCCCAGAAGGCGCAGAAGGACATGAGCGACAAGGAGCTCAGCAAGTGGATGAAGGTGGCCGAGAAGTTCGCCGACAAGGTGGGCGATCGAAAGGTGCCGGCCAAGTTCAAGAAGCTCGAGGAGCGGGTGCGGCGGCTGCAGGCGAAGCGCAAGCGGCAGGGTGGGCTGGGGCAGGCCGACCGGAGGCGGCTGGCGTCGTCCCGGCGACAGCTGCAGCAGCTGCGCAAGGAGCACGGCGACGTACAGGGCGCGAAGTACCAGCTGCAGCGCCTGCAGAAGAACGCGCGCAAGGCGGCGCAGGAGATGCGGCGCACGCGCCAGGAGGCGAGCCGGCTCAAGCGCAAGCGAGGCAAGCGGGCGCTTCGGGAGCTGCGACGCCAGCAGGCGCGTCAGCAGATGCAGCGCTCGCTGCGACGGAACATGCAGCGGGCGGCGCGGGAGATGCGGCGGCAGGGCGGGCAGCAGCGGACCCGACAGGCGCGGCGCATCGGTCAGCGACGGCTGCGCGACCTGCGGGACACCCTGCGCCAGTCGGGTCGGCGGGACCGGGCGCGCCGTGACTTCGAGCGGCGCGCGCGCAACGACCGGCGCAAGCGCGGCCAGCACCCGAAGCAGAACCAGAAGATGACGCGCCGGACGCCGAAGAAGCCGGGCCAGGACCAGAGCCGGGAGGCGGCGGAGCGGCGCGCGCGAGAGCGCAAGGCGCGTCAGGCCCGCGCGGGCGGTCAACAGGGTCAGCGCGGCCAGCAGGGTCAGCGCGGTCAGCGGGGAAAGGGGCGCCGCTTTCGCCTGGGTGAAGGCGACATGCCGCACAGGACGCGCATGCGCATGATGAGCCAGGGCGGCTCCCAGCCCGGTCAAGGCAAGGAGGCCGGGCAGGGCGCAGGCGGCCCCAACCAGGGCAAGCGCAAGCGCATGGCGCCGGCGCGCACCGAGCAGGTCAAGGGCGCGCACGGCGAGGGCCCAAGCATCAAAAAGGTGTTCACCGAGGCCGCAAAACGGGGCTTCGCGCGCAAGGGCTGGCGCGAGGTCTACGCCGAATACAGCCAGGTCGCAGAAGAGATGTTGGAGTCCGAGGGCCTGCCTGTGGGCCGCAAGGCGCTGGTGAAGCGCTACTTCGAGCTGATCCGCCCGCGAGGCGGCGAGGGGCAACGATGAGCAACAAGGGCAGCCAGCTGGACGAGGCGCAACTGCGCGAGCGAATCGACTGGGTCAGCGAGCGACTGCAGACGCTGCGCGCCGCGATCGGCGAGGTCATCGTCGGTCAGCACGACGTGGTGGAGGGGGCGATTATCGGCCTCTTCGCGGGGGGCCACGTGCTTCTTGAGGGCGTCCCCGGTGTCGGCAAGACCATGCTGGTGCGCACCCTGTCGAGCGCGGTGAGCCTGCAGTTCTCGCGGGTGCAGTTCACGCCGGACCTGATGCCCACCGACATCGTGGGCACCCATGTGTTGGCCGACGACGGTCGGGGTGGGCGGACCTTCACCTTTCAGCAGGGGCCGGTGTTCACCAACATCCTGCTCGCAGACGAGGTCAACCGGGCGACGCCCAAGACCCAGTCGGCGCTGCTGGAGGCCATGGCCGAGGGGCGCGTGACCGTCGGTCGCGACACCTTTCAGCTCGACAAGCCCTTCTTCGTCATGGCGACCCAGAACCCGCTGGAGATGGAGGGCACCTACCCGCTGCCTGAGGCGCAGCTCGACCGCTTCATGTTCAAGCTCGACGTGCCCTTCCCCTCGCGCGAGGACCTGCACGAGATCGTCGCGCGGACCGTGCGCAACGAGGCGCGCGAGGTGCAGCCGGTGCTCCACGGCGAAGACATCCTGACGATCCGCGAGCTGGCGCTCGACTGCCCGATCGCGCACCACGTGGTCGACCTGGCGATCCGCCTGGTCGAGGCCACCCACGGCTCGGCTGGCGCCGCCAAGCAGTACCTGCGGGCCGGCGCGAGCCCGCGCGCCGTGCAGGCGTTGATCGTGGGCGCGAAGATGCGGGCGCTCTTCAGCGGCAGGGTCAACGCCGCGGTCGAGGACGTGCGCCACCTCGCGACCCCCGTGCTCCGCCACCGCGTGCTGCTCAACTTCGACGCCGAGGCCGACGGCGTGAACCCAGCGCAGGTGCTCGAGGCGATCATCGCTGAGGTGGGCAACTGACGTCGCGCTCGCCGCCCAGTCCGCTCTCGCCGCCCTGTCCGCTCTCGCCCTGGAGTCTTCGCTGAGCGCAGCCCCGCCGATCCGCACCGACCTCTTCGACGCGACCTTTCTGCGCCGCATCGAGCACCTCGCGCTCATGGCGCGGCGCATGGCGTCGTCGGGTCAGCGGGCTCAGCGCCGGAGCCGCAAGATCGGCAGCGGCATCGAGTTCGCCGACCACCGGGCCTACACGGCCGGCGACGACCCGCGACACCTCGACTGGAAGGTCTACGGTCGCTCGGAGCGCCTGCTGCTGCGCCAGTACGAGGAAGAGGAAGACCTCAGCGTCTACTTCCTGGTCGACCGCAGCCCGTCCATGGGCATGGCCCCGGCCGGAGAGCGCACCCTCTTCGAGCGCGCCCTGCAGATCGCCGCGGCGCTCAGCTACATCTCGCTGTCCAACCTGGACCGCGTGGCGCTCGTGCCCTTCTCCGGCAACCAGGCGCGACCGCAGCGGCCGGTGCGCGGCAAGGGGCAGTTCTTTCGCATCTTGCGCGAGCTCTCGGCGCTGGAGATGACCGGCGAGACGCACCTGCGCGACGCCATCCGCGACTTTCCCCGCTACCGGCCACGGCGGGGGCTCGTGGTGGTGATCAGCGACTTCTACGACGCGGAGGGGGTAGGCGACGCGCTCCGCTACCTCGCGCTGCGCGGGCACGAGCCCATGGTGTTGCAGCTGGGCGACGAGCGCCTCTTCCGCTCCGACCACTGGGGCGATCTGACCTTGGTGGATGTGGAGACCGGCGCGCTGCGCGAGGTGACCCTGACCCCGGCGCTGCTCAAGGCCTATCGCGAGGCCTTCGAGGCGCTCTCGGGGCGCGTCGCGGCGCTGGCGCGCGAGGTCGGCGCGCGGCACCTGCGGGTGGACGTGTCGGTGCCCTTTGACGACGTCGTGATGAAGATCTTCCGCAGCGGAGGGTTCCTCGGGTGATGGGCGAAGCGCTGACCTGGCAGGAGTGGATGACGTGGGCCGGCGCGATGCTCGCCGCGCTGACGCTGCTCTATCTGCTTCGCCCGCGACGCCGCCGCATCGAGGTGCCCTTCGGCGGGCTCTGGCAGCAGGTGCTGGCCCAGGCGGAGGCGCGGCAGCTGGGCCGTCGCTGGCGTCGGCTGCTCTCGTGGCTGCTGATGGTCACGTTGGCCGCCCTGATGCTGGGCGCGCTGGGCGAGGGCCACCTCGGGCTGCGCGGCTGCAGCGAGCCGGCCGAGATCGTGGCGCGACACACGGTGGTGATCGTCGACACCTCGGCCTCGATGCAGACCCGCGACGGCCTGCCCGTGCCGGGCTCGCTCGATCGGCAGAGCCGGCTCGACGAGGCCAAGGCGCGCGTCCGGGAGCTGATCCAAGGGGCGCGACCGGGCGAACGCCTGCTCCTGCTCACCGCCTCCGGGCGGCTCCGCACCCGGACCGGTTGGACGGACGACCGGCGCAAGCTCAACGAGGCGGTGTCCGCTGTCCGCGCCAGCGACGGCGGCCTCGACCTTCAGCGCGCGCTCGACGCGGCGACCGACGCGCTGGTGGGGCGGAGCCACCCGCGGACGGTGGTGGTCACGGACGGCGGCCCTCCGCTCCAGCCGCTGCGCGGCGGGTCGGCCGCGTCGGCGGGGATCGCGGTGACCTATCTGGTCGTCGGCCCCCTGCGTCTGAAGGAGACACGGGGCGTGCCGCCGGTGGACAACCTCGCGGTCGAGCGCGTCAGCGTCCGCGCCAACCCTGGCGATCCGGGCCGCGGGCTGCTCATGGTGCGCGTGCGCAACGACCGCGACACGCCGGTGGTCGCGCGGGTGGACATCGCCGCGGCGAGCGACGCGCGCAGCGTCGCAGACTTTCAGCGCGACGCGTCGGTGCGCGCGGTCAAGACCCTGCGGGTGCCGGCGGGCGGGGGTGCTTGGCTGCGGGTCAGCGACGTCGATCTGAGCGTCGGCCGCTTCGCCGCGCGTGTGCGCCCGCCGGTCGACGCGACGTGGCGGGACCGGGCCAGCTGGGACGACTGGGGTTTCACCGTGCTGGCTGAGCGACGGCAGCTCGACGTGCTCCTGGTGACGCCGGGCAACCTCTTCCTGGAGGCGGCGCTGCTGGCGAACGAGCGCTACCGGCTGCGCAAGCTCTCGCCCGAGGCCTATGACCCGGCGGCCCTCGCTCGCGACGCCGAGAAAGGGGCCGCGACCCGCCCGGTGCATGTGGTGGTGCTGGACCAGACCGACAAGCCGGCGCCTGCGGGCGTCGCGTCGCTGCGCATGGCGGTCAAGCCGCCGGAGGGGTCGGCGCCCGAGACGCTCCGCGACGCGGGCGACCTGGTGGTGCGCGACCATGGCCACCCGGTGATGCGCGGCGTGACCTTTCACGACGTCAACCTGGACAAGGTGCGGCTGCTGCCGACGCAGGCCGGCGACAAGGTGCTCGCCGGCGAGCGCGGGGGCGGCGCGGTGCTGGTGGCGCGTGAGGACGAGGTCCGGCGGCTGGAGATGGGGTTGGACCTGATGGAGACGGACATGGGCGCCCGCTATGCGCTGCCCGTGTTCATGGGCAACGCCGTCGACTGGCTCGCCGGCGAAGACGCGGGGCTGCTCTCGGCCCTGGTCCTGGGGGAGCCCTGGGCGGTCCAGGCGCCCGTGCGTTCGACCACGTGGCGTTGGCTCGCGCCCGGGGCCGAGGCGGTGCCAGCGCGCGTGGCAGGCGACCAGCTGGTCGGCGCCAGCGAGGTGCAGGGGGTGCACGTGTGGGAGACCGCGGAAGGCCAGCAGGTGGCGCGGCCCACACGCCTGCCCGACACCGAGCGCCCGGCGTTGCTCTCGCCGCCCGCAGCGCGCTGGTCGCCGCCCCCAGTCACCGCTCAGGTCACCCGCGAGCGTCCTCCCCTGCCGGTGTGGTCTTGGCTGCTGCTCGTGGCGCTGGGGCTGCTCACGGTCGAGTGGGCGCTCTATCACCGCCGGAGGACCGTTTGACCCGCCGCACGCTCACGCTCGTCGCCGCGCTGTGGCTGCTCCTCGGGGCTGCGCTGGGCGCTGTGGTCGTCGACGAGGCGCCCCGCTGGGTCGCGGCGGCGCAGTCCGCGGGCTGGCATCTGGCTCGGCCGCGGTGGCTCGCGTTGGCCGGCGCTGCGTGGCTGGTGCCGCTCCTCGC
>JAUIAC010000616.1 GCA_030425545.1 bacterium | reverse complement strand
CTTGTTGCAGAAGGGCACGCCATTGCACAGGTCGCCGTCGTCAGAGTCGGCGCAGTCTTTGTCGCTGGTGCACACACAGGTGTCCGTTCCGCCGAGACAGCTGCCGCCAACGCAGATGTCACCCTGGGTACACGGCTCACCGTCGTCACACGCCCCTTCGACCGGGGTGAGTGTGCACACGCCAGTCTTGGCCTGACACTGATTCTTGCGGCACGTGGTGTCCGCTTTGGTGCTGCAGGTCACCGAGGTCCCGGGGGCCACCTTGCAGACGCCCTCTCCGCCGGACGTGTCACAGACCGGCTTGCCCGCGCACAGGTCGGTGTGCGCGCAGTCGCTGTCCTGCTTGCAGCCGCAGGTGCTTTGAGTGCCCACGCACACGCCGCCGCTGCAGGTGCTCGCGAGCGTGCAGAGGTCACCGTCATCGCAGACCTCACCGTCCGCGCGCTGCGCCTGACTGCACAGGCCCGTCTTGGGGTCGCAGCGGGCTTCAGTGCATGGCTTGCCGTCGTCCGGGCACACTACGGCGCTGTCCGGCTTGGTGGTACATCCATGCGGAAACCTCTGGAGATCACAGACCTCGACCCCGTTGCAGGCGTCGCCGTCGCCGCTGCAGTCCTCGTCGACCCGGCAATCGCAGAGCTCGGTCGCGCCCGCCTTGCAGACGCCCGACGTACAGCGATCTCCCGCTGTGCAGGGCTCGCCGTCGTCACACATGGCGCCTTCGTGAGCGGCGGTCATCGCGCAAACACCAGTGGCTGGCGCGCACTGGTTCGTTCGGCAGAAGGTGTCCTCCGTTGGGTCACACGCAACGCGCGACGCGGGGTCGAACCTGCAGGAGCCGTCCAGGCAGGCGAAGGTGCCGTTGCACCGGTTGTCGTCGTCCAGGGCGGAGCAGTCGGCCTGGGTCGAACAGGGCGCGACGCCGCTCGTCCCGCAGCCCACGCCGAAGAGGAGCGACACAACCGTCACCAGCGCGGAGGTAGGGTTCAGGGACATGCAGACTCCGCACGTCGCGCGCAGCGGGCGCGCGACGATTGGGGGGTAGGGGGCAGCGGGGAGGGTGTGAGCTCGGTCCTTCGTGCGTTTTGGAAGGTACCGACCACCGCTGGGATTGACCAGTGCAGACCGCCTCCTGCATGGCGGTGGGCACACACGGATCGCGTACAGTCTTCCGCAGTTGAGGCGCGCTGTCCCCGTCGGAGAGTCGCCTGACGCATAGACAGAGGGCGCGTCGCAAGCGGGCCGTCAGAAACGACAGAACAAGCTCGCCTTGCCTCTCAGCGGCGCCCGCTGCCACCATGCGGCGCCCGTCACGCAGCGTTGCACTCCATGGCCGACTCCCCTCCCCGCACCCCGCTCGCCAACCTCGGTCCTGGGCGCGGTGTGCCTGCTCGACACGGCCTGCCCGACACGCTTAGCCTGCGCGGCCCGCTGCTGCTGCCCGGTCTGGCGGCGGCGTGGCCAGCGCGGCGCCGCTGGCAGCTCGACGCGCTGGCCGAGCGCTACCCCAGCCACCCGGTCCCTGTGTTTCCCGTGCGCGATCGCACGCTGACCTACGACACGGACT
Organism: bacterium; assembly: GCA_030425545.1. Taxonomy (GTDB): domain Bacteria; phylum Myxococcota_A; class UBA9042; order UBA9042; family UBA9042; genus UBA9042. Next base: position 1,545 of record JAUIAC010000616.1, on the reverse strand, counting down.
CCGGCATGCGCCCGGAGCGTGTGCCCCTGGCGACCTTCGCCGCCCGCGTGCGCGCCGCCACGGACGCCGACGTCGGCTTCGCCATGCTGCACCCAGGCCAGTGGCTCCCCGAGGCGATGCGCGACCTGCCGCTGCCGCGGCGGATCCGGCAGGCGGCCTGGTCCGACGTGCGCATGACCATCGCGCCGCCGGGCGCGCTGACGCCGGTCCACCGCGAGTTCTTCGACAACCTCTTCCTGCTCGTCGAGGGCGAGAAGGAGGTCGGGCTGCTGGCGCCGGAGCACGGCGCCGCGCTGAGCGCGCACGGTTGGCTCTCCGGCGTGCCGCACATGAGCCCGGTCGGCCCGCTCGTCGTGGACACGGCCCGCCACGCGCAGGCCCTCGGCTGCGAGATCTGGCGCTGCCGGCTGCAGGCCGGCGACGTGCTCTTCATCCCTCGCGGCTGGTGGCACGTGTTCCACACCACGCGGACCGCGGTGGGCGCGGGCATGTGGTGGGCCAACGGGCCGCGGGCCCTGGCGCCGCTCGCGGGTGGGCTCTACAAGTGGGCGCTGAACGTCGGGACCTGAGCCGCAGGCGCGCCGGACGCTACAGCGAGAACGCGCCCTGCAGGCCAAAGCTCAGCCACTGGTGAAACGCGAGCTCGTCGTCCTTGATGTCCATGGACTTGCTCTCTTGCTGGCCGTTGGCGCTCGCCTCGACAAAGGCCGAGCTGTAGCGTGCGACGCTCGCGCTGATGAAGGGCCCCAAGTGGACCGTGGGCGTCACGCGAAAGGCGTAGCCCGCTTGCAGCCCGACCTCGGTGCCGCGCACCACGGAGCGAATGCTCTTGTCGTTGTCGCTCGCGCTCGCGCCGAGCTGATCCATGCCGACAAAGAGGCCCAACCAACCGTGGCTGCGGGTGGGCGCGTCCAGCAAGATCAACCCCTGAAGGCCCACGCGGAGCTGGCGAAAGTCCGCGTCGCTGTCGCCCTCACGGAGCAGCATCGGCCCGTAGCTGACGTAGGCCCCTACCTGCACGCGCGGCACAGCGTGATAGAGCAGGTCGAGCTGCACCGGGACGGCGCCGAGCAGGTCGTCTGCCATGGCCTCCCCCTGGACCATCTCGCCAAATGGCACGCTGAGCCCGGCGCGAACGCCGACGGTCGCCCGCTGGGCCTGCGCAGAGCTGGCCACTGAGACGAGGGCGAGCACGACGAGCGCCGCAGATGTCAGACGCGTCACGAGCGGGGCGGACTGCATGGAGCCTCCGGGTAGCCTGTACGAGGTGTGGGCCGAGCCAAAGGAGCCCGGCGCGGACTGGACGCTACACCGCAACCACACGCTTGTACCAACCGAGGTCGAGCCGCCGCGTCGGCACGGCGCTGTCGAGCACCCGCATGCGCAGCGAGTAGGTCCCCGGCGCTGAGGGCTGCCACAGCCAGGTCCACAGCGTCCACGTGGCGTGGGTCACCTGCGGCGGACACGGCGTCACGGGAGAGGGCGCCCCGTTGCCGATCTGGATCGCCAGCTGGTCCGTGGGCGCGCTGCCCCCCCACTGCACGC
>JAUIAC010000615.1 GCA_030425545.1 bacterium | reverse complement strand
GGACGCCGACTGCGCCAAGAAGGCGGCGGGCGACAAGTGCCTCGCGTACTACTGCGACACGTCGGTGGACAAGCACGTGTGCAAGGTGAACCCGTCGAGCGTGGTGACCTGCCCGAGCCCGGAGAAGGGCAGCTGCATCGCGTCGATCGCCTGTGACAAGGCCACCGGCGAGTGCAAGGCGACCAACAAGCCCAACATCGGGCCAGACGCGGCGTGCGACGACGGCGACTTCTGCACCGCCAAGGACTACTGCAAGGACGGCGAATGCTACGCCGGCAAGACCCCCAACTGCGCCTGCACCCAGGACGCCGACTGCGCCGCGAAGGACAGCCTCTGCGGCGGGCAATACTACTGCGACGTGCTCGCCGAGAAGCCCAACTGCCAGCCGATTCCGGGCACAACCGTCACCTGCGACGACGCTGGCGACAGCGCCTGCGCGGTGAACACCTGCGACGACAAGACCGGCAAGTGCGCGCTGTCAGCGACCAACGAGGGCAAGGCCTGCGACGACAGCGACCCGTGCACCGATCCCGGGACCTGCAAGTCGGGGACCTGCAACGTGGGCGCGAGCAAGTGCCAGTGCACGCAGGACAGCGACTGCAGCAAGTTCGAGGACGGCAACACCTGCAACGGCACGTACTACTGTGAGAAGTCCGACGGCAGCAGCACCTGCAAGGTCAACCCCGCGACCGTGGTGACCTGCCCGAGCGGGGCGGACACGGTGTGCGCGAAGAACACCTGCGACCCCGTCACCGGCAAGTGTGCGATGAAGCCCGCCGACAAGCTCTCGCCCTGCAACGCCGACGGCGACCCGTGCACGCAGGGGGACTTCTGCGACGGCAAGGGCGCCTGTGTCGCAGGCACGAACACCTGCGGCTGCGACCCGACGGCCAAGGACGCGTGCAAGGACAAAGACGACGGCGACCCCTGCAACGGAACGCTCTACTGCGACGGCAACACCGGTACCTGCAAGGCCGTCCCCGACAGCGCCGTCGTGTGCAAACAGGACGGCAACCCCTGCACCAAGGACACGTGCGACCCGAAGGACGGCAGCTGCGTCAAGACGAACCTGAGCGAGACCACGCCCTGCAACGACGACCTCGGCTGCAACCAGGCCTACTGCCTGAAGGGAAAGTGCGAGGTCAGCCAGGACCTGTGCCCGTGCACCAAGGACTCCGACTGCGCCAAGGAAGAGGACGGCGACCTGTGCAACGGCACGCTCTTCTGTGACAAGTCGGGGGGCAAGGGCAAGTGCGCCGTGAACCCAGCCACCGTGGTGAAGTGCGGCGGCGGCAAGTCGGGCTGCGCGAAGCCGGTGTGCAACCCGCTCAACGGCAAGTGCTCCCAGTCGCCCGACAGCAGCAACTGCGACGACAGCAAGCCCTGCACGGTCGACGTGTGCGACGGCAAGACCAACAAGTGCACGCACCTGCCCGTGCCCGACGGGACCGGCTGCGGCGCGGGCAAGCAGTGCAGCGCGGGCGCGTGCGTGGCGCAGCCCGACGACATGGTGCTCGTGCCCGCCGGCAAGGGCTGGGCGGGCTGCAGCAACACCAACTACGGCACGTGTGGGTCCGACACGCTGCCGGCGGTGCAGTTCGAGATCTCCGGCGTCTGGCTGGACGTCCGCGAGGTGACGGTGGCGCAGTACGGCGCCTTCTTGAAGGCCAACCCGACCGCTGGCGCGCCCAAGACGACCGACGCTGCGTGCAACTGGGCCGACAAGGACAAGCGGCAGAAGCACCCGGTGAACTGCGTCACGTGGAAGCAGGCCGACGAGTACTGCAAGTGGGCCAAGAAGCGCCTGCCGACGGAGGCCGAGTGGGAGCGCGGCGCGCGCGGCGGCTGCGACCAGGCCAAGGGCGAGTGCAAGGCCGGCACGCGTGTCTTCCCGTGGGGCGGCGACCCGCCGAGCTGCTACTGGACCGTGATGAAGGGCAAGACGAAGGCCGGCTGCGACTGGGGCACGACGCGCGCGGTCGGCACCTACAAGCTGGACCAGAGCCCCTACGGCGCCTACGACATGGGCGGCAACGTGTCGGAGTGGGTGCTCGACGGCTGGGATCCGAACGGGCTGTCGACCTGGTCGGGCAAGGACCCAAAGGTCACCGGCGGTGGGTCCAGCAACGTGGCCAAGGGCGGCAACCTGACCTCGACGCCGCTGGGCGTTCGCAGCTTCTCGCGCGCGGCGGGCAAAGTCAGCCCCATGGTGGGATTCCGCTGCGCGCTCGACCTGTAGGGTGCTGTCTCAGCTGTAAGGTGCTGTCTCAGCTACAGGGCGCTGTCTCAGCGGCAGGGACCTGTCGCAGCTGTGGCGGTCTGCCTCAGGGAGCGCGCCGTCCCGAGCTCTCGCGGCCCATGCGCGCCGCGGCGGTCACCAGCTCGCTGACCACGTCGGGCTCCAGGCGACCCTTGCGCAGCCACGCCACCCTGCCCTTGGGGCCGACGACGACGAAGAGCGGCAGGCCGAGGCCCGTGCGCTTCACCAGGCCCTCCGGGAGGGTCTCCAGGTGGCCATTGTCGAGCTGGTGCAGCGGGTAGAACCAGGTCGCTGCGCGGCTGTCGCCGGTGATCTTGTCGAGGCCGTCGATGGCGAAGCTCAGCACGTGCGCGTCGTAGGGCGCGAGTTGCCGCTTGAGCGACGCCAGCAGCTCGAGCTCCTCAGGGCTGGTGCACGGCTTGCACCAGGTTGCCCAGTAGGACACGACCGTGGCGCGTCGCCCCTCCAGCAGGGTCGCGAGCGAGGTGCGCTTGGCCTTGGCCCCCGCCGACGCGACGCGCTGCACCTTGGGCCGCTGCAGCACCCAGCCCGCGTCGGCGGCGCCCAGATGTTCCGGCTTGAAGGACCCCTGACCGAGGCGCGCCTGCAGCTGAGCCACCTTCGCCTGGGACGCGGCCAGCGAGGCTCGCGTGGCGGCGTGGGCCTTGCCGGCGTGCTGCAGGTCCGCCCGACAGCGCTTGACCGCGTCGGCCCGGCGCTGCAGCTCTGCGACCTGGTCGCGCTTGAGCACCACGCTGCCCTCGGGGACCGGCGTGCCGCAGCCCGCGACGCTGAGGCCGGCCAGGAGCCAGCCCGCCAGCGGCAGGCGCTGCCGCCAACCGAGCGCGCGCCGAGCT
>JAUIAC010000614.1 GCA_030425545.1 bacterium | reverse complement strand
GAGACGTGCAGTCGCAGCGGGTTCCGCGCCAGGTCGCGACGAGCCGACCGCTGCCGGAGACCGTGTGGCCGGGGCGCAGCGTGCTGGCCCTCGTGGCCGCGCTCTTCTTGTCGGTGGGTCTGCTGAGCTGGCTGCCCCGCGTTGAGGGGCCGGCGTCGCAGAGAGGATCAGGAGCGGAGCGGCTGGCCGACCGCGGCGCTGAGGCGCGTCCGGCGGCGACGGTGGCGACGGCTGGGCGCGAGGTGGCCGACGCGCGTGCGCTCGATGAGCTGCGCGTCGAACAAGACGCCCTGACCATGGGGGTCGACGACCCGCTGGCCGGGCTGGGTGGCCTGGGTGGCCTGGGCGATGAGCTCGACGTTGAGGATGTCGCCGCGGCTGGCGCGGTGTTCGGCGGGGTGGAGGCTGGCACGGAGACCGGCGACGCCTTCGACGGCTTTGGGGTCGACCTGCTCGACACCGGTAGCATCTGAGACGGGCAGCATTTGAGATGGGCAGCATTTGAGGCGGGGAGGCCGACGGCGCAGCGCCGTTGCCACAGCGAACGTGAGGGAGCGATGAACATGCAGCGACACAGGGGCTCACGGGTGTGCGTGGGCGGCGCTCCGGGCCGGCGCGCGGGGCGCCCCGGTGGCTGGGCTCGACCGGACGCCAGCGGAGCCGGGCTTGTTCGGCGTGGCGTGCGCGCCGCGGCCTTGAGCCTGACGACCGCGGCGCTGGTGTGTGGGCTGGCGTCGTCGTCGGCCTTCGCCCAGCCAGGTGGCCACCCTGGAGGGCCGCCGGGTGGACCCGACCACGGCCTGCACGACCTGCACCCGGAGCGGAGCGCCGCCGCGACGGCTGGGGCCAAGGCCTTGCGCAAGCGGGTGCACGCGCGCATCGCCGCCATGCGCGCGGAGCTGCTCCGCAAAGAGGTCGGCCTCGACGACAAGCGCGCGAAGCGGGTCGAGGCCCTGCTCAAGACCCACGAGGCGCAGCGACGCGCGCTCGAGCGGCGGCTCCGCGGGCACACACGGGCGATGCACCTGCTGCTGCGCAGCGGGAGTGACGATCAGAAGGCGTACAAGCGCGCCATCGACGGGGTGCTCGCGGCGCGCCGGGACCTGTCGAACCACCGGACCAAGGAGTTCACGACGCTCCGCAGCGTGTTGGCCCCCAAGGAGCAGGCCCAGCTCTTGATGGGCCTGCAGCGGCTCAAGCGCCGTGCGCACCGCGTCATCGAGCGCGCTCGCAAAGCCCACATGGAGCAGCGCGCGCGGCGGATGATGGATCGGCTCGACAAGCCGCACCGCTGAGGTGCGCCGCGCGCGTCAGGAGGTCGGCCGTCGCTTTGGGCGCAGGAGCGCGAAGAGGCCGAGCCCGCCCACCATCAGCCCGAGGTAGACGGCCCCGACCGCCGCGTTGGTGAGGGCGACGGCCACCAGGCAGCCCAAGGCGAGCACGAGGGCGAGCGCGGGCAGCACCGGATACAGCGGCGTGCGAAAGGGGCGCTCGAGCTCCGGCTCCGTTCGACGCAGCACGAAAAGCGCCGCCATGCTCGCGGCGTAGAGCGTGAGCGCGCCAAAGACGCTCAGCGTGATGATGTCGCCCGTTCGTCCCGTCGCAAGGGCGACGAAGCCCACCAGCATGTTGGCGACGAGCGCGGCGGCCGGCGTGTGCCGGGTCGGGTGCGTCGAGCCCAGGATCTTGGGCAGATAGCCAAATCGTCCGAACTCCAAGGTGGCACGTCCGGCGACCAGGATGATGCCGTGGAAGGACGCCACCAGGCCAAAGAGGCCGACCGTGATCAACAGGTGGTAGAGCCCGTGGCTGTCTCCGACCACGTGGGCCAGGGCCAGCGGCAGCGGCTTGTCGACCTCCGCGCCGGACGCGTCGAAGACGATGGCGCGCCACCCGTCGACCCCCACCGCCGCGAAGAAGGTCAGCAGCGCGAGCACCACCAGGGTCGCCATGGCCGAGCCGAAGCCGACCGCGATGTCGCGCTGCGGGTTCTTGGCCTCCTCAGCGACGTTGGCGACGCCCTCGATGGCCAGGTAGAACCAGATGGCAAAAGGGATGGCGGGCAGCACCCCGGCCCAGCCGTTGGGCAGCGGGTCCGCGGTGAAGCGCTCGACGCTGAAGTGCGGCAGCGTGGCGCCGGCAAAGATAAGCAGCTCGATGACCGCCAGGGCCGTAACCACGAGCTCGAAGGTGGCGGAGGCCTTCACGCCCCAGATGTTCAGCGACGTAAACACGATGTACGCCGCGACCGCGATGGCCCACGGCGGCACGGTCGGCAAGAAGATGTTGAAGTAGGCGCCGATGGCGAAGGCGATGGCCGGCGGGGCGAAGACGAACTCCACCAGCTGCGCGAGCCCGACCACAAAGCCCAAGGTCGGCCCGAAGGCTCGGTCGGCGTAGACGAAGGCGCCCCCGGCGCGCGGGATGGCACAGGCGATCTCGGCGTACCCCAGCACGAAGCACACGTACATCACCGTGACCAAGAGGGTCGCGGCGAGCATGCCGTAGGTCCCGCCGGCGGGCAGGCCGAGGTTCCAGCCGAAGTACTCGCCCGAGATGACGTAGCCCACGCCCAGGCCCCAGATCATCAGGGGGCCCAGGGTCTTGGAGAGCTGCGACTGAGGAGGAGCGGCGTCGCTCATGGGGCCCTCCGCGGGCAGGTGTGGGGCAGGGCGGCTGACGGGTTGGCCCTCAGAATCGCCCGGCGACACCGAGGCCGCCAGCGCCGCCGCCAAAGAGCGGGACCACGCGGTAGTCGGCGCGCGCGTCCAGCATCAGCCAGATGGCGCCGAGGAGCACCGGGGTGGCCGCGCCCATGGTGATCTGGCCAGCGGTACACAGGCCGGGCTCGTCGTCTTGGGAACAGCCGGCTCCCGTGAGCGCGATGCCGGTGACGAGGGCCATGCCGCCCAGGGCGGTGAAGGTCATGCCGGTGACAAACTGACCGTTGCGCGTGGGGCGCGCCAGCACCTGCACCGGGCCCACCTCCGAGCGAAACCCGGGGATGCGCAGCTGGTCCGGGCGGCTCTCGCGGGTGCGCAGGACGAGCGGGCGGCTCGGGTCGGCGTGGAGAGAGCAGGGTGTGGTGCAGCGCGCCTGGTCGTCGACGATGACGTCCCA
>JAUIAC010000075.1 GCA_030425545.1 bacterium | reverse complement strand
CAACGCGTCGTCGCGGCCGTTGACGGCCCCCTGACGGAGGCTCGCCTGGACCCGATCCCGGGCGCGTTGCTCTTTGCCGACGTGAGCGGCTTCACCGCGCTGACGGAGCGGCTGTCCGCCGTGGGGCCAGCGGGCGTCGAGACCCTGTCACGCGTGCTCAATGAGTTCTTTGGTGCGCTGATCTCCGTGGTCGCCGACCACGGCGGAGACGTGCTCAAGTTCGCCGGCGACGCGCTCGTGATCAGCTTCTCGGAGCGGGGCCTGGGAGCCGAGGCTCGGCGCGAGTCTGTGCAGCGGGCAGCCGCCTGTGGACTCGCCGTTCAGGCCGCCGTGCGGGGCTTCGAGAGCGAAGACGGCATCCCGCTCTCTCTGAAGGTGGCTGTCTCCGCCGGGCACCTCGACTGCGCCTATGTGGGCGGTGTGTGGGGGCGCTGGGAGATGGTGCTCTTCGGTCGGCCCCTCTCAGACGCGGGCCGCGCCGCGGACGTGTGCCCTCCCGGCGCGGTCGCCTTGTCGGCTCAGGCCTGGGCGGACATCGGGGGCGAGGCCGATGCAGAGGTGCTGCCGTCCGGTGTGGCGCTGCTCTCGCAGCTGACCGTGGCGCCGGAACCCACGGTGCACGAGCCACCCACGCTGACCGAGGCTGCGGCGGCGGCGGCCTGGACCTTTCTCCCAGGCGCAATTCGCTCTCGCCTGCAGCATGGGCAGGGCCACTTCCTCGCAGAGCTGCGAAAGCTCACGGTGCTCTTCGTCACGCTGCCAGGGAGTGACCTCTCTCTGGCGCAGTCACAGGAGCTCCTGGTCCGTCTTCAGCAGCTCGTCTACTCGGTCGAGGGCAGCGTCAACAAGATCAGCGTCGACGACAAGGGCCTGTCGCTGATCCCCGTGCTGGGGATGCCGCCACTGGCGCACGAGGACGACCCGCGCCGTGGGCTCACGCTGGCCCTGCACATCCGCGACCTGATGCGGGAGCTCGGCCTCCCGTGCGCCGTAGGCGTCGCAACCGGGCGCCTGTTCTGCGGTGTCATCGGCTCCGACGCCCGCTGCGAATACACGATGATCGGCGACACGGCGAACCTCGCCGCGCGCCTCATGGTCGCGAGCGACGGTGACGTGCTCTGCGACCAGACGACCCGCGACGCCGCCACGGCGCACTTTGAGTTCGACGCGCTGACGCCGCTGAAGCTCAAGGGAAAGGCCGCGCCCGTGTCCGTGTTCCGTCCGCGTCGGCGGTTTGGGCCCGCGCGCGACGCCGCGCGCGGGGCTGACGAGGTCATCATCGGCCGCGTGGCGCAGCTGCGCGACTTCGAGCGTGCGCTCGATGACGTCGCTGCCGGGACATCGACGACGGTGGTCGTCGAAGCGGACGCTGGGGTCGGCAAGTCGCACTTGCTGCGTGCTTTTGTTCATGCGGCGCGACGTCGCGAGGGCTTCCGGGTGTTCAAGGGCGCCGCCGACGCCATCGAGCGTTCAACCTCCTATGTCGCCTTCCGCCACCTGGTGCTCGGCCTCTTCGGGGTGGACCACAACGCGGGCCTCGAACGCCGGGCAGCGGCGGTGCGCGCGATGTTCGCCGGGCAACCTGACCTGCTCCACGTCGCTCCGGTGCTGTCGAGCGTCGCTCCCTTCGGCCTCCCAGACACCGCCCACACGCGCGGGCTGGAGGCAGACGGGCGCGCCGTTGCCCTGCGAAACGTGGTCTTGGCCGCGCTGCGCCACCACACCTCCGGGGCGGCCGTCGTGTTGGTCATCGAAGACAGCCACTGGATGGACTCTGCCTCTTGGGCCCTGCTTCAGGAGATCCTGCGCTCGGTCTCCCCGCTGCTCGTCGTGGTCGCGACGCGGCCGGTGGAGCCGTCCAAACAAGCGCCCGAGCAGCGCGCCATGCTCGCGCTGCAGCGCTGCGAGCACGTGCTCCTCGACAGCCTGTCGCCCGAGCTGTCGCGGGAGCTGATCTGTCGTCGGCTGGGCGTCGACGAGGTGTCGGAAGACGTGGCGGCCTTCGTCTCAGAGCGCACGAGAGGCAACGCGTTCTTTACCGAGCAGCTCACGCTGGCGATGCGCGACGCGGACCTGCTCGAGCTCTCCCAGGGCTCCGCGCGTGTACGTTCCGGCGTCGATCTGGCCGCCAACGTCGGCATTCCAGACACGGTCGACGGCGTGGTGACGCAGCGAATCGACCGCCTCTCGCCGACGGACCAGCTCGCCCTCAAGGTCGGCAGCGTCGTGGGTCGGGTCTTTGGCGCGCAGGTCGTCAATGACGTCTTCCCCGTGGTCGACCTTCGTGGCGACCTGGGACCTCACCTCCACGAGCTGGTCCAGACCGGGCTGACGCTCAGCGAACGAGACGCGGCAGAGCCCGCCTATCTCTTCCGGCACATCATCACGCAAGAGGTCACGTACAACCTGATGCTCTACGCACAGCGCCAGGCGCTGCACAGCGCCGTGGCCGACTGGTACGAGGCACACCACGACGACCTGTCGCCGCACTACTCCTTGCTCGCGCACCACAGAGTGCAAGCCGGACAGTCCCCTCCGGCGATCCGCTACCTCATGCTCGCCGGTGACCAAGCCCTGCAGCGCTCCGCCAGCTCGGAGGCGCTGTCTCTCTATGCCCAGGCCGCGCAGCTCGACGCAGAGCGCGCCGACGGCCCCGACAGAGAGCTGCAGGCCCGCTGTGCGCTCAAGTGCGGTCAGGCGCACTACGCCCTGGCGCGGCTCAGCGAGTCGACTTCCTCGCTCAAGACGTTCCTGCGGCTCGCGGGTCACCCGCTGCCCGACGCACGCTGGCGGCTCGCGCTCATGGCGGCGAGCGAGGTGCTCCTCGAGGCACTGCAGCGTCGCGTTCCGAGCCTGCGGCCGCGGGTCGCAGCGGAGAGCGCGCGAGCGCAGATGCGCGCCGTCGCAGATGCCTGCAACCAGCTGACGATCACCTACTACACCACTCAGGAAGCGCTGCCGCTGCTGGTGTGTGTGCTGCGGGGCTTTCGCTTCGCACAGCGGGCAGGCCCCGGCGCGGCCCTCGGTCGAGCGCTCGGCAACATGGCCACGCTGGCGTCCATCCTCCGGCGCGCCGACACGGCGGAGGCGTATCAAGACCGCGCGCTGGCGCAGCTGCCACACATCGACGACCCGCTCCGGCGCGCCGGGACCTGGATGGCGGTGTCGATCAGCCGGGGCGGAAACTGCGACTGGGCGCGCGCCATCGCGGGCTTCCGGGAGTCGCTCCGCCTCGCTGAGGAGGGCGCGAGCCCCCGGTCGACCCAGCTCGCGCTCCAGGGTGTCGCGCGGTGCAGCCTACGGGCAGGCCACTTCGACGACGCGGCCAACGCCTACCTGCGCATGAACGCGCTGGGCCGTGCGACCGACAACGGACAGGCCATCGCGTGGTCTCTGGGCGGGCTTCTGCAGGTGCAGCACGCACCTTTTCGGGAACAGTACGGCGACCGCGTGGCCGAGCTCGCCGCTCACCTCGCCGCGGAAGAGGAGCGAGACCACCTGACTGTGATGGACAAGGCGCTGTCCCGCGCCCGGATGGCCATGGCGCTGTGGCGGCTCGGGAGCCACGACGAGGCGCGCGACCTGGCGGCGGACACAGCGGATCAGCTCCTCGGCATCGACATCGTCGTGACCTACGCGGCGGACGCCTATGTCTTCGCCGCCGAGGTGCTCCTCGGGTCTGTGCGCGAGAGCGCACGTCACGAGGCCGACGACCGAGGCCGTCTCGCGCGACTGGGCGAGGCCTTGGGCCGGTATGCGAAGAAGGCGGTCTTCTGCGGACCCATCGCAGCGCGAATTCAGGCGGACATCGTCGCCATCTCAGGCGAGCCGACCAAGGCGATCGCGGACCTGCGCCGCGCCCTCGCGTTGGCCGAGCGCCGCAACATGCCCTACGAAGCGACGCTGTGTCGTCGCAGTCTGCTCCGCACCTTGCCGGCGGACAGCGGAGAGCGGGCCCCCCTGATGCGAGAGGCTCGCGCGGCGCTGGTTCGCATGGGCTGTGACTACGACGTCGCGGCTCTGGACGCCCTCGACGTGCCCGCGGGCTGACGGCGTGCCCCTTTCGCACAGCCTGAGCGACCCACGCGGACCAAGCGACACGCGAGAGTCGAGACGCCCTCTGGTTCAGCGCGATCCAGCTGCGCCACAGACAGGTGGTCCGTCAGCCAGCTCGGTGGCCTCAACGCACCACCGGCCAGTCCGCCGGCAACGCAGCGTCGAACCTGCGGACCTGGCCGCCGAGCTCGAGCTCGATCGACTCGGCGTGCAGCAGCTGCCGCGGCCACGGCAGCGGCGGCAGCGCGTCGATCGGCGTGCCCCCGGTCCAGGCGTCGAACCACGCGTCGCCCATGGCGTAGAGCTTGTCTCCGACGATCGGATGTCCGACATGGGCGAGGTGGGCCCGCAGCTGATGCTGCCGCCCGGTGTGTGGGGCCAACACCAGCTCGGTCCACGGCCTGTCGCGGAGCCCTTGTGCGGCGCACACCTCGGTCAGCGCGGCCAGGCCCTGCGGGTCGGCCACCATGCGAATGGCCACCAGCCCTCGCTCGCCTGCGAGCGCGAGCGGCTGGTCGATGCGACGCGGCCCCGCCCAGGCTCCCGCCACCACAGCGCGGTAGGTCTTTCGCGTCGTGCGTTCGCGAAACGCGGCCTTGACCGCCGCCTCCGTCGCAGCCGAGCGGGCGCACACGAGCACCCCGGACGTCTCCACGTCGAGCCGGTGACAGGGCGTCGGAGTCCCGCCCTCGGCGCTGAAGATGCGCTCGAGCCATGCCGTCACCGTGCGATGGTGGTAGCGCGCGGAGGGGTGCACGGCGAGCCCCGCCGGCTTGTTCAGCACCAAGAGGTCGTCGGCGTCGGCGAGGACCTTGGGCCAGCGCACGCTCGGGTCGACGGCGTCCGGCGCGCGTCGCCACAGCGTCAAGGGGCCCGGCTGCACGCGCGTCGCCGGCTTCAGCAGGCCGCCGTCCGAGCGTAGGTCTCCGTTCTTGCACACCAGCCGCGCGCGCCGCCTGCCCAGCCGAGGCATCGCTGCGGCGAGCCACACGTCTGCGCGCGTCCCGGCCTGCCAGGGATGCACCACCAGCGGCACGGCCACCGCGTCCTCAGCCCCGAAGGCCGGCGGCAGCCCGTCGCGTTGCCTCTTGGCGCTCCGCGGCACCGACTGGCGCTACAGGCCCGCGCCCGCGGGGTAGCCGTAGCTCACGTCGTCGTCGTAGCCGTACACGAAGAGCCCGGCCGGCTTCGACGAGGTCAGCTCGTGCTTGCCTGGCCCCACCGGCAGGCGCGCCACCCCCCAGGTCGAGCCCGGCACGGTCTTGAAGCCCGAGGTGAGCAGCGTCGAGCCGTCCAGCTTCACCGTGGCCCCAATGGGCGCGATGACCGTCAGGTAGTTGAGCTGGTACTTGTCGGGCACGAGGAAGATGTACTCCTTGAGGTACTGCGTGGTGGCCACGTCGAGGATCAGCGAGGGGTCCCCAATGGGCGCGCAGATCTTGGTGCCGAAGCCCACGGTCTCGCACTTGGCGATGACGCCGTGCTGGCTCTTGCAGGACGCGTCCGAGGTGCACGAGGGGTTCTCCTTGGTCATGGTGGCGTAGCTCGAAGCCATGTACTGCGCCACGAGCACGGGCTTGCTGGCGTTGATCACGAAGTCCGCGGTGGTCTCGAACTCGAAGGACTGCCCCTGGTTGAGCGTGGGCACGGTGACCCCGATGTTCGGCTGAATCGTGACCTGCGTGCCGTTGTCCTTGGCCAGGATGCGCCAGGCGTCCTTCTCCTTGCCGCGGGGGCTCAGGCGCGCACCGACATAGGTCTTTCCCCAGGCCTTGACCGGGAAGAGCTGCTCCTCGAGGTGGTCCGCACAGCAGGCCGCCGGGCAGTCGCTGTCCTTGGTGCACCCCTTGCCGAGCCCGCCGCCGTTGGTGCTGCCCGCGCAGACCTTGCCGCCGGTGAAGCTCTTGGGGTTGGGGATGCAGTTGCCGATGTTGGGCGAGTTGCTCGCCTCCGACCCGCCGAAGACCACGACGTCCTTGTCGGCCTTGACCCAGGATCCGGTCAGGTCGGCGCCCTCCTTGTTGGACTCGACGTTGAGCACCTGGCCCTGCTTGAGGGTGAACACCTGCTTGCCGCCGAGGCTCATGGTCGGCACGCCCGAGCCCGCGATGGTGGGCGCCGAGGGCACCACGGTGACCTTGGTCTCGCCGGGCATCGACGCCACCACCGTGAAGTAGCTGCGGAACTTGGTGCCCAGCTGGCTGCGGCTGACGACCCAGTACTCCTTGCCGATGGAGCCCGAGGGCAGCAGCAGCGACGCGTCGTTGGAGAACACGCCCTGGTTGCTCAGCGGGTTGAACTGGTAGGCCACGATCGGCTGGCTCGACTGGATTCGGTAGGCCTTGTTGTTGATGTTGCTGCCGTTCTGGTTCTGGTTCGCGATGCCCCAGGACTTGTCGGGCAGGTTGATGACCTGCAGGCCCTTGGCGGGCACGGTCCAGCTCTTGGTCTTGGCGCCCGGAGCCGCCTTGTCCACGCCGCGCGTCACGTGAACCGTCGCCGGGCTGTCCGCCGTGTTGGAGATGATCACAGCGAACTGCGCGTTCTGCGCGTCGTAGGTCTTGCCGCCGGCGAAGTCCAAGGCGTTGTCGAGGTCCACCGCCCAGTAGTCACAGCCGACGTTGGTGCCGCTTTTGAAGTCGCTGGCGCAGGGGTTCACACACAGCCCACCAAGGCAGGTGAGGCCCTTGCTGGGGCAGTCGTCGAGGACCATCCACCCGCTGCCGTCGGTGGCGCAGACCTCGGCCTTCTGCGCGTTGCAGCGCTTGGCGCCCGGCGTGCACACCCCGCACACGCCGTTGTTGCAGACCTGCTCGCCCTGGCACGTGGTGACCACCTGCGCGCTGTCGCCGGTGCCGTCGCACTTCATCACCTGCTTGGGCGACTGTCCCGGAAGCACGGGCTTGGCGCAGTAGCTCTCGTTGGGCTGACACTTGCGGCACGCGCTGTTGACGCAAACCGGCTTGTCGTCCGGGCAGGCCGAGACTTCAAAGCCCTTGCCGTCGGCCTTGCAGACCTGCAGGAAGCCGCTCTGGCACGCCATGGTGCCGGGCACGCACGACTCTTCGATGCAGGTGTAGGTCGCCTTGTCGCAGTGGTTGGTCGTGTCCTTGCAGTGAAAGTCGAGCAGGCACTGGACGCACACCTTGGCGTCGAGCTGGCAAAAGGGCGTGTCCTTGAGCTTGGTGCACGCGCTGGACTTGGCGCAGGGAGGACCGGTGAGCTCGGGGCCGCTCGCGCCGGTGTCCTGCGCGGCGCTGCCGTCGGGGTTTGCGGTGGCGCCGTCGGCGAGGGTCTTCGCGTCGCCGTGGGCTGCGCTGTCGGGGTCGAACGTAGCGCTGTCACCCAGGGTCGCGTCGCCGTTGGGGAGGCCGACCGCGGGCGTGTAGGTGCCGCTGCTCGAGTTGCCGCAGGCAGAAAGAGCCAGCACCGCGAGCACCGCGAGGGTGTGGGTCAGCGCACGTGGGATGACGCGGCCGGCCGCGGCGGGAAGGTCGGTGGATGTCGGCGGGTTCGGCATAGGGGGCTCCAAAGCGAGTCGCACAAGGTAGCGAACGACGGCCACTCCGAGCAAGCCAGCGCGCGTGTGGGTCGGTGAGCATGGCGTCTCGGGCCCCCCTACGACGGGCCGCGACGACCGAAACCGGGGCGACAGCCCGGCCGTAGCGGGGTGCGCCGGGGGTGTCGCGTTGGGCCGATTGCAGCCACACTCCCCGCCGGAGAGCCATGCCCGAACCACAGACTTTTGTCGCAGACCCACGCCACTGCGCGCCAGATCAGCCTTCAGGCGGCTGCAGGGCCGTGCTCGCTCACGGCAACCGCCGCCGCGCCGCCGGGCGTCGCGGCCCGACGCGGCTGGGCAGCTTCGTGGCGAGCGTGGCGCTGGCGCTGCTCACGCTCGGGTGCAGCGGCGCCCCCAAAGTCACGAAGCCACCGACCACCGCCCCGTCCGCAAACGCCAAGGGAGTCGCGCGCCTGAGCGGCGCCGCGGCGCGCGCCTATGCTCAGGCACAGGCGGCCGCCGCCGCTGGGCAGTGGGCCAACGCGGCGAGCGGCTTTCACGCTGCTGCCAAACACCTCGCGGCGACGCCGCGGGCGCGCGCGCAGCCGCCCGGGCGGGCGGGGAGAGGTCCCGGCACGCCGCGCGGCTCTTCGTCGGGCCACCCCAAGGCGGCCCTGGCGAGACGCAAGACGTGCAACGCGCTGCTCGCCCGGCGCGACGACTCCGCAGGCCGCTACGCCGAGCAGCTGCTCGACCAGCTGGCAGCCGGCCTGCGCGCCGGCAAGGCGTCGGTCGCCTTTGCCACTGCGGCCGGGATGCAGCGCGCGAGCTGGGTGCCGCGCGCCAAGCAGCGGCGCGCCAAGGCGCTGATGGCCCGGGCCGGCGCCGCGCTCTGGGCGGAGCTGAAGCGCGGGCTGACGCCGGCCAACCAGCTGACGCGGCTCCAGGCCGCGGCGGGCTGGGCCCTGCAGCTGCCCGCCGACGACCCGAGCGTGCGCGCGTGGCAGGCCGCCAGCCGAGACCTGGCCCGGCGGCACGAGGCCCTGCGCGCCGCCCGCGCCGCCCTGCCCTTCGCCGCATGGGTGCAAGAGCGCCTGGCCGTTCAGCTCGGCGCGCCGCGGTCCCCCCAGCGACGCCGCTGGCTGCTCGCGGTGGTCCGCGGGTCCAGCCTGGACCTGCGCGTCAAGCTCACCGGCGACCGGGCCTGCGCCTACATCGGCCAGCAGGTCGCGCGCGCGCTGCGCAACCCGCTGGGCCAGGCGGTCCCGGTGTCCCTGGAGCTCCAGGGCTGCGGCCCAGGGGCGCGCCACGGCCAACCGAGCGCCCGTCGCGTGCTTCTGGCCACCGTCCGCGTCGGCGACGTCGACACCCCGATTCGCCTGGGTACGCAGGCCACCGCGACGGACGCGGAGCTCGACGCGCGCCTGGCCGCGACCGCCGCGCAGCGGGTCCGAGCCGCGGCCCGCCCGGTGCGGGCTGCGCGCGCCGCCAAGGTGATCGAGCGGGCGCGCACGCGGCAAGACCCGGTGGTCGCAGAAGACGCGTGGCTGCACGCGCTCGCTTGGGCCGGCACGCTCCCGGCGGACGGACAGCAGACGCTCCAGAGCCAGCTCGGCCTCACCGCCGCGCAGCTCAAGGCGGCGCTCTCCACGAAGCAGTCGCGCCCCCGGCTCCTCCTGCGCCTGCCGCCCCGCCCCTACCTGGGCGACCTGCGCTGCGGACGCGCATGGAGCTTCGGTCCGCTCACCTAGCCGCTGCGCCACGGTGCGCGGCGTCCAGCGTGGCGTTGGGCGCCCGCTCGCTTTGCGCCATGGCGGGTCTGTGCGAGGCTCGCCTCCCCAGTCTGGAGCCCGCATGCCCACGCCGCTTGAAGCCCGCAAAGCCTACCTGGCCGTCGTCGCCCACCTGCTGCTCGCCGACTTCCAGGTCACCGACGAGGAGCATCGCCTGCTCTCCGACGTGGCCACGCGCCTGCAGGTGTCGCGCGACGACCTGCAGGCCGTCCTGCGCGGGGTCGACATCGGCGGCGACATCCGCCCGCTGGTCGCGCAGATCCCGCCGGAGCTGCACACCAAGCTGGTGGCGGACCTCGAGGAGGCCGCGCTCATCGACGGCGAGGTCGCGGCGCGTGAGCAGTCCATGATCAACAAGGTCCGGGCCATGCTGCGCTGAGCCCTGGCGCCCGCTACGAGCCAGTGTCGTAGGTGCGCACCCGCACCGACCTCTGCCCCCAGGCGCCGCTTCCCAGGTCGCGCACCGACACCCGCAGATCGAACCAGCGATTGCAGAAGGCCTTGGAGCTCGACGACTTCGCCTCGCCCGACTTGGTGACGAAGCGCACCTGCAGCCCGGGCACGAACTGGGTCCCCTGCTGGTAGGTGACCCCGGCCACCTGGGTCGGGAAGATCACCGGGTTGGGCGCAAATCCAGTCAGATCGCAGACGTCGTAGGCCTGCGTCTCCGCCTGCACCTTGATCTGCGCGCCTTTGGCCCCAGGCACGTCGACGCGAATCGCCGCCCAGACGTGGAAGCCGCCCTGCGCGCCGTGGACCATGGGCACCCAGTCGCCGTTGGTGTAGGCCACGAAGGTGCCGGAGCCGCTGACGACGCCGATCTCCACCAAGAGCGTCGGCTTGGGCGGCTTGGCGCCCTTGAAGAAGGCGGGGTCTGGCTTGCTCGGGCAGCTCGACGTGTCCGGCTGCGGCACGTCGCCCACGAAGGTGTCCGGGCCGGGCGGCTCGGGCCCCGGACAGACGCCGCCGGAGAGGGTGTCCGAGAGGGCGTCGGCGTCGGTCGGCGCGAGGCCATCGCCGGCACCGTCGCTGTCCGCGCCGCCGTCGGAGAGCGCGCCGGTGTCAGACGTCGCGGAGGCGTCGCTGGAGGTGTCGACCACGGTGTCCGACAGGGTGTCGAAGAGCGTGTCGGCGAGCACGTCGGAGGGCGCGTCGAGACCTGAGACGTCGGCGGTGCTCGCCCCCGCGTCGCTCGCGTCCGCGGCGGCCGCGTCAGCCGTCTGGGCGTCCGCGGCTCCCGTGTCCGCACCGGCTGCGTCGGGGGCCGCGGTGGCGTCGCCGCACGTCCCCGGGTCGCTGCAGTCGCTGCCGCAGCCGATCAGCGCCACCAGCGTGAGCCCCAAGAGCGCGGTCGGCAGCGCGGGTCCCTGCCTGGAGGGCATCGCGCGCAGCCCGGCGCGCCCGGGCGCACCGGTCGGGACGCAGGCGACCAGCATCGACGGCGAACGCAGACGGGTCATGCTCCGAGGCTCCAACGAGAGGCTGAAGACGGCGCTCCAGCGCGTGAGGTACCCACCAGATGTACCTGAATCTCACGCGGCGCGCTGCCCCCGCGGCCTGCACACAGCGGCTCCCGCAGCCCCCTGCGCACGCGACGGCGCTTGACGCGCGCGCGGCCCCCATGCACTTGTCGTCGGGCATCGCCGGAGGATTCCATGAGCCTGACCCGCCTTGAGAGGATGACCTACGTGGAGATCGTCGCGCAGGTGCTCGTCGCCGACTTCGCGATCACCTTGGAGGAGGACGCCTTCTTCCAGCGCGTGGTGGCGCGCATGGAGCTGACCGACGACGAGCGCGCGGCGGTGACCAAGCGGGTCAACATCGGCGACGAGGTGGCCTTCGAGGCGGCCTCGCTCGGTGACGAGGCGCGCGCCGACCTGATGAAGACGCTGGCCGAGGCGGCCGCGACCGACGGCGAGGTGGCGCCCCGGGAGCTCGACGTCATCGAGCGCGTGGGCGCGGTGCTGCGCATCCAGGCCGCGCACCCGGGCTTGAAGCCTTAGCAGACTGCGGCGAAATTGATTGTCGCCGCAATCTGCTAGCTTTTTTCGTTTTCTGGGGGGCTACGAGCGCCCCCAGCCACGGCAAGCCGTGGCTTCCCCTTCCCAGCAGACTGACCAACGTGGCCTCAAGAACGGAGAAAAGGCGCAGTCTGCTAGGTCGCCGAAGGAGAGGCTCATTCAGGCTCGCCCAGGCTCAGCCAGTCGTGCCCAGGCTCAGCCCAGGGTCTTGCTGATGATCTCGAAGGTGTTGCGCGAGAGCCCCTCCGTGTCGAGGATCCGCCGCAGGCTCCGCTCGCAGGCGGCCTTGCGCGCAGCGTCCTGACGACGCCACGCGTTGAAGAAGCGCGCCAGACGCCCAGCGAGGATCGGGTTGGCCGGGTCGATGGCGATGATGCGATCGGCCAGCAGCGCGTAGCCGCTGCCGTCGGCCGCGTGGAAGTGGCGCGGGTTCATGGCAAAAGCGCCGTAGAGCGCGCGGACCTTGTTCGGGTTGCCCGCGTCGAAGCTCGGGTGGGACGCGAGGGCCGAGACCTCCGCCGCGACCCCGTCGCGGGCTGAGCTGGCCTGCACCGAGAACCAGGCGTTCATCACCAACGCGTTGTCTTTCCAGCGCTCGTGGAACAGGGCCAGCGCCGCTTCGCGCTCCGGGCAGTCGCGATCGGCCAGCAGCGAGAGGGCGGTGAGCTCGTCGGTCATGTTGTCGGCGGCCTGAAGCTGAGCGAAGGCCCGCGCGCTGTCGCCACCGGCGACGAGGTACCCCAGCGCCACGCTCTTGAGCGCCCGATGCCCCACGTCCTCCGCCACGAAGCGGTAGGGCCGGCCGGCCGTCGCTGCGTGCTCTCGCACGACGATGGCCGCGAGCTGCTCCTGCCACGCCGCGGCGAGCGCAGCCCGGGTCAGCTCCCGGGCATGATGGACAGCGTCGACGTCGACCACCGCCAGCTCTTCGGCGAGGATCGCCTCCGAGGGCAGACGCACGGCCTCGGCCAGCAGCGCCGGCTCCAGGGTCGTGTCAGCCAGCTGCGCCCCGACCGTGGCCACGAACTCGGGATCGACCGTCGGCGTGCGCCCAGCTTGGATCTCGGCCACCTGCCGCAGCAGCTCCCGGCTCCCCAGGATCTGCATCGCCTCCCAGCGGTTGAAGTCGTCGTTGTCGTGCTGGGCCAGGTGCCGCAGGTCGTCCGGGCCAAGGTCCGACTGCACCTTCACCGGCGCGGAGAAGCCGCGGAAGAGCGAAGGGACCGGCGCCGCCGCGACGCCGACGAAGCGCCAGGTCTGGGTCGACTCGGTGAAGCTGAGCACGCGCTCGGTGACGGCGGCGCCCTGGGGCTCGTCGGCCAGCTGCAAGGGCATCAGCGCGCCGTCCGGGCCGAGCAGCGCCATGCGCACCGGGATGTGCTGCGGCAGCTTGGTGTCCTGGCCGGGGGTCGGCGCGAGGGTCTGGCTCAGCGTCAGCTCCCAGGTCCCGGCAGCCGCGTCGTAGGCCCATGACGCAGCCACGTGCGGCGTCCCCGCCTGGCCGTACCAACGCTCGAAGTGAGCGAGCTCGTGCCCACCGCCGTCGCGCATGGCGGCCAGGAAGTCGTCGCAGGTCACCGCCTGCCCGTCGTGCCGCTCGAAGTAGAGGTCCGTGCCGCGCCGGTAGGCCTCGGGGCCGAGCAGCGTGTGCATCATGCGGATGACCTCTGCCCCCTTCTCGTAGATGGTCGTGGTGTAGAAGTTGTTGATCTCGATGTAGCTCGCCGGCCGCACCGGGTGGGACATGGGCCCCGCGTCTTCGGTGAACTGGCTCGACCGAAGCCGCCGCACGTCGGAGATGCGCTGCACGCCGCGGTGGTTCGCGTCGGCCGAGAACTCCTGGTCGCGAAACACGGTCAGCCCCTCTTTGAGGCTCAGCTGAAACCAGTCCCGGCAGGTGATGCGGTTGCCGGTCCAGTTGTGGAAGTACTCGTGAGCGACCACGCCTTCGATGCGCGAAAAGCGGTCGTCGGTGGCCGTCTCGGCCTTGGCCAACACCGCGGCCGCGTTGAACAGGTTGAGGCTCTTGTTCTCCATGGCCCCCATGTTGAAGTCGTGCACCGCGACGATGTGGAAGATGTCCAGATCATACTCGCGGCCGTAGACCTCCTCGTCCCAGCGCATCGACTTCTTCAGCGACGCCATGGCGTGGTGGCTCTGGTCGGCGTTGCCCTTGTCGACGAAGACGCGCAGCTGGACCTCGCGTCCGCTCGCGGTGGTGAAGGTATCGTCGGTGACGTCGAGATCACCGGCCACCAGCGCAAAGAGGTAGCTCGGCTTGGGGAAGGGGTCGTGCCAGCGAACCCGGCGGCGACGGCGGCCGTGGGCGTCGCGCGGGCCGGTCTTGTCGTCGACCAGGTTGCCGTTGCTCAGCAACACGGGATAGCGCGCTGCGTCCGCGTCGATCGTCACGGTCCAGACCGCGAGCACGTCCGGCCGGTCCTGATACCAGGTGACGCGGCGGAAGCCCTCGGCCTCCATCTGCGTGCAGAACATGCTGCCGGAGCGGTAGAGCCCCTCCATGGTCGTGTTGTCTTGCGGCCGGATGCGCGTGACGATCTCGAGCGAGAAGGCGTGCGCGGGCGTCGCGACGGTCATCGCGTGGCCGTCGCCCGTGGCCGTGAGGGTGTAGTCCACGTCCATGTGGTCCACCCGCACCGACTCGGTCTCCAGGTCGATGCCGTCGAGCACGAGCGGCTCGTGCCCGCCCTCGTGGGCCGGGTTGGGCGTGTACTGGGTCACAGCCGTGACCAGGGCGAACTCTTCGTGCAGCTCGAAGGTGAGCTCCACGCTCTCTGCCCGCCACGCGACGGGGCGGTAGTCAGAGAGGTGAATCGCGGTGGGTGTAGCGACAGCGTCCTTCATGGAGTCCTCGGGCGGGGGTGCCGGCCAGCGCGGGGAGTCGCGGGGCACCTGCGGGCGCAGGAGAGTAGAGGGCAGCGGCCCAGGTGACAAAGGCCGCGCAGATGTTGTGTCGCGCCTGTGGCGCGAACGCTACAGCGCGACGCCTCCGCGGGCGCCGCCTGGTGCGTTAGAAGCGGACCAGCACGCCGGAGGTGCGCCTGCCGATGAAAGGCGCCCACGCTGCAGCGGGCCGTGGGGACGTGCTCGGAGCCCGCAGGCGCTGCCACAGGGCCCAGGCGCCCAGCCCCGCAGCGCCCACGCCGAGCGCTACGGCCACGCCGCGCAGGGTGCGCGAGCGATCGCGGTCCGATCTGTAGCCCTCAGCCAGCGAGGGCGAGGTCACGCCGCTGAGGTCGGCCCCAGGCGACGTGGCCACGGCCACGCCATAGGTCGCGCCCGCGGCCATGAGCAGCCCTCCGGATAGCCAGAGGGGCCACGCCGGCGCGCCGACGTGCACGTCCGATCGCACGCCGGCGGCGGGCTGGGTTCCGGGCGCCGTGGCGGGCTCGGCCGGCGGACGCGCAGGGCGACGCGGCGCTGTCGCCTGGGCGGCGAGCCGAGCGCGGATGCTGGCCAGGTGCTTGCGGGCGTCGGCCTTGCCCGGCGCGCTGGCGTCGCGGAGGTCGAGGTACATCAAGAAGAGCGACTCGGCCCGCTTCAAGGCGCCCTGCTCCTCTCGCGCACGGGCGGCGTTGTAGACCAGCGCGGCGCGCTTGATGGTGGCGTAGGCCTCCATGAACTGCCGCGCGCTGGCCGCGAAGGCCTTGTTGCGAAAGAGCGCCTTGGCCTCGGTGGCCAGGGCCTCGGCCGCGCGTGTACGGCGAGCGCGATCCGCCTCGGCGGCGGTCACGGCGTGGGCGGGTCGCGCCCCTACGCCGCTCAGGGCGAGGGTGGTCGCCGCCAGCGTGACCGTGGCCAGGCCCGCTGCCCCAGGCGCCACCCACGCGGGAGCGGCGAGCGCGACGCAGGCCAGGACGACGCGCGTGACCCCACGCAGGGCGCCAGCTCTGGCGGGTGCGGCTGCGGTCTTGGCGAGCGTGGCGTGCATGGGCGGAGGGTACGGAGCGCCCCGCCGGATGTCGATCGTCCCGGCCCCTGGCGTGCGAAGGCGCGGGGCATCGCGTACGCTTCCGCCCGCATGCACGTCGACCGACCCGCCGTCCTTGAGCCCCACTCCACCGCCACGCCCCCGCGGCGCAGCGCCCGCCTGCAGCGCTGGCTGGTGGGGGCGCTGGCGCTGGCCTTCGCCGCGGGATGCCTGCCGGACACTGCGGACGACGACGCGGTGGCCGCGCACCTCGCCGCGCTGGACCCGGACGCGAACGCCGACGGCGATGCCGCGCTCGGCGGCGACGGGGCCGTGGACGACGGGGCCGTGGACGACGGGGCGGCTGGCGACGGCACCGCCGGGCTGGCTGACGCTGTCACAGGCGACGGCACGACGGCCGACGGCGCAACCGGCGACGGCACCACGGGCGACGGCGGCGACGCGGCGGACGGCGGTGGCAGCTGCGACAGCGACAAGGCCTGCGCGTCGCAGGTGACCGTGACGACGTGCCACGTGGCCGCGTGCATCCAGGGAGAGTGCGCCCTGGTCGCGGTCGACGCGGGCTCCGCCTGCACCGTCACCGACCTGGCGCTCAAGCCCTGTCAGCAGACCACCTGCGACACCAAGGGCGCCTGCGTCGTCGGGACCAAGGCCGACAGCGCGCCCTGCGACGCCGACGGCTCGGGCTGCACGCAGAACGACCTCTGCCAAGACGGCAGCTGCGTCGCGGGCGCGGCCGTGGTGTGCCCCGCCGGAGACTCCCCCTGCGCGAGCCCCATCTGCGTCTCCGACAGCCCCACCACCTACGCGTGCTCCCCGGTGTTCAAGGGCAGCGGCGCGCCCTGTGACGACGGCAAACACTGCACGGTCGGCGACGCGTGTGACGGCAGCGGGGCCTGTCTGGGCAAGCCCAACCCCTGCACCAACGCCGGCGGACCGTGCACCGACGGCTGGTGTGACCTCAGCAAAGACGCGTGCGCGAGCAAGCCCAAGCTCAAGGGCGCGGCCTGCGCCACCACCCCGTGCAAGAAGGGAGGCACGTGCGACGCCGCGGCGGCCTGCGTCGGCGAGTCCAACAAGTGCGACGACGGCAACGCGTGCACCACCGACTTCTGCGAAGAGCCCTCCGGCACCTGCAAGTCGACCCCTCACACCGGCGCGTGTGAAGACGGCGACCCCTGCACCACCGCGGACACCTGCGACGGCAAGGGCGTCTGCAAGGCCGGCGCGCCGCTGCTGCACAACGTGGTGTTCGCTGTGACCAAGGGCGAGAGCGTCGTGAAGGTCGCGGCCCTGGCCAACGGCGACGCGCTCGCAGTCGGGCGGCGCAACGGCCAACCCTGGGTGGCGCGGGTCTCGGCGCTCGGGCAGCTGAAGTGGCAGCTCAAGGAGCAGGTCGTGGGCACCTGGCTCGCCGCGACCGAGCTGCCGAACGGCACGCTGCTGGCGGTGGGCAACCAAGGCGTGCTGGCGGGTAAGGAGGCGCTCGTGGGTCACATGACCGCCAGTGGCACCATGCTCAAGGTGGCGAAGATCAAGGGTGCAGGGGTCAGCGAGGCCCGCACCGTGACCGTTCTGGGTCCGGACAAGGTGCTGATCACGGTCAACCAGAACGTGCTCGGCCCGGCGCCCACGCTCCACACGCGGACCGCCGCCTACCCTTGGACGGTGAGCCAGGCGAGCGCGGACAAGGCGCTCTTCGACCTCGGCGGAAAGGACAACAGCAAGGACCTGTACGGCGTGGCGGAGGAGACCGCGGCCCAGGGCGGCCGGTTGATCTACGTGGGCTCGGAAGACGTCGGCGGCAAGAAGGAGTTCGACGGCTGGATCTACCGCCACGACAAGAAGACGGGGCTGTTCAAGGGCGAGGCCAACGTCGGCGAGTCGACCCTGGACGTGCTCTACGACGTGGCGGTGACCCCGGCCGGGTACGTAGCTGCAGGGTCCAGCGACTCGGCCGTCGACGGGCACGCAGAGGCGTGGGTGGTGGGCTTCTCGAGCGACCTCAAGGTGCGCTGGCAGAGCCGCTACAGCACGGACTGGGGCACCTGGGCCAACGGCATGGTCGCGCACCCCGACGGCAGCGTGCTGGTCGTGGGTCAGGTGATCACGGCCAAGCCGACCGTCACGTCGAAGCCGTGGAAGGGGCTGCTGTGGCGCGTCGGGCCCTTCGGCGAGACGCGGATGCTGCGCGCGCTGGGCAACAACGCGCAGGAGCAGGTGCTGCTGGGCGCCACGGTCCAGGGCGAGGGCGCCCAGCTGTTCGGAAACGTGGGAGGCCCCTTGTCGGGCGAGCTGTGGAGCCTGCGCGTGGACGCGTGGGGCTACGAGACCTGCGCCAAGTCCGGGGTCTGCGTCTCCAAGAGCCTCGCCGCCTGCGACGACGGCAACCCCTGCACGGTCGCCACGTGCGCGGCGGCGGGTGGGTGCGGCGCCAACCCGCTGGGCAAGGGGGTCGCCTGCGACGACGGCAAGGTGTGCAGCAAGGACGACTCCAAGGCGAAGTGCGAGAAACCCAAGAAGCCGTAGCGGCCCGTCCTGCGACGGCGCCCGGTGTCGCCCCAGGACCCGGAGGGAGCGCCTGTGAGCCAGGTCAACGCCAAGTCTCAGGCGAAGCGACGCAGACGTGTCCGTCGCAGCCCGCGGCGACCGGAGCCCGGCGCGGCGCCGGGGGATCTGAACCCCACCTCGACCGCCGGCCCGCTCGACAAGCGCGCCATGGTCTTCAACGAGGCCGCGCTCACGCTCGACGGCGACGTGACGCTCGCGACGCTGCCGGTCCCGTTGGGCGACTGCACCACCTGGCTCGACGTGGTGGGCGCGGGCACGCCGGAGACGCTCCGCGGCATCGGCGAGCGCTACGGCCTGCACCCCTTGGCGCTCGAAGATGTCGCCCACGTGCACCAGCGGCCCAAGGTCGAGCCCTATGGCGACCACCTCTTCATCGTGCTGCGACTGCCCCGCCCCGGCGACACGCTGGCGGTCGAGCAGATCAGCATGTTCCTCGGGCGCGGCTGGGTGATCACCTTCCAGGAGAAGAGCGGCGACTGCTTCGAGCCGGTGCGCCAGCGGATTCGCCTAGGCAAGGGTCGCGTGCGGCAGGCGGGGGCGGACTACCTGGCCTACTGCCTACTCGACGCGGCGGTGGACCACTACTTTCCGCTGCTCGAGCAGTACGAAGACACCCTGACCAGCATCGAAGACGAGATCTTGAGCAGCTCGCCCCAGGACGCCATCGCGCGGCTGGTGGGGCTGAAGCGGGACCTCGGCGTCCTCAGGCGCGCCGTCGGACCGCTGCGTGACGCCCTGGGCTCGCTGATCCACGGGGCGGGCGGCCCGTTCACCACCGACACGGTGCCCTACCTGCGAGACTGTCGGGACCACGCCGACCAGGTGCTCGACCTCGTGGACGGGCTACGGGACCAGGCGGCGAGCCTCGTCGACCTGCAGCTGTCCATGGTGAGCTACCGCATGAACGACGTGATGAAGGTGCTGACCATCATCGCGACCATCTTCATGCCTCTGGGCTTCATCGCCGGCGTCTACGGCATGAACTTCGACGGCGCCGTGTCGCCCTGGAACATGCCCGAGCTGCGGTGGGCCTACGGCTATCCCGCCGCAGTGGGGCTCATGGCGGTCACCGCAGGCGGGCTGACCTGGTTCTTCCACAAGAAGGGCTGGCTCCGCTGAGGGCGGGCGCGCGTCCGGCTACTTGTCCTTCAGCACCTCGACCAGCTCGATGTCGAAGACCAGGGTCCCCTTGGGCTTCCGCGGGAAGCCGTCGTAGGCGATCTTCTGCGGCACCCAGAAGCGGAACTTGTCGCCCGCCACCATGAGCTGCATGCCCTCGGTCCAGCCCTTGATGACCTCGTCGAGCTTGAAGGTCGCGGGCTTGCCCTTCTCGCTGAAGTCGAAGCAGTTCTTGTCCTGCTGCGACCAGCCGGCGTAGTTCACCTTGACGCGGGTGGTGGCCTTTGGGTGCTCCTTGCCGGTGCCCGCGGTGAGCTTCTTGTAGACCAGGCCGGAGGCGGTCTTCTTCGCGTCCTTGGGCGGCTTGCGCAGATCGGCGGGCGGCTTGGGCGCCGGCTTGACCGCCATGAGCTCGAAGTCGACGGTGCGCTGGCCCTTCTTCTTGCCCCGCTTGAGGTGCGCGAGGGGCCCGGGAATCCAGGCCAGGCGACGCTCGCCGACGACCATGTCGCCGAGGATGTCCTGCCAGCCGGGGATCATCTTGCGGAACATCAGCGTGCGCGGCTCCTGGGTCTTGATCTGCCAGGTGGTCGACGAGCGCTTGCCGTCGGCGTGCCACGCGGCGTAGCGCACCACGACCATGTCGTCGCCCGAGGCCTTGTAGGTCCCCTTGCCCTCTGCGAGCACGACGTAGGGGATGCCCTTCTTGCTCTTCTTGGCGGCGGCGGGCGCCTTGGCGACGTTGTCGGGCGCCGTGGCCCGCGCGCGGCGGATCTCGTCCTTGGTGGGCCCCTTGGGCTTGGGCGGATCGGCCGGCTTCTCGGGCTCGGCGGGCTTGTCGGCGGCCTTCTCTTCGCCCTTGTCGTCGGCCTTGGCGGCCGGCGCGGCCTTGGCGCCGTGCGCGCCCTTGCCTTCGTCGCCGTGGCCCCCCTCCTTGCTGCAGCCGGACAGGGTGAGCGCGGTCATGAGCGCGGTGAGGGCGAACAGGCGATGGGGCGTGCGCATGGGGGTCTCCAGAGTGTCAGGCGGCGAGCGCGGTCGCGGAACCCTAGCGCACCTTTTCGCGCGGCGCATGTGCCGACCCGGCGGTGTGGGGCGACCTCAGCGCGCGACGAGCTGCGCGGTGAGCGCCAGCGTCCACTGCCACGCGCCGCGCCCACGCTGGACCGCAAGGCCCACAATCTCATCTTCAGCCAAGGCGTCCGCTCTCGTGTAGCTCACCTCTGGCGCGAGACGCAGGCGGCCAAGGGTCACCACGCCCCCCGCGTGGACGGCGAGTCGAGCCTGATGCTCAGCGTCGCGCCCCTCCTGGGGAAGGGCGACGACGTGCAACGAGCGCACCCCGACGAAGCCGCGCCAGCGAGGTGGCCCGAGGGCCACGACCACGCCAACGTGGGGCATCACCACCGGGGCGCCGTCGCTGATCCACGCGAACCCCAGACCCATGGGCACGGTCACGCTGAGGAGCTGCGTGCGCCACAGGTCCACGGCGCCGTCTGGCCCGAACCCCGCGACGTTGCCGACGAAGCCAAGCCTGAAGGTGTCGTTCAGAGGCGCGAGGAAGCCGGCCTCACCCAGCCCGAGCTGCGTCTCCGTTTTCGTCACGGGGGCAGCCTGCTGGCCGGGCCACGGCTCGAGGCCTGCGTTGGCGCCGCCAGAGGCCGCCTCGACGGTGCCGACGCGGTACCCGTAGGTGGTGACCGACGCGCTGGAGGCCGCGGCGCGGGGCGCTGGGTCTGTGCGGACGTAGCGGGCCACGGACACGGTGTGGATCGCGACGCCGGGCGCGCAGCCCGCACAGAGCGTGAGCAGCGCGCCGGTGAGGGCCGCCAGCCCAAGGGTGCGGTGATGCCATGGCCTGGTCGGCGTCATCTCAGCCCCACCGTCAGCGCGAACATGATCACGCGGAAGTCGTTCGCGAACTCGACGACCTCGCCCTCGCCCAC
This sequence comes from bacterium, assembly GCA_030425545.1. Taxonomy (GTDB): domain Bacteria; phylum Myxococcota_A; class UBA9042; order UBA9042; family UBA9042; genus UBA9042. Next base: position 440 of record JAUIAC010000075.1, on the reverse strand, counting down.
ACTCTCCGTCGTGGCCGGGCCGTCCACTTGCTGTACGCCGAACTCCCAGGTCCACACCGCCAAGCGGGACGCGACGCTCAAGCCAACGCCGCCCCCGAGCCAGGTCGTGCCCTCGTCCGAGCTCTTCGCGGTCCACGCGACGTCCTTCGCCCACATCGCGCGGAAGCCAACGAACGCGTGCGCGTCCGCACGGAGGCGGGTCTGCACGAGCAGCCCAGCGTGGGCGGTCACCAGGGTGACAGGCGCTCGGTCACCCTGCTGGAACCAGAGACCGCCGACGCCGTGGACGAGGTCGACCGTCGTGCCCTCGTGGGTCCCCAGGCGAAAGAGCCCCTCCGGGCCAGCCTGCAGCGGTGCGACGCTGAGGCCGAGACGATAGCGCGGCGAGAGCACCGCCATCACGCTGCCCTCGCCGCCCAACAGCCCACTGGTGGCGTCCG
>JAUIAC010000613.1 GCA_030425545.1 bacterium | reverse complement strand
GCCGACACGCTCGCGCTGGTCGAATTGTGGCGCTGCCTGAGCCGTCTGGTGGGCGATGTGTGATCTCCGCACCGCCGCTGCCGCCCCAACCCGCCTCCTGGCCCTCGCGCTCGCCAGCGCGCTGTCCGTCGCGCTCACCGGCTGTGGCGGCGCAGAGCGGCGCGACGATCCCCTCTTCTACGCCGACGCGCCGGACCAGCTCCCCGGCTACCGCGGCCCTGGCCCCGGCGGCGCGCGTCCGGCTCCGCTCCGCGCCGGTCGCCCGGGTGCGCCGCCCCCGCACCGGGGCCTGCGACCTCGCTCGCAAGCGACCTCAGCGGGCACCGACCTGGCGCAACGCTGGCGACACGGCGTGCTCCGGCGCGGTGAGGGGTGGCTCCCGACCCTGCTGCCCATCCTCCACGCGGCAGAGGCCGCCGCCACCCCGCAGGCGCGGGCCGTGCTGGCCGCTGGCCGCCGCCTCGTCATCGACGAACAGCGCGCGTTCAAGGGCTCGTGTTGGACCTTCGCCGACGCAGTCTATGCCGAGGGCGGGCTCTCTCGCCGGCAGCGCTACCGGGTCGTGTCGCGCTCGAGCAAGGGGCCCTACGTCTCCACGGACCGCATCCAGCCCGGAGACTTCCTCTCCTACATCAACCTGTCCTACCGGGCGAACCCCCACAGCGCCATCTTCGTCGCGTGGCTCGACCGCGGCCGCAACGAAGCCCTGATGCTCAGCTACGTTGGAGGCCGCCGCCTGCGACCCGGTGGCTATCGCTCGTACGACCTCAGCCGCGTCTACCGCGTCCAGCGCCCGCGCCCACCCGGCGACAGCCTGCGCCGCACACCGCGCAGGACCCGGCGCCGCAGGTCCAAGCGCCGCCGTCCCCAGGCCGCTCGTCCCGCGCCCCGGACCGCCGGCGTGCCGGGGACCTGAGCCGGCCTCGCCGGCACGCCGGTGACCTGCGGCTCGAACCCACGGCGCAGACGCCGCTCCCCCCGCGCCGACACGATGCGACGACACGATGCGACGACACGATGCACCGACACGATGCACCGACACCATGCGACGACACGGTGCAGCAACCCTACGCGGCGACCGACGCCATCGGTCGGCCCTCGGTCGCCCCGCCCTCGCCGACGTAGCGACCCGTGGTCACGTGCACGTCGAGGCCCTCGAGCACCTCCTTGAACATGCCGCACATCATGTTGCGCATCATCACTCGGTCCATCAGCCAGCCGATGGGGCCGAACTTGGTGTCGTACTCGAAAGCGATGGTCACGTCGGTCGTCCCGGCGTCCACCGGGGTCAGCGAGATGGTGCCGTCCGCGTGGTTGAGCGGCATCGAGAACTCGCTCAGCCGCACCGAGACGAAGCGCTCGGGCGACACGGCGACCACCTCTTCGACCACGCTCGTGCCGTCGTAGAACTCGCAGCGACGGGTGGCGCCGAGCCCCTCGGCGTGGTCGGAGAGCACCGGCGAGGCCTTCACCTTGGGATGCCAGTGGTGCACGTAGCCCACGTCGGCGAGGGCTGGCCAGATCTGCTCCGGCTTGGCTTGGATACGGTGGGTGTGGCTGAGCTTGGTCATGGGAACCTCCAGGTTTGCGCCGCCGACGTGGCGACGCCCCCTGCTTGTGCAGCCTTCGCGCCATCCCGCGGTGCCCCTCGGTACATATCTAGAATCAAAGCATAAAAGTCGGATATCCCGGAGGCGATACCTCCGCCGGATCGCGGCCTACGGTCACCCGGAGGCTCTGACGGATAGTGTCCAAACTATCCAACTTGTCTTCCGGTCTTTCCGTTTGGGCCAAGTCGCGTTATCCAAACATCCGACGCCTCGCCCTCTGCTGGCGCGGGGTGGGTCGGGCCGACACGGCTGGAGGACGACCATGACCTGGACACCGGAGCGCGTGCGGCAGGTTCGAGGCGCGCAGAGCCGCGCGGCCTTCGCGCGGGCCGTGGGGGTCACGCCGCTCACCATCTATCGCTGGGAGCTGGCGCCGACCCATGGCGAGTCTCGACGCCCGCGAGCGCGCTACTGGCCCGCCCTGGCGGCCTTGGAGCGGGTGGGCCACGCGGCGCACGAGCGCGACATCGCCGCGCTGGGGGGTGGCGGGGACCTCGACGTGTCGGCGCAGGGGCGCGGCGAGCCCGGGCCGCGCGACGAGCCTCACTCGATCGTGCGCCTGCGGGACACAGGCCAGTGGTCTGAGGTCGAACGAGCAGGGGTCGCCGCCTTGACGCGGGGCGTGGGGGGGCACGTGGAGGCGGTGGCCCTGGCCGAGGTGCGCCTGCTGGTGCGGGGCGACCTGCGCGGGGCGCTGTCGATCCTGGCGCCCATGCTCTCCGTGGGCGCTGTGGGCAGCGGCGGCTCGCTGGCCCGCGCGCAGGCCCTGGCGGCGGTGGTGCTGGCGTCCGCAGACGGCGAGCTCTTCGACCCGGCGCGCGCCGCGGCCCTGGCAGCTCGGGTCCGTGACGCGTCGGTGGACGCGGACGTGCTGGCGGTGGCGGCGGCGGCCGAGGCGTGGGCGGCGTGGCACGACGACGACCGGGCGCTCTTTCTGCAGGTCATGGCCCGGCGTCGCGGCGCGCTGCAGGCGGCGCGCGCGGTCGGCCCGCGGGTGCTGGCCCAAGAGCTCACGGCGCTGGAGACGACCCTGGGCGGGCGCCTGCAGCTGGCCGAGCGGCAGCTCGCGGCGGCGTTGAGCGCCGCACGCCGCGCGGAGCTGCAGCCGGCGATCGCGCGGCTCGGCGGTCAGCTGGCGCTGCTGCGGCTGCTGCAGGCGACCCGACCGGAGGGCGTGCTGACCTTGCTCGACGAGCTCGAGCCCGAGCTCGCCGGGCTGGTGCCTTGCTACGGCCGGGTGCAGCTCACCGCGGCGCGCGCAGAGGCGCTCTTGCGGCAGGCCCGGCTGCGGGACGCCTGGCAGCTGACCGTCGACGCCCAGTCCCTGGCTGAGCGGCTGCGCTGGCCGCCCGTCGCGCTGCTCTTCTGCCAGACCCGCGTGCTCTTCGACGTGGCCGGGCGCGAGGCGGTGTCGGACTGGGCCAGCTGGTGGCGGTCGTGTGCCGCGGACGTGGACGCCGGCGGCGTGGCGGCCGCGGTGGCCTACAGCCGCGCCATCGACCGCAGCTTTGAGCC
>JAUIAC010000074.1 GCA_030425545.1 bacterium | reverse complement strand
GTCGTGTACTCGACCTCCCGCGCGGTCGTGTTCGGTCGGGACCAGCTCAGCGTGGACGGCCGGGAGTTGGCGTCGCCCCTGCTCTCTCCGCCCGAGCGCACCGCGATCGCCTATTTCCTGTTCGATGACGGAGCGGACGGCAAGCCAGGCGGCGAGGCCCAGCTGTTCGGCGCAGCGGCCCCGATGTTCGTTCTGGGGGTCGACGCGGTGCTGCCAGCGAAGGGCACAGCCGACATCACGCTGAACGGGCGCTCGCTGAAGGTCCCGAACCGGCCTGCGTCAGAGGGTGTCAACATCGTCATGCTCGAGGTCGGCGACACGCCCAGCGGTGAGGTGAAGCCGGACATCCTGCGATGCGATCCGATCGCCCAGGATTGCAGCTTCCCCGAGGTCCCGGAGTGTGAGGTCGTGTTCGGCCCGGGCACGGCGGCCACACCCACCGTGGTCGATGGCTTCCGCTGCGGTCCGAGCCGCGGCGCGGACAAGCTGGGCGAGCCGTGCACACGCCCCGACGGCGCGGGCAAGGACAGCTGCGCCAAGGGCCTGTATTGCGCGTTCAACGGGACGCCGCAGGGCACGCCTCAAGTTCGCACCTGCCTCGCGATGTGCAACGCGACCTCCCCGACCTGCGCCGACCCTGAGCGCGCGTGCTTCGGCTTCGACGCGGAGGGCAAGCTCGGCGTGTGTGCGCTCACCTGCGAACCCTTCGCCAAGGGCTGCCCCACGGGCACCAAGTGTGGCCTCTACCCAGACACCGTGACGGCCAAGCCGCTGATGTGGTTGTGCGACTTCGACGGCGAGGGAGGCGATGGCGCGGCTTGTTCCAACTCGCGGATCTGCCAGGACGGCCATGCCTGCATCCACGAGGCGGACGGCCAGCGCCGATGTCGCGCGCTGTGCCACGCCGGGCTGGCCTGCAGCGGCGGCGCCACGTGCACGTCGCTCGACGTCAGCGGTCCCACCGGGATTGGCTATTGCTCGCCCTGACGAGCGCCTGCCGGTCCAACTCGTTCATCAGGTCATCCGCTTTTTTGGTGAGCTCGGCGTAGCGCGCGATGTTGCCGGCGCGCTGCGCCTGCATCGCCTGCTCTAGCAGCCTCGCGTAGCGCTTTTTGAGCTTCTTGAGCGGGTCTTTGTTGAAGAGTCCCAACATGCTTCACCTCTCAGTCCAACAGGGCCCGCCTGGGGCTGTCGACCTCCGCTTGATGTGACCCGACAAGGAAGGGGTGCGCTGCCGTGACGTGACGCGGGCGGGCTGACACCATGCTGGCGACGCACGCGACGCCGGTCCACACGGGCTCGCCCACACGCACCCAGGACGGTCCCATGGTCGCTGATCCCTCCCTCGTGGCGCTGCTCTTCGCGTTGCTGCTGTCCTCTCCAGCGACCGACCGGTTCGCGGTGGAGCTGCTCGACGCAGAGCGCGCCGCGGTGACGCACATGGAGGTCGCGCGGGCGGACAAGGGCTTCGATCTGAAGCTGGGCACGGGCGCGTCCGCTAGCCGGGCGAAGCTTCGGCCTGCCAAGGGTGGCGCGGGCCGATGGGGGCTCACCTTCGTCGGCGCGCGCATGGGCCCGCTGCCCATCGACCTGAGCGCCTCGCTGAAGGGTGCCGTGCCGCTGTCGCGGCGGGCCGTGGCGACCGGGCAGGTGCGCGGCGCCAAGTTCACCGTCCGTCGCAGTCAGGGAGCCACGTATGTGTTCGTCCCGGGCAAGGGACGCTACGCCGTCGTGCGCGCGGCGCCCGGCCCCAAGCAGGCGGGTCACGCTGGCTGCCCCGTGCGCCTCGAGGCGACCGTCAACGGCGGCGCGAAGGCCACCACGCGCGGCAAGCCGGTGAAGCTGCAGGTGTGGGCCGCGAACCCGAGCCACCAGCCGGTGCGCCTGGTGGTGCCGAACCGGTGCCCCTCAGGGCCGGCGACCTTCGCGGGCCTCGAGGGGCGCGACGTCTACGACGCCTGTGTCGCCGGCGCGTGCGCCAAGGCGCCTGCGACCAGGACCGTCGTGGTCCCAGCGAAGGGCCGCGTGCTCTTGACCACTGGCCGCGTCAGCCCGCTGGGGACCAGCTGCAACAAGCCGCTCAAGCCCGGCACCTACAAGGTGTCAGCGAGCGTCGCGGTGGCCGGTCGCACGCCGGTCGCGTGTCGGTCGGCCGCCGTCTCGGTGACCGTTCGTCGGCGCCGATGACCCTGTCGCTCAGCTCGCCGGGGGAAATAGCGGACATTTTGTCGCGGGAGCGCACCGACCACGGCGCGGCACCAACGCCGTGTGGTTCCCAGCCGTGGGCGACTGGGCCGGGCTGAGGCCGCGCGCCGTCCCTCGGCTGGAGTTGCAGGCGCGGCAGCGTCGCCACATCTCGCGGTCAACCTGCAGTGGCGCCCAGGGCCAGGGCCGGCTTGGCGATATAGGGCAGCCGACAGAGCAGCAAGAACGCACCAAACGCGACGCTGAAGACCGTCTCCGCCTGCCAGCCGAGGTCCGCCGCCCCGATGACAAAGCTGGCCATCGCGACGAGATCGACCGGGACAAAGCACGCCAGCATCACCCGGACGCGGCCGGCGGACGGCGCCTTCAGCCCGAAAAAGAGCAAGAGCCCGGTGAGCAGGAACATCATCGCCAGCTGACGGCCCAGTAGCAGCACGGCCGGGTCGCTCAACGACGCGCTGTCGGCGAAGACGGGCAGCATGGCGGGCAGGAAGGTGGCCGGGAGCACCACGCCCAGCAACCCCATGCCGATGTTGAGCCCGCCCTCGAGGTAGCGAAACACGCCGTGAAAAAGCACCCGCGTACGGCGCGACGGCTGCAGCCCGCTCACGAAACGGCGTCCGGGCCAAAGCGGCGCATGTAGCCGTTGCTGATGACGACAAACGCCGCCATGGCGAGCGGGACCGACGCCAGCAGGGCGACCCCGGGCAGGGCGAGCGCGAGCAGGGTGACCGCTGTGGCGTGGGTCGCGGTGTCGATCACAAGACCGCCCTCCTTGGCTGCCCACCACAGGGGAGAGCGGGCCAGCGGGGTCAATGCCGTGCCGAGCAGGAATTCGTGGGCGAGGTAGTCCATCACAGTGAACGACACATGCAGCGTCAGGTGCGTGGCCAGCGCGATGCGGCCGACCGGGTGGTCGACGATGGCGGGCGCAAACAGCACGTAAGATGAGAACAACGCCACCTCGCTAGCGAAGAAGCGCCAGTCGGTGCCGCCCCGGATCGAAGGCTCATAGCGCAGACGAAACAGCGGCCCGGCATGCAGCAGCAAGTACAGCAGCGCGAAGGGAAAGAGCGCGACCTGCAGCGCTGGGATGTCGAACATGAGCTCCTCCAGACGACCCGCGACGCGACCGCGACGGCCTATGTCTTGCGGGCGGAGCGCCACGCGGAGTTGACGCGGACCAGCGGCGCGATGCACCAGTGGTAGGATGCCCGGCGCCTCCGCGGATACAAGCTGCGATCGCGACACACACGCAGCAGAGGGAAACGGACGTGCGAATCGGCATCATCGGCTCGGGCGGGGCAGGCACGACGGCGGCCTGGCTGCTCGAACAGGACCACGACGTCACGTTATTTGAGCGCAACGCGGTGTTGGGCGGCCACGCGCACACGACGGACGTGGAGACGCCCAATCGTGTGTACGCCTGCGACGACGGCTTTGCCTGGTTCTCCAACCGGATGTACCCCTTGTTGCTCCGCCTGTTGGCGCTGCACGACGTCGCCACCGAGCCCGTGCCCATGGGCATCACCTTCACCAACCGTACGCTCGGCCTGTCGCTCGCCATGCCGCCCAACACGCCCGGCCGGCTTTGGCAGCTGCTGCGGGAGCCGCGGCGCCTCCGCTACCTGCTGGGGATGGACCACGCCATCCGCCAGGGCCTGCCCGTCGTTCGCTCGCATGAAGACCAGCAGACGTTGCGGGGGTTCGTCGACGGCCTGCGGCTACGCGAAGACGTGCGGGCCGAGTTCGTGCAGCCCTTTCTCTTTGGCATCTGGGGCGGCCCTTGGGAGCGCAGCGGCGACTTTTCGGCGTATCCGGTGCTGAAGTATCCGGTGCTGCACCGGCCCACGCAGCTGCGACGGGTGCAGTGGATGCAGGTCGCGGATGGCGCCCGCAGGTATATCGACGCGGTCGCTGCGACCATGACGCGCGCGCAGGTGCTTAGAGACACGCCGGTGCAGGGCCTCTGCCGGCTGGCGGTCGAAGCCGACGGTGCCTGGCAGCTCGTCGACGGAGCGGGCACCAGCCACGTCTTCGACCAGGTCATCGTCGCGACGGGCGTGCGCGACGCCCAGCGGCTGCTGGCGGATGTGGACGGGGTCGCGGCGCAGCAAGACGCGCTGGCGGGCTTCGAGACATATATCGCGCGTGTCGCGACGCACCGGGACCCTTCGTTCATGCCGCCGGATCGAAAGGACTGGACCGCAGTCCACGTCGACTACGACGGGCGCTCTGCCCGCCAGACCTCCTGGATCGGCTGGGCCGACGGCGCCGAGGTGTTCACCTCGTATATCAGCGACCGCGAGCCGGCCCACATCGAACACCTGAGCCACTTCTGCCTGCCGCTCGTCAGCCCGGCCCACTTCCGTGCGCAAAAGCGCGTCGCTGCGCTGCAGGGCGACGCCGGCCTGCACTTTTGCGGCGACTGGACCCAGGACATCGGGAGCCACGAAGACGCCGTGCGCTCCGCGGTGGACGCGGCACGCCGCATCGCGGGGAGTGACGGCCAGCGCTTTACCGCGCTCACCGCCGGCACGCCCTCGGCCCGTACCCTCGCAACCAGCTGAGACCCACCATGACCCAACCACGCGTACTCGTGACCGGCGCCTTTGGCACGGTCGGCCCCTGGACGCTCGACGCGCTCCTGGCCACAGGCGCAGACGTGACCGTCTTCGAACTCGACACCCCGCGCGGGCGAACCCTCGCGAAGCGCTACGCGGGTCGCGTGCGGGTTGTCTGGGGCGACCTGCGCGACGCGGAGGCGGTCGCCGCCGTGGTCCCCGGCCACGATGTCGTCGCCCACATGGCGTTCATCCTCACCCCCACGACAGAGGAGCGGCCGGAGTTTGCCGAAGCCATCAACCTCGGCGGGACCCGCCATGTGATCGCGGCGTGCCAGCAAGCGAGCCCTCAGCCGCGACTGCTGTTCAGCTCGTCTGTGGAGGTCTTTGGCAAGAACCGCCACCTGCCGGGCCCTCGGAGCGCGGCGGACCCGGTTCAGGTGACCAGCGTCTACACGGGTCACAAGGTCGCGTGTGAGCAGCTGGTGCGCGACAGTGGGCTCGACTGGCTCATCGTTCGTTTTGGCGCTGTGATCGACATCGCCCTCGGCAACAGCCACCCACTCATGTTCGAGTTCCCGCTGGATGTGCGCTTCGAGGTCGTGCACCCAGCCGACGCGGCGAGAGCCGTGGCCCACGCGGTGACACGCGACGCCCCCTGGGGAGACGGCAAGACGCTGCTCATCGGTGGCGGCCCGACCTGCCAGACGACCTACGGCGACTTCTTGAACCGCATGCTCACGGCCCTCGGGGTCGGCGCGCTGCCCGCGGAGGCGTTTACCCAGGAGGACTACCCCTCCGACTGGATGGACACCACTGAGAGTGAGGCCCTGCTCGGGTTCCAGCAGCATTCACTCGACGACATCCTGACGCAGGTGGCCGCGAAGATGGGGTGGCGAAGCTGGCTGATGCCCGTGGTGCGCCCGCTCGCTCGTCGCTCGATCTTGAAGCTGTCGCCGTATTGGCAGCGCCACAACCAACGTTAGGGGCGGCGCGCGTCTGCCGCCCCTGACTCACTCGGTGCTGGCGACAGCTTTGTGACTCAAGCTCAGCATGGCAGCGCCCACACGGTTCCAGAGCCAAGCGACCGCACGCCCCAGCGCGCCGGTTCGGCTGCTCGCGATGACCTGCAGGGTCGCGATGCGGTCGTAGATGTCTTGCTGCTCGACGATCTCACCGTCGGGGCCAAACGTGATCGCGCTCATCCCCGGGAACTCGTAGTACGAGCCGTCGGGGCGGCGGCCGGGCAAGCGGTTGTGCCAGTGAACCACCACGCGACCGGGCGCGACGGCCTGCCACGAGATGGGGAAGGTCCACCCTTCAAGCCCACCCATGGCGCGCCGCATGAAGTCGGCGATCGCAGGGCGTCCGTGGCTCCAGCCGTAGAAGACGTCGAAATAGGACGCGTCTTCCGCAAAGAGGGCCGCGAGCTGCTGCCAGTCGTTGGACTCGTGGACCTCTCTGTGACGCTCGTACGCAGCACGAGTTGCGTCGAGCGAGAGGACGGTGGTTGGCGCTCCGTCGTTCTGGTTCGTAGCCGTAGAAGCGGGCGTCACGTCAGGCATCAGGCACTCCGGGTTCGGGAGCGAGCACTCTAGGTCATCGCTGCCGTGGGCGTCACTTCCCATGTCGCTCAGCTCGCCGGGGGAAATAGCGGACATTTTGTCGCAGGAGCGCACCGACCACGGCGCGGCGGCGGCGGCGCCCTGTACGCCGTCGCTTGCACGATAGATCCGGGCCGCAGCCCCAGTACGTCGTCCGAGTTTCCGGAACCGCACCCGAGCGCGGGCCGGTCATGTCAACGTTCGGTCACAGGTCTTGGGATCGCCGTCGAGTTCCGCCACGCTGCCGGCCATGAGATGGCACGCCCTACATGACGCCGACGACCCCACAGTGCCCCGCCCGGTCGAGGGCTGGCGGCTGAACAAGGACCCTTGGAGCTGGATCACCCACTTCGGCGGCATGGTGCTGGCGCTGGTGGGGCTGGCCTTCCTGGTGCTCGACTCGCGCGCCGGCGCGGGCCCGGCCAAGCTCACCGGCATGGCGATCTACGGCGGCAGCCTGGCGCTGTGCATGGCCACGTCGGCGCTCTACCACTTCCTCGACATCGGCCACGCGGGCAACCGCTGGCTGCGCCGGGCGGACCACTGCGCGATCTTCCTGCTCATCGGCGGGACCTTCGTGCCAGCCGCCCTGCACCTGCTCGACGGCACCTGGCGCACGGCGACCCTGGTGTCGGTGGCGTCCTTCGCGGCCGCGGGCATCCTGTTCAAGCTGATCTGGATCGACGCGCCGCGCTGGCTCGGCACGGGTATCTACGTGGCCATGGGCTGGGCCGCTGTCATCCCGGGCGTGCGCATGTTCCCTGTGATGGAGACCTCGGCCCTGGTGTGGCTCTTCGCCGGCGGGGCCTTCTACACCCTCGGCGCTGTGGTCTACGGCACCAAGCGGCCCGACCCGCTGCCCAACGTCTTCGGCTTTCACGAGGTGTGGCATGTGTTCGTGCTCGCTGGCGCCGTGTGCCACTACTTCTTCGCCCACAGCTTCTGCGACCTGACCTGCCCGCCGCTGTAGGGCGCACGCCCGCGGGGCCACGCCCGGCCCAGCACGACGGTCCGCCCCTTGCCTGCGCCGACCCCCGTGCTTTGGTGCCTGCTACGCGGCGTGCTGCCGCGGCGAGGCACGTCATGGTTGAGCTGCTCCTGGACATCCTGGCCTTCGCCCTGAAGGCGGGGCTGGTGACCCTGGCCGCGGTCGTCTCGGTCGGGGCCGTGGCGCTGATCATCGCCAACCTCCGGCGGGGGCGCGACGGTCCGAGCCAGGGCCACCTCGAGCTGCGCCACCTCAACAAGCGGCTGCGTCGCGTGGCCCGCCAGGTCGAGCGCGCCGGCCTCGGTCACAAGGCCGAGAAAGCGGCGCTCAAGGCGGCGCGCAAGGCCGACAAGCAGGCTGAGAAGGCCCGCGCCAAGGCGGCGGTGAAGGCCATCGGCGAGGGGGTCGCGGCGAGCCAGCCGGCGGCGGAGGGCGCGCGCTCCGCAGATGAGCCCGCCAGCGGCGCGGCGATGGAGGCCACCATCCCCGCTGGGGTCGGCAAGCCGCGCGTGTTCGTGCTCGACTTCGACGGCGACCTGCAGGCGCGGCGGGTGCGCCAGCTGCGCGAGGAGATCACGGCGCTGCTCGGCGGCACGCGCCCGGGCGACGAGGTGCTCCTGCGGCTGAACAGCCCGGGCGGATCGGTGACCGGCTACGGCCTGGCCGCCAGCCAGCTCGCGCGGCTGAGCGCCGCCAAGATCCCCCTCACCGTGGCGGTGGACCAGGTCGCGGCCAGCGGCGGGTACATGATGGCCGTGGTCGCCGACCGCATCCTCGCGGCGCCCTTTGCCATGGTCGGCTCCATCGGCGTCGTGGCGACCGTGCCCAACGTGCGCAGGCTGCTGCAGAAGCACGACGTGGACGTCGAGCAGGTCACCGCTGGGCGCTACAAGCGCACGCTGAGCCTGGTCGGCGAGAACACCGACGAGGGGCGCGCGCGCTTCAAAGAAGACCTCGAGGCCATCCACGCGCAGTTCAAGGCGCACGTCGCCCGCTTTCGCCCTCAGGCCAACGTGGACGAGGTCGCCACCGGCGAGCACTGGACCGCGGACCGCGCCGTGGCCCTGGGCCTGGTCGACGAGCTGCTGACCAGCGACGACTGGCTGCTGGCGCGACAGCACGACGCGGAGATCATCGAGGTGCGCTGGGAGCCGCCCCGCACGGTGCGGCGGCGCCTCGGCCTCGCGGTCGAAGACGTGCTGGTGGGCGTGGGCGAGCGGCTGTGGGCCCGGCTCAGCGCCGGCTGGGTGGCGTGAGCCGGCAGCCTCAGATGCGCGCGCGCGCCGCGGCGTAGTCCTTGCGCATGCGCGCGACCAGCTCGGCCACGGTGGGCACGTCGTCGATGCTGCCGACGCCCTGACCCGCGGACCAGATGTCCTTCCAGGCCTTGGACTCGGTGTCGAGCTCCTCGCCGAGGTTGATCTCCTTCTTCTCGGGCAGGCTGCGCGGATCCAGGCCCGCCGCGGTCAGGCTCGGCGCCAGGAAGCTGGCGGGGATGCCGGAGATGGCGGCGGTGTAGACGATGTCCTTGGCGGAGGTGTCGACCACCATCTGCTTGTAGCGCTCTGGTGCGCTGGCCTCCTGCACGGCGATGAAGCGGGTGCCCATGTAGGCGAAGTCGGCGCCCATGGCCCGGGCGGCGGCCACGCCCGCGCCGTCGGAGATACAGCCGGCGAGGCAGATGGTGCCGTCGAAGATCGCCCGGATCTCCGGCAGCAGCGCGAAGGGCGAGAGCGTGCCGGCGTGCCCCCCGGCGCCGGCGGTCACCAGGATGAGCCCGTCGACCCCCGCGGCGATGGCCTTCTGCGCGTGGCGCACGTTGGTCACGTCGTGAAAGACCTTGCCGCCGTAGCTGTGCACCGCGTCGACCACCTCTTTCACCGCGCCGAGCGAGGTGATGACCAGGGGCGTCTTGTGCTTGACCAGCACCTCGACGTCGGCCTGCACGCGCGGGTTGGTGCGGTGCACGATGAGGTTGACGCCGTAGGGGCTGATGACCGCGCCCGGGTCGGCGGCGCGCGCCTCGGCCAGCGCCGCCTCGATGTCGGTCAGCCAGGCGTCGAACCCCGCGGTGGTGCGGTGGTTGAGCGCCGGAAAGGTGCCGACGATGCCGGCCTTGCAGCACGCGACGACCAGCTCGGGCTGCGACACCAGAAACATGGGGGCGGCGATGACAGGGAGGGTGGTCTGACCATGGAAAGCGGCGGGCATGACAGGCTCCTGGCGAAGGGCGAGAGGCCGCACCATGGGCCAGACCGCGGCCCGCTGGCAATGGGGCGCGCGGGCCCTCGCCCTCCCCGCGCCGCTACCGGCCCCGGCTGGACTCCGGTAGCGTGGCGCTCCGCCCCCCGGGAGGAGTCCACCGTGCGCCAGCCCCTGCCCCCGCTCCGCCCCGCCCTGGGCGCGCCTGCTCCAGGCCGCTCCTGCCACGCCGTGGGCTTGCTCGCGCTGCTCGCCCTCGCCGGCTGCGGTCAGGAGACGAGCGCCGGGGCGAGCGACACCGGCGTCTCGCTGCCCAGCGACACCTCCGCCGGGTCCGACGGCGGCGGAGCGGGCGGCGCAGACGCGGGGCAGGCGGCCGACGGCGCAGGCGACGCCGACGGCAGCGGCCAGGACGCCGGCACGCCGGGCCTCGACGGCCAGGGCGGAGACGGCACGCGCTCCCCCGGCTGCACCACCGACAAGGACTGCGCGGACACCGACCCCTGCACCGTCGACAGCTGCGCGCAGGGGCAGTGCAGCCACGCCACCGCCGCGGACGGCGCCGGGTGCGACGACGGCGACAAGTGCACCAGCGGCGACACCTGCGCCAAGGGCGTCTGCACCCCGGGACCCGCCACCGACTGCACGCCGAGCACGTCCTGCGCCACCGGCGCCTGCGACCCGGCGAAGGGCTGCGTGTTCGCCGAGAAGACCGGCCCCTGCGACGACGGCAGCGCCTGCACCACCGACGACACCTGCACCAACGCCTTCTGCAAGGGCGCGCCGCTGAACTGCGACGACGGCAACGCCTGCTCCGACGACAGCTGCGACCCGGTCAAGGGCTGCGTCCACACCGCCACCGCCAACGACGTGCCTTGCGGCGGCACCAAGGTCTGCGCCGCGGGCAGCTGCGTGTCGGCGGGCACGCTCTACGCCCACACCTCCAGCGCGCTCTACCAGCTCGACCTGAAGACCAAGGCCTTCACGCTCGTGGCCAACTTCACCTTCGACAAGTCCGGCGGCAGCGTCACCGACATCGCCCTCGACCGCTCCAGCAGCCTCTTCGCCGTGACCTTCGGCGACCTCTTCACCTGCAAGACCACCAACGCCAAGTGCACCTGGCTGATGAAGCTGCCGACCTCGTTCAACGGCCTCACCTTCGTCCACAAGGGCACCATCTACCCCGCGCAGGACGCGCTCATCGGTGTCGCCAACGACGGCGGCTGGTACCACGTCGACTACCAGGCCACCCCGCCGAAGCTGAAGAAGCTGGGCAGCTACGGCAGCGGCTACACGTCGAGCGGCGACGCCTTCAGCGTGCTCGGCATCGGCACCTACGCCACGGTGAAGAAGTCCGGCGTGGGCGGCGACGTGCTGGTGCGGGTCGACCCGAAGACCGGCAAGGTCCTGCAGGATCTCGGCGGCATCGGCGCGTCGAACCTGTGGGGCTTCGCGTGGTGGGACGGCGTGTTCTACGGCTTCGCCAGCAACGGCGCGGTGTGGGACATCGACGTCAAGACCGGCAAGGGCAAGCAGCTCAGCGGCTTCACCATCCCCAAGGCGGCTTGGTGGGGGGCCGGCGTGTCGACCGAGGCCGGACCTTGAGCGAGGCCTCGGCGCAGGCCGGGCCCGGCGCGCGGTCGGCGCAGGTGCGGCTGGCGCTGTGGTTCGCCCTCGCCATCGGCAGCCTGGGCGCGCTGCACCCCTTCCTGGCGCGCACGCTCGCGCAGGAGGGCTTTGGGGACCGCGGGGTCGCCGCCATGCTCGCGCTCTTTCCCGCCGGCTTCCTCAGCGCTGGGCTGCTCTGGGGCTGGCTGGCGGACCGCAGCGCCCGCCCCTTGCTGTGGCTACGCGGCGCGGCGGTGGCGAGCGCCGCGTGTGCGGTCGCGGCGGCGTGGACGAGCTCGTGGCCCTGGCTCGCGGGGAGCCTCGCCCTGCTCGCGGTGACGCGCGCGCCGCTGATCCCCCTGGTCGACGCCCTGACCGTCGCCACGCTCGGCGACGCGCCGGAGCGCTACGGGCGGGTCCGGCTGTGGGGATCGGTGGCCTTCGCCGTCGCGGTGTTCAGCGTCGGCGCCCTGCTCGACCTGTGGCCGCGCGCGCCGCTCCTGGTGGCCGCCGTGCTGCTCGTGGGCACCGCGGCGATGACCTTTGCGCTCCCGGCGGCGCGCATCGACGGGCACCTCGCCGGGCTCCAGGACCTGAACGCCATGCGCGGACGGGCGGGCCTGACGCTGCTGCTGGTGGTGGCGACCCTGCAGGGGGTGGCCCACAGCAGCTACGACTTCCTCTTCTCGCTGCACATGGACCAGCGCGGCGCGCCGACCTGGCACGCGACGCTCGCCTTCGTGGGCGGCCTGTCGGTGGAGGTGACGCTGATGGCGCTGGCGCCGAACCTGCTGCGGCGGATGGGGCCGGTGCGGCTCCTGCGCCTGGCCACCTTGCTCAGCGTGCCCCGCTTCGTGATCACCGGCCTGGCGCTGCCGACCCTGGCGATCGCGCTCGTGCAGACGCTCCACGGGATCACCTTCGGCGCCTTCTGGCTCGCCGCCGTGGCCCTGGTCGCCGAGCGAGCGCCCCCAGGTCTCCGCAACTCGGCCCAGGCCGCGCTGATGGCGGCGAGCGCGGGCATCGGCCCCTTGGTGCTGCTGCTCGTGGCGAGCTCGGTGCTGGCCACCGGGATGTTGCCCTGGCTCTTCGTCGGCGCGGGCTGCGTGTCGGCGGTGGCGACCCTGCTGGCGTGGCAGATCCCCGTGACCCCGACCTCGAGATGATCACTTTCGGAGCAGCCCGTCGTGAGCGTCTCTCCGTGAGACACCGCCGTCGACAACCCCTTGAAGCAGCGACCGAAACTTGACCGTCTGGCACGCGCTCAGAGGCCGGATTCCTGGGCTCCGAGCGGCTTTGTACGGGGTCGTTCCCTTGCAGATCTTCACAGGTTCCTGCATGACGTAGGTCAGAGATCCGTCCCGAGGATCCGCAAGCCGCCCCCCCTCTCCCGCGGCCTGCCCCAATTCGGAGCCACCCCATGTACGTACCCTGTATGCGCCTTCGCGGGCTGACCTCTCTGCTCGCCTTGAGCGCCGCCCTGACCCTCGGCGCCTGCGGCACAGACCCCGCTGAAACCCCAGCGGACACCGCCACCGCCGACGACGTGGCGACGGACTCGGGGACCACTGACGCCGGCGGCACCGACGCCGCCACGGGCGACACGGGCGCAGGGACCGACACGGTCACCGGCACCGACGCGGGCGGCGACGCCGGCACCGACGCGGGCACCGACACCGGCACGGCGGACACCGGCCCCAGCTGCCCCGGGGCGGCCGGCTGTGACTGCAAGGAAGACAAGGACTGCACCGACGGCCTCTGCGCCATGGGCGCCGACGGCAAGTCCGCGTGCGCGAAGCCCTGCACCGAGGCCAAGGACTGCGACGCGGCGACCCCCGTGTGCGGCGAGGTCGGCGGCAAGTCCTACTGCGTCGACGCCAACGTCGCCCTGTGCAGCCCCTGCAGCGCCAACGCAGACTGCGCCGCCCCCGGCGCCAAGGACGCCGCCTGCGTCGACCGTGGCGGGGCCGGCAGCTTCTGCGCCACCGCCTGCAAGGCCGACGCGGACTGCGCCGACGGCTACGCCTGCAAGGACAGCAAGGACGTCGACGGCAAGGACACCAAGCAGTGCGTGCCCAAGGACGACAAGGCCTGCGGCTGCTCGGGGTGGGCCACGGCGAAGAAGCTGGAGACCTCCTGCTTTGCCGAGGGCAAGCCCGGCTGCACCGGCAAGCGCACCTGCGGCGACAAGGGCCTGAGCGCCTGCGACGCGGCGGCCGCCAAGGCCGAGACCTGCAGCGGCCTCGACGAGGACTGCGACGGCACGCCCGACAACGGCGACCTGTGCGACGACAAGAACCCCTGCACCAAGGACAGCTGCGACGGCAAGAACGGCTGCAAGAACGAGGCGGACGACGCCGCCAAGTGCGACGACGGCGACAAGTGCACCGACAAGGACGCCTGCAAGGGCGGCAAGTGCGGCGGCGCCGCCGTGGTCTGTGACGACGCCAACCCCTGCACCGACGACAGCTGCGACAAGGCCAAGGGCTGCGTCGCGCTGCCGAACAAGGCCACGTGCGACGACGCCAACGCCTGCACCGAGAAGGACGCCTGCGCGGTGAGCCTGTGCCAGGGCGTGACCAAGACCTGCGACGACAAGAACCCCTGCACCGACGACAGCTGCGACCCCAAGAAGGGCTGCCAGACGCTGCCCAACAAGGTCGCGTGCGACGACGGCGACGCCTGCACCGAGAAGGACACCTGCGACAAGGGCGCCTGCACCGGCGCGGTCAAGGACTGCGACGACAAGAACCCCTGCACCACCGAGGTCTGCGACCCGAAGAAGGGCTGTCAGTCGCTGAACAACCTGCAGGCCTGCGACGACGGCGACAAGTGCACCGTCAGCGACCGCTGCAAGGACGGCAAGTGCGCCAAGGGCAACCCCAAGTGCGTCGACGGCAAGCTGTGCACAGACGACAAGTGCAACCCGACCACGGGCGCCTGCACCTACCCCGCGGGCAACGAGGGCGCCAAGTGCGACGACGGCAAGTCGTGCACCACCGACGACGCCTGCGCCAAGGGCCTCTGCGCCGGTAAGGCCAAGGCCTGCGACGACAAGAACCTGTGCACCATGGACGCCTGCGACGAGAAGAAGGGCTGCGTCGCCGCGCCCATCGTCGAGTGCAACGACGACGACGCCTGCACCTCCGACGCCAGCAAGTGCGACCCGGTCAAGGGCTGCCTGCACACGCCCAAGCCCAAGTGCACCTCGGACGCCCCCACGGCGCCCTACGAGGCGCACTTCCGCTGCGGAAGCCCGACCTCCAAGGCCTGGAAGCTCGAGAACGACCAGGCCGGCGTGGTGTGGGCCGTGGACGCGACCCCCGGGCTGCCCAAGCCGGTGAGCCAGGACTGCGCGCTCAACTTCAACAACGGCACCAACTTCACCTGCCCGAGCGGCAAGTCCAAGGTCGGCGGCAAGGCGACGTCGCCCGTCATCGACCTGGCCGGCGTCGACTCGCCGCAGCTGACCTTCAAGTACTCCGGCACCTGGGAGCTCGGCTCCTGGGACACGTTCGACGTGCGCGCCTTCGAGGCGGGTCAGACCTCGTCGACCCTGCTCGCGTCGCTGAACAACAGCTCGACGAGCTCGTGGAAGACGGCGAGCTACAGCCTGAGCAAGTTCGCAGGCAAGAAGGTGCAGATTCAGTTCCACTTCTACACCAAGGACTGCATCAGCAACTCCGGCACGGGCGCGTTCATCGACCAGCTCAAGATCGCTGACAGCAGCTGCGTGGCCACGGGCTGCAACGACGGCAACCCCTGCACCACGGACACCTGCGACACCAAGACCGGCAAGTGCAGCTTTGTCGGCAAGGCCGGCGGCCCCTGCGACGACGGCAACCTGTGCACCGAGGGCGACGCCTGCACCGACAAGGGCGAGTGCAAGTCGGGCGCCGCCAAGGTCGGCAAGGCCTGCGACGACGGCGTGCACTGCACCGACAAGGACGCATGTGACGACAAGGCGGCCTGCAAGGGCAGCCCCGCCGTGGGCAAGACCTGCGACGACGGCAACCTGTGCACCGACAAGGACGCCTGCGACGACAAGGCGGCCTGCAAGGGCAGCGCGGCCACGGGCAAGGCCTGCGACGACGGCAACCTGTGCACGCTCAAGGACGCGTGCACGGCCGCGGGCACCTGCGCCGGCAGCGCCAAGTGCGACGACGGCAACACCTGCACGAACGACTCCTGCGCGTCGGTGAGCGGCTTCTGCACCTTCACGGCCAACACCTCGGCCTGCGACGACGGCGACAGCTGCACCGGCGGCGACAAGTGCAAGGACGGCATCTGCTTCACCGGCACGAAGACGGACTGCGACGACGGCGACGCCTGCACCACCGACGCCTGCGAGGCCAAGACCGGCCTGTGCAAGCACACCGCGGTGGCCGGCTGCGTCAACGCCTGCAAGACCGACATGGACTGCGCCGACGGCGACGCCTGCACCACCAACACCTGCGATGTGAAGACCGGCAAGTGCGCCAGCGCCCCGGCCAAGGACGGCCTCTCGTGCGGCAACGCGGGCACCTGCAGCAAGGGCATCTGCGCGCCGATCAAGCCCGGCGACGGCTGGGCCGTGGCCATCGACAGCCACGCCTACGCCTACAACACCTGCGCGCTGCTGCTCAACGGCACCGTGTCGTGCTGGGGTGACAACGCTCAGGGCCAGCTCGGCGACGGCACGACCACCGACAGCGGCAAGCCGGTGGCGGTCAAGGGCCTCAAGGACATCCAGCAGATCGCGGTCGGCTACTACCACGCCTGCGCGCTGACCAAGGCCGGCACGGTCAAGTGCTGGGGCGACAACAACTACGGCCAGCTCGGCGACGGCAAGAAGGTCGACCAGAAGGAGCCGGTGGACGTGGTGGGCGTGAAGGACGCCACCGCCATCAGCACCGGCAACTACCACACCTGCGCGCTGGCCAAGGACCAGACGGTGTGGTGCTGGGGCAACAACTACGACGGTCAGCTCGGCATCGGCAAGACCAGCGCGCCGGTGCTCATGGCGACCCAGGTCAAGGGGCTCGGTCAGGTCACCCAGATCGTGGCCGGCTACTTCACCACCTGCGCCCTGCGGACGGACCGCAGCAAGTGGTGCTGGGGGGCGAACAACTACTACCAGGCCTCAGCGGACGCCGGGGTCACCACCGCGGACCAGCCCTTGCCGACCCGCGACGGGCGCATGACCGACCTGGTCTCGCTGGCCCACGGCTACGCCGCCTTCTGTGGCGTGACCAAGACCGGCCAGCAGCGCTGCGTCGGCTACAACACGGAGGGCGCCTTCGGCACCGGCAAGACGCACACGACGAACAACAAGCTCGCCCACGTGGCGACCCAGGTCAGCGGCGCGGTGCACATCAGCGGCGGCTACCGACACGCTGCGGTGGTCACGAGCGCGGGCAAGGCGTGGGCGTCGGGCGACAACTTCTACGGGCAGCTGGGCGACGGCACCAAGGTCGACAAGCTCGAGCACGTGAAGATGCCCATGCTCAGCAACGTGGTGCAGGCGGCTGCGGGTCGCTACCACACCTGCCTGCTGCGCGCCGACGGCTCGGTGTGGTGCACCGGCAGCAACACCAACGGCGCCCTCGGCGGCGGCTCGGTCAGCTCGGCCGCCAGCTCGACCACGCTCAAGCGCGTCGCCGACGCGGCCTGCCAGACCGACCAGTCGTGCCAGGACGACAACGCCTGCACCAAGCAGCAGTGCTCGCTGGCCGACGGCCTGTGCAAGGTCACCATCCAGGCCGACAAGTTCTGCGACGACGGCGACCTGTGCACCATCAACGGCAAGTGCGACAAGGACGGCGTGTGCAAGGAGACCAAGAAGGTCTGCGACGACGGCAACCCCTGCACCATCGTGGAGACCTGCGACGGCGGGAAGTGCTCGGTGCAGGAGAACCTCGACTGCAACGACGACAACCCCTGCACCACCGACGCCTGCGACGTGAAGACGGGCGTGTGCACGAACACCAAGATCGCCGGCTGCGTCATCAAGTGCAGCGACGACAGCGGCTGCGACGACAAGACCGGCTGCACCACCGACAAGTGCGTCAAGGGTGTGTGCGAGTTCACACCGACCAACGAGGGTCAGATCTGCGGCGGCGGCCAGTCGTGCTCCAAGGGCGAGTGCGCGCCGATTCAGATCACCGGCTGGGCCAAGGCCATCGCCATGCACCCCTACGGTCGCCACGCCTGCGCGCTCAAGACCGACGGCACCGTGGCGTGCTGGGGCTACAACAACAACGGCCAGCTCGGCAACGGCAGCAAGACCCAGTCGAGCAAGCCCGTGGCCGTCAGCAACGTGAAGGACGCCGTCGCCATCGGCGCGGGCTACTACCACGCCTGCGCGGTGACCAAGGACGGCAAGGTCTGGTGCTGGGGCGACAACTTCTACGGCCAGCTCGGCAACGGCTCGACCACAGACTCGACGTCGCCCGTGGAGGTGAAGAACCTCTCGGGGGCCAAGGCCTTGTCGATGTCGGCCTACGGCACCTGCGCGCTGACCCACACGGGCAAGGTCTTCTGCTGGGGCGACAACGGCGACGGCGAGGCCGGGCAGAAGAAGACCACCAGCAAGGTGCTCACAGCCGGGGACACCGGGCTGAGCAACGTGGTCAAGCTCAGCGGCGGCTACGCCTACCAGTGCGCGCTGAAGAAGGACGGCACCACCTGGTGCTGGGGCTACAACTTCTACGGCAACGCGCACCACACCACGTCGACGACCGACATCGAGTCCCCCAAGCTGGCGGACAAGATGCCCAAGGCGCAGGCCATCGGCACCGCGTACAACACGACGTGCGTGGTCGACCTGAAGGGCGACGTGTACTGCATGGGCTACAACGCCACCTACGGCGTGCTCGGCATCGGCAAGACGTCTCCGAGCGACTCGGAGGACAAGGTCTGGAAGGCGGTCAAGGTCGACGGCGTGGTCGACATCGCCGGTGGCTACCACCACATGCTCGCGCTCAAGGGCAACGGCACGCTGACCACCTGGGGCTACAACAACAACGGCCAGCTGGGCCAGGGCACCAAGACCAACCAGCCGACCCCGACCCCCATCGGCATGCCGGCGGGCGTGGTCCAGGCCGTGGGCGGCTACTACGCCAGCTGCGCGCTGTTGAAGACCGGCTCGGTGTGGTGCGTGGGCGACGCCTACTACGGTCAGCTGGGCAACGGCTCGACCAGCGACAAGCTCCAGTGGCAGCGCGTCATCGACAACGCCTGCAAGGTCGACGCCGACTGCAACGCCGGCAGCGGCTGCTTCGCCAACACCTGCGACGCCAAGACCGGCGCCTGCACGGTGGTGGTGAAGAAGGACGCGGTCTGCGACGACGGCGACGCCTGCAGCGTGGACGACAAGTGCGACGCCACCGGGCTGTGCCAGGCCAAGCCGAAGGACTGCGACGACGGCGACGCCTGCACCCTGCAGCCCGTGTGCGAGAAGGGCACGTGCAAGCACCTGTCGAACGTCGCCTGCGACGACAAGAACCCCTGCACCACCGACAAGTGCGACAGCAAGACGGGCGCGTGCACGTCGACGCCCATCGCCGGCTGCAAGTGGACGTGCAAGGGCGACGCCGACTGCGACGACGGCAAGCCCTGCACAGTGGACAAGTGCGGCAGCGTGTCCGGCGTGTGCGAGCAGACCCCGGGCAACGACGGCGCGGTGTGCGACGAGGCCAAGGTCTGCGGCAAGGGCACCTGCAGCCCGATGACCCAGGGTTGGGCGGTGCAGCTGGCCGGTCAGGCCTACAACCGCCACCTGTGTGCGCTGCACCCCGACAGCACGGCGAGCTGCTGGGGCTACAACAACAACGGCCAGGTGGGCGACGGCACCAAGACCAACCGCAACGTGCCGACCAAGGTCTCGGGGCTGAGCGACGCGAGCCTGCTGACGGTGGGCTACTACCACTCCTGCGCGATGAAGAAGTCGGGCCGGGTCACCTGCTGGGGCGACAACGCCCAGGGGCAGATGGGCGACGGCACCACCACCGACAGCACCAAGCCGAAGGAGGTCGCGGGGCTCAACGAGGTGGTGGCGCTCTCCACCGGCCGCTACCACAACTGCGCGGTGAAGAAGGACGGCACCCTCTGGTGCTGGGGCGACAACGGCTACTACCAGTCGGGCAACAGCACGAGCACCACGGACATCAAGAAGCCGACCCAGGTGCCGGGCATCACCGGCGCGGTGGGCGTGGAGTGTGGCGGCTACCACACCTGCGTGCTCTTCAACGGCGGCGCGGTGAGCTGCTGGGGCTACAACACCTACCGTCAGCTGAGCTCGTCGACCGACACCTACCAGAAGACGCCGCTGGCCATCGCCAAGCTGCCGCCGGTGGCCAAGATGGGCCACGGCGACTACACCGCGCTCTACCTCACCAAGGACGGCGTCGCGTGGACGCGGGGACACAACAGCTACGGCGCCGCGGGCACGGGCAACACCACGTCGAAGAACGAGCTGTCGCCGGCCAAGATCGCGCCGAAGGGGCTGCTCGACGCCAAGGTGGGCTACTACCACTCGCTGTGGCTCGACGGCTCCGGGCAGGCGTGGTCGGTGGGCTACAACACCTACGGTGGGCTCGGCGACAACACGACCAGCCACAAGAGCGCCGCGCTGGTGAAGATGACCAACGGCGCGGACGTGGTGCAGGTGGCGCCCACCTACCACGGCTCGTGCGTGCTCAAGAAGGACGGCTCGGTGTGGTGCACGGGCTACAACTCCTACGGCGCCAACGGCAGCGGCTCGACCGGCAGCAGCAGCGCCAAGAAGGTGCTGACCAAGGTCAAGCTGCCGGCGCCGTGACCTGAGACGCAGCCAACGCAGCGCGCCGCCGTGGACCCGGGTTCGCGGCGGCGCGCGGCGTTTTGGGCCCGGGGCCTGCGAGCCGCCCCGGCAGACGTTGCCGCGGCGCCTACACTGAGTGCACCGTCGCCCTCGCGTCTCGCCAAGCGGCGGCCCACCCTGCTCCCCGGAGGCGCCCATGTCCCTCACCCGAATCCTCGTCGCCACCGACCTGAGCGCGACCTCCCTGCTCTCGTTGCCGTGGGTGGCGGGCCTCGCGCGCGCGACCGGCGCCAGCGTGACCGTCGCCTTTGTCGACTCAGGGGCCGCGGGCCTCCACGGCGACGACTTCGACGAGGCGGCCGAGCAGGTGCGAGAGCACATGGGCCTGTTTCGCGACGCGCTGCACATGCTGGACGTGGACGCCGACCTGCGCGTGCTCTCGGGCAAGCCCGCAGACGCGCTGCAGAAGGTCGCCGAGCGGGGTGAGTACGACCTGCTGGTGACCACGCGCCACGGCGAGCGCGCTACCGGCCTGCTGGTGGGGTCGACGTCGCTGCACCTGGCCCGGACCTCGGCGATCCCGCTCTTGGTGGTGCACGGACCGGCCAACGACGAGCCGCCGCTGGAGCGGACGACGGTGGCGGTGCGCGAGATCGTGATCACCACCGACTTCAGCGAGGTCGCCAACGAGGGGCTGCGTGCGCTTCAGCCGCTGGCGACGGCGCTCGGCGCCAACCTGCACATCGTGCACGTGGTCGAGACCGCTGGGGCGCGGGTGCAGCTCGAGGGCGAGGACCTGCTGCTGCCGCCGCCACCGCGGCACGCGCAGCGCGAGGTCGACGCGGCGCGCACCCGTCTACAGGTCCTGGCCGACGGGCTGGCGCACGAGCGGGTGAGCACCGAGGTCGTGTGCGCTGAGGTGGCTGCAGACGGCGTCGTCGCGACCGCGATTCAGCGCCAGTCGCAGCTGATCGCGGTGTGCTCGCACGGCAAGGGGCGCATCGCCAGCCTGCTCCTCGGGAGCACGTCGCGACGCATCCTCACGCTCTCGCCGCTGCCGGTGCTGGTGCTGCGCCAAGACGCCATCGGCGGGCCGGCCTGGCGCGCCTCGTAGCGCCGGCCTACAGCCAGTCGCGGAGGGCGCTCACGGCGGCGCGCTCGGCCAACCACAGCCCCTGCACCTGCTCGCTGAGGGCGGCGAAGAGGGCGTCTTGCTGGGCCGACGTCCAGGGCGGGTCCCGGTCCAAGGCGCTGTTGAGCCGGTCGGTGCGGGCGCTCTCGGTGGCCACCGCGGCGAGATCTCCGGCCTGCAGCGCGGCGAAGCGAGCGTCGAGCGCGTCGCGCAGCTCGGTCAAGCGGTCGACGCCGGCCATGGGGTGCGCCGCGTCCGCTCCAGGGAAGGGCGCGTCCGCGAGCGCGCGCCAGCGATGCGCCAGGTCGGCGTAGGTCGCGCTGGCCTCCCGCAAGGTCGCGTCGCCCAAGGCGTCTGCGG
>JAUIAC010000612.1 GCA_030425545.1 bacterium | reverse complement strand
AAGATGGTCTCGTGCGACGACGGCAACAGCTGCACCACCGAGCAGTGCGACGGCAACACCGGCAAGTGCGCGACCACGCCCACCAAAGAAGGCGCGTCGTGCACGACGGCCGACAAGTGCGCGCAGTTCGCCAGCTGCGAGAAGGGCGTGTGCAAGGTCGGCGCCACCTGGTCCTGCGACGACGGCAGCACGTGCACCACCGACGCCTGCGACCCCAAGACCGGCGCGTGCAAGTACACCCCGGTCACCGACGGCACGAGCTGCACGGGCGACGACAAGTGCGCGAAGACCTCGGTCTGCCAGACCGGCAACTGCAAGGCCACAGCGCCGAAGGACTGCGACGACAGCAACCCCTGCACCATCGACTCGTGCCAGTCCACCTCGGGCTGCGTCCACACGCCCTTGGCCACCGGCACCCAGGTGGTCTGCTACAACGCCGACCCGAGCACCGCGGGCAAGGGCAACTGCAAGGCCGGCAAGTCGAGCTGCGGCAGCGGAGGCGTGGCCGGGGCCTGCGTGGGCGAGGTGACGCCCAAGGTCGGTGACGACTGCGGCGGCGGCGACGAAGACTGCGACGGGCAGGCCAACGAAGACTGCGCCATCGACTACAAGATCAGCGCGGCGTGTGGCGGCGGCCAGGAGGGCAAGCCCGGCACGGCCCTGTTCTTGCGCATGCGCGTCAAGGTCACCGACGGCAGCGACATCGTACAGGTCAACAAGAAGGTGAACTGGACCGCGCCAGCCGGCGGCTCCTTCGCCACCCCGTCGACGACCACCGACAGCAAGGGCTTCGCCAGCAACGTCTTCACCCTCGGGTCCAAGGACCTGACCACCTACTTCGCCCGCGCCACCGTCGACGGCTCGACGAAGTTCGTGGACATCTCCGCGACGGCGAAGCAGTCGGCGCCGGACTACGTGGTCAACTACAGCAACTTCTGCGACCCGACCCTGCTCAAGTTCACCGGCGTCGCGACCCTCTCAGGCAACAGCGTGCGCGTGGTGACCGGCGGCGACAACGCCAACGGCTCCTTCTCCGTGGCGAAGCCGCTGACCAAGAACAAGAGCTTCAACATCAAGGTCAACGTCTCGGGCTACACACGCGGCTACAGCATCATGCTGCAGTCGACCACCAGCGGGACGGGTCTGGGCGCCGGCGGCTACGGCGACGGAGGCAGCAAGACCCGCAAGCCCGCGTTCGTGGTCCACGTCAACGGCAGCAAGGGTGGCGGGGCCTATGCCGCGGCGACGGTGTGGGTCATGGCGGACGGCAAGCAGCTCGCGTCCAAGAACGCGTTCATGCCCCACAACACGAACCACCTGGCGCGCTCGCTCTGGCTGGACTACGACCAGAGCGCCAAGCAGTTCAAGCTCTCCGTGAGCACCGTGGGCGGGTCGAAGCCCGCCAGCGCCAGCGTGACGGTCACCCACGACCTCTGGGCATCGCTCGGCAGCAATGGCAAGCCGATCTACCTGACGATCACGGCCGGCAACTCGTCGGCGGGCGCCAACGGCACCAAGTACATCAACGCGCTGCAGTACTCGACGCCTTGACCCGGGCGCGGTCGAGGTCACGCGGGCAGCCCGTCACGGCCGCGTCCACACCCGGCGGCCCTGCACCCACACCGCACTGACCCACTCCGGCGAGCCGGAGAACACCGCGGCCTCCAGCGGCGGCACGCCCTCGGCGGCCGGCCGGTCCAGGTCCAGCGCGCACAGGTCCGCCGGCGCCCCTGCACGCAGCCCGTCGCCGCGGCCTCCCAGGGCCACGCTGCCCGCCAGGGTCGCCGCGTTCACGAGCCGACCGGCCAGGGCGTGGCGGGGCTGCGCGCCGTCGCCGGGCGGGGTCATCACGTTGCGACGCCCGGCCAGCGCGCGGGCGTGCCACTCCAGCGCCCGCGCCTCGCCGAGCAGGTCGATGCGGGCGTGGCTGTCGCTGCCCAGGCTGAGCGGCACCCCATCGCGCAGGGCCAGCGGTAGGAAGCCGTCGCCGAGATCCATCTCGGTGGTCGGGCAGGCACACACGCCTGCGCCCGCCCGCCGCAACAAGGCCGGATCTTCGGGCTCGGGGAAGGTCAGGTGCACCGCAGTGAAGCGCGCGTCCACCAGGCCGGCCTCGGCCAGCAGCGCCAGCGGCCCGCACCCCCAGGTGGCCTTGCAGGCCGCCACCTCGGCCGGCTGCTCGGCCACGTGAACGTGGATCGGCCCGTCGAAGGCGGCGAGCTCCGGCAGCCAGGCTCTCGGCACCGCCCGGACGGAGTGCGGCGCCAGGCCCACGCTCACCAGCGGGTCGTCGAGGGCGCGCAGCCGCGCGACCGCGGCCAGCGCCTCGTCGGGCGAGCGGGTCGCAAAGCGGCGCTGCTCTGGCAGCAGCGGGACCCCGCCCGGCGCCCGGCTCAGTCCGCTGGCGCCATAGGCGACCCGCAAGAGCGTGACGCGCAGGCCCACGTCCCGCGCCGCGCGGATCACCCGGCGCGCCAGCTCGTCGGGGTCGCTGTAGGGCTGCCCAGCGCGGTCGTGGTGTACGTAGTGGAACTCGCCCACGTGGGTGACGCCGGAGCGCACCATCTCGGTGAAGCAGCGCCGGCTCACGGCCTCGAAGGCGTCCGGGTCCAGGTCGTTCGCGGCGCTGTACATCGCCTGACGCCAGGTCCAGAAGCTGTCGTCCCGGCCCGCCTGCCGCCACTGCACGCGACCGCGGAAGGTCCGCTGGAAGGCGTGGCTGTGGGCGTTGACCAGGCCGGGCAGCAGCAGCGTCTCCCCGAGGTCCTCCCGCGCCAGGGGGGTCTCATCGCTCGCCCCCGCGGCCGCCGCCTCGACCTCAGCGAGCGTGCCCACCGCCGCGACGGTGCCCTCGGCGGACACCAGCAGCCCGGCGTCCTCGACCAGCTGATGTCCGGTCCACAGCCACTTCGCGCTCAGCAGGTGCATCGCAGCTCCCCTCCGGGCCACGCCCGCAGCTCTTGGGTCGGCGCGCCGGCGCGGGGGTTCAGAGCGAGATCCGCTTCTGCGAGCGCCAGTCGCCCAGGGCCTCCACCGTCGCCCGGCGACCCTCGCGTGTCAGCCTCGCCTCGACATCGGCGGGCAGCGGGATGCGCGCCAGCCCGTCCGCGCCGACCGGCGCCTCGATCTGGTGACCGTCGCTCAA
>JAUIAC010000073.1 GCA_030425545.1 bacterium | reverse complement strand
CCGGCCTCGACACGGTGCTGAGCGGGGCAGGTCCGTTCACCGTGTTCGCGCCGACCGACGCGGCGTTTGAGAAGCTGCCCAAGGGCACGGTCGACGACCTGCTCAAGCCGGAGAACAAGGACAAGCTCGCGAATATCCTCAAGTACCACGTGGTCAGCGGCAAGGTGGAGAGCAAGGACGTCAAGACCGGCAAGGTGAAGACGCTGGCGGACATCGAGGTCGACGTGGTGGTCGCGGACGGCAAGGTCACGGTCAACGGCGCGACGGTCACGGCCGTGGACGTGCCGGCGAGCAACGGCGTCATCCACGTCATCGACACGGTGCTGTTGCCTCCCGCGAAGACGGGCACGGTCGTCGAAGAGGCCGACAAGGCCGGCACGTTCAAGACGCTGCTGGCCGCGGCGAAGGCGGCCGGCCTCGACACGGTGCTGAGCGGGGCAGGTCCGTTCACCGTGTTCGCGCCGACCGACGCGGCGTTTGAGAAGCTGCCCAAGGGCACGGTCGACGACCTGCTCAAGCCGGAGAACAAGGACAAGCTGGCCGCCATCCTCAAGCACCACGTCGTCCCCGCCAAGGTAGTGGCCGCTGACGTGAAGGCCGGCGTCGTGGCGAGCGTGAACGGCACCGCCGTCACCATCGCGGTGGACGGCGCCACGGTGAAGGTCGACAACGCGACCGTGACCGCGACCGACGTCATGGCCAGCAATGGCGTCATCCACGTCATCGACACGGTGATCCTGCCGCCGAACCTGGTCGAACTCGCGACCCTGCAGCCCAACCTCACGACCCTGGTCACCGCGGTCAAGGCCGCCGACCTGGTCGCGACGCTGCAGGGCGCGGGTCCGTTCACGGTGTTTGCGCCGACCGACGCAGCCTTCGCCAAGGTCGACAAGGCCGCGCTCGACAACTTGCTCAAGCCCGAGAACAAGGCGCAGCTCGCCGCGGTGCTGCTCTTCCACGTGCTCGGCGCCGAGGTGGTCGCGGCCGACGTGAAGTCGGGCACGGTCGACACCGCCGGCAAGCAGAAGCTGACCATCGCGGTCAACATGGGCGTGGTGAAGGTCGACGTGGCCACGGTGATCGCCACCGACATCCGGGCCAGCAACGGGGTCGTCCACCTCATCGACGCGGTGATCTTTCCGCCCAAGACCTGAGTTGTGACCCGGTGAGCCCACGGCGGCGATGGCGGACCTGCCATCGCCGCCGTGGCGCGTTTGGGGCGCGCCACGCCCAGGCCTCCACGGCTCGACGCAGCGCTCGGCGACGTAGAGCAGGGGGGGCCGTGGGCGGCCCGGGTGGACCCCAGCCGTAGGATCTCGGCAGGGAGCCAATCCGTCGAAGACTCCCTACCGTGCACCGGGCTGGCCGAGGTCACCGCGTTGTCGTGGCGCGACTTGGCTGGGAACCCCAGAACGACGGAACTGCACCATGAAGACCCCGCTGCTCATCGCCGCCCTGCTGCTCGTCAGCACGCCCGCCCTCGCCGGACAGAAGGTCGCTGTCTGCCATGTCTCCGGCAACTCCGGCGCCGTGCACATGCTCAACGTCAGCGCGAACTCCATCTCGAGCCACCTCGCTCACGGTGACTGGCTACCGCTCACCTGGTACGCCGACGCTGACGGTGACGGCTACGGCGCCGTCGGCGACCCAGGCGTCGTGGCCTGCATCCAGCCTGCGGGCACCTCGGTCAACGCCACGGACTGCGCCGACACGGTCGCCGCCATCCACCCCGGCGCCGCCGAGGTCTGCGGCAACGGCCTCGACGACAACTGCAGCGGCGAGGCGGACGAGGGGTGCCTGTCCGACGTCGAGATCACCATCAGCGCCGACAACGCCTACTACCTGTGGGTCGACGGCCAGCCCTACAGCGGCGTCAACGCGGCGGACTGGAAGAAGGGCGACACCTTCACGTTCCAGCTGCCGCGGGGCGACCACGCCATCGCCGTCTACACCGAGGACTGGGGCGGCTACGCCTACCTCGCCGCCACCGTGCGTGTAGACGGCCAGATCGTCTCCAAGACCGGCGACGGCTCATGGCGCACCACGGGCGCCCTGTACGCCAACTCCCTGTGGCGCAACACCTACCAGCGTGGCTACAACTGGCCTGCGACGCCGGCCAACGGCACCACCGGCCTCGAGGTGACCCCGCCGCAGAGCTGGACCGACGTGCTCTTCAACGACAGCGCGTGGGTCCCGGTGGGCGCCTGCTCGGACAACCGGTTGCCTGGCTACGCCGCGGTCACCCACCCGGACTGGGACACCTTCGACGCGCTCCACGCCGACGGCGCCAAGTTCGTCTACACCACGTCCGACTGCAGCCCGGCCAAGGTGGTGGTGCAGCCGAACGGCTCGTACGCGTACTACTGGGCGGTCGGCTTGTTCCGCACGACGTTCAGCTTCTAGCAGACTGCGGCGAAGTTGATTGTCGCCGCAGTCCGCTAGCGTTTCTGTCTCTTGGGGGAGCGAGCCCACTGAGGCGCAGCCGAAGGAAACGGGCGCGCTAGGTGCGGAATTGCCTGGTCGCGACAGCGAACTGGCGCGACACCTACGAGCGCCCGCAGCCACGGCAAGCCGTGGCTTCCCCTTCCCGGCAGACTGACGGGCGTGGCCGCAAAAACGGAGAAAAGGCGCAGTCGGCTGGGGTGTCACGCACCAGCGACGGCAGGTGTTCAGCCGCAGGGCACCTTGGTGTGACTGCAGCCGCCGCTCGCAGCACACGCGTCGACGGTGCAGGGGTCGTTGTCGTCGCAGCTCTTGCTCAAGCAGGCCCCGGCCTTGGCGCAGCCCTCGTGCCCCCAGGGGTCGGTGTGCATCAGCGTCGCGTGTTGACTCGGCCCGTCGCTCAGGCCGACCAGCAGGTCGCCGCCGCCGAGCGTGCGCACGCTGCCGACGTAGCCCAGTCGGTCGCTCCACACCCGCTGCCACCCGAGGGCGCCGCTGGCTGACTCGACCCCGAGGAAGGGGCGCTGCTTGCCGTTGACCACCTTCGAACCCGCGACGAGCAGCCCGCCGTCCGCCAGCGGCGCCGCGGCGTTGAGCGCGTAGCCATAGCCCTTGAGGGTCCGCTCCCACAGGACCTTGCCCGCTGCGCTGAAGCGCACCATCCAGCCGAGCTGCGTCGTGGTGTTGCGCGCGCCGGTGGCGTAGGCGCCCCCGTCCGGGTGGCTCGCCACGCCCATGAAGAACACGTGGTAGCTCTGGCCGGCGCCCATGCGCTTGTGCCAGAGCACGCCGCCCCAAGGGGCCAGCTTGCCGATCCAGGCCTCAATCTTGCTGCTCCCTGCCTGCAGGCCGGCGGCCACCGTCGTTGACCCGTCTGCGTGGGCGGCCATGCGCGGGCCGTAGAGGTGGGCGCCGGTGGTGACCCCGTCGGCGGCGCGCCAGGGCTGCCAGGGCTTGCCGCCGTAGCTGCCGAAGACGAAGGGGGACGAGTTGCCGCTCTTCCAGGCCAGGCTCAGATCGGGGTTGTAGCGGGTAACAAAGACCCGGTCGACGCCGCCGCTGACCGGCTGATGGAGCACGCCGAAGGTGCCGTCGGCGTAGGTGGTCAGGGCCAGCGGGCGGTACTTGGTGAAGTGGCCCACGTTCTTGGCCCAGACCACCTTGCCGCCCGAGGACAGGCGCCGGAGGTCGCCGAAGGTCTTGCCGTCGCTCATGGCGCTGGCCACCACCACGTCGTGGTTGCCGAGCGGGGTCACCGCGACGGCGTGGGTCGCCTTGCCGCCGACCGTCCACGCCGAGAGCCAGCGCTGCTCGCCCCAGGGGTTGAGCGCGCGGACGAAGGCGCGGTGCTGCCCGTTCCAGATCCCCTGACCGGCGATCACGGTGTCGCCGTCGCCGAGCGCGGCGCTGTCGGCGTGCTGGCTCTTGCCGCTGCCGACGGGGCCGCCGCGGACCCACAGGCGGCCCGCGACCCCGGCCTTGCACGCGCCCTTGGCGCAGGCGCTCATGAGCGTGCAGCCGTCGTTCGGGTCGCAGCGCAGGCCCTCGAGCGTGGTGTGCTTGCAGCCCGCGGCCGCGTCGCACCAGTCACGGGTGCAGGGCTTGGCGTCGTCGCAGGCGCCCGCGCTCTTGTCGACGCACCCGCCGGCCGCGCCGCAGCTTCGGTGCCCCCAGGGATCGACCCGCAGCAGTACACCGCGGCTCTTGCCACCGGCGGTGCGGAGACCGGCGAACACCGCGCCACCGTCCGCGAGCGCAGCCGCCCCCTTCAGGTCGCCGGGGTCGCTCGTGGCTGGCGCCTGGGACCAGGTCGGGTTGCCCATGGTGTCGGCGCCGGCCGCCCAGAGTGAGAACGTGCTGCCCTTGGCGCGGCGCGTGCCGGCGAGCGCCAGCTGCCCGGTGGTGGTGAAGGTCAGCGCGTTGACCCGCGCCGCACTGCCGGCGAGGCCGCTCCACAGCAGGCCCAGGTCCGGCCGCAGCTCCGCCAGCCACGCGCGGCTGTTGCTGTAGTCGCCGGGCTTGTCGACCCAGCTCAGCAGCACGCGCGCGCCCCGTGTGGCGATGCCGGTGAGCATCGGCCCGGCGGTGCCGCCGACCCGCGCGAAGGCGAGCTCCTTGCCCGCCGCGTCGAGCCGCCAGACGAAGCTGTAGTACTGCATCGGCTTGCCGAAGCCTTGCCACTTGCTCCCCTGGCCGACCAGCAAGAACGCGCCGTCTTTGGTCTGGACGGCGCCGACGACGGGCGCCGTGCCCAGCGGCGAGGTCCGTGTCGTCTGCCACAGCAGCTTGCCGCCCGGGTCGAGCAGCGCGGCGAGCGGATGGATGGTGCCCGGCTCGCTGCGGCCGCCGGCCAGCAGGGCCGTGCTGCCCGGCGTCACCACCAGCGCGCGGGCGGTGTCGTAGTGGCTCGCGTCGCTGACCTGGTGTTTGCTCACCAGCGCGCCTTTGTGGTCCCAGCGCGCCAGGGCGAGGTCGGTGCCCGCCTTGTTGTCCGACAGGCTGCCCGCGACCCAGGTGTGCCCCACGGCGTCGGTGTGCACCGCGTTCGCCTCCTGGAAGCCCTTGCTGCCGGTGGACAGCGTCCGGCTCCAGCGCACCGCGCCCGCGGCGGTGGTCCGCAGGACCCACCACACCTTGGTGCCGCCCGTCTTCCAGCCCCGGCCGACCGCGACCAGGTCGCCGTCGTCGTGCTGCGCCACGGCGTGCAGCAGGCCGTGGCCGCCCGGGCCAGTGTAGCTCTGCCAGAACAGCTTCTCGGCGCCCTTGCCGCTGCACGTGCCCCCCTGACAGCTGCTGCCCACAGTGCAGGGCTTGCCGTCGTCGCAGGGGGCGCCGTTGGGTCGGAGCCCGACCTTGCACGTGTAGCTGGTCGCGTCGGTCGAGACGCACACGGGCTGCTCGCACGCGCCGAGCGGGCCCACCTTGCAGGCCGCAGGCGCGCCGACCGTGCAGACGCCGGCCTTGCACTGGTCGTTGAGCGTGCAGCCTGAGCTGTCGGCGTTGCAGGGCGCCCCCTGCATGGCGGCGGCAGAGAAGCTGCACAGGCCGGTCTTCGCGTCGCACAGGTCGGCGGTGCAGTAGTTGCCGTCGGCGCACAACTTAAACACATAAACACAACCCTTGGTGGGGGTGCAGGTGTCGACCGTGCAGGCGTTGCCGTCGTCGCAGTCGAGGGCCTTGCCCTGGCACGTGCCCGCCGCGCACAGGTCCTGGTGGGTGCAGGCGTTGCCGTCGTCGCAGGACCCGGCGTCGTTGGCCGGCGCAAAGCCGCAGGTGCCCTTGCTCGGGTCGCAGGTGTCGGCCAGACACGGCGAGGGGGCCTGCTTGCCGCACACCACCACCGTGGCCGGGTTGACGGTGCAGGCCGGCTTGGCGCCGCTCTTGTCGCAGTAGAGCGTGCCGTTGCAGGCGTTGCCGTCCTCCTTCACGACGCAGTCGGCGTCCTTGACGCACTCGCACACGTTGGGCCCCGGCGCGCAGGCCCCTTTGACGCACACGTCGCTCTGGCTGCACGGGTCGCCGTCGTCGCACAGCTGCCCCTCGTGCACCGCGGTGAGCGTGCACTGCCCGGTCTTGGCCTGGCAGAGGTTCTTGAGACAGGCCGTGTCGTCGACCGTCTTGCAGGTGACCACCGAGGTCGGGTCAAGCTGACAGGTGTGGTCGACCTTGTGGCAGACGGGCGTGCCATTGCAGAGGTCGCCGTCGTCGGGACAGTCGGCGTCGCTCTGGCAGGTGCAGGTCGCCGCCCCCGGGAGGCACACGCCGCCCTTGCACGTGTCGCCCGCGGTGCACACGTCGTCGTCGTCGCAGGGCAGGTCCGCGGTCTCCGCGGCGCCCGCAGGCTTGGCCTCCCAGCGGCACTTGCTCGGCCCCTCCGGGCCGTCGCACACCTTCTTCGCCAGGCCGACGGGGACCAGCGCGCACCCGCCTGCAGCGATCTGGCCGGCCGTCTTCGGGTGACAGGCGCCCTTGCTGCAGTCGGTGTCCTGCCCGGCCGGACAGACGACCCGTGTGGCTGGGTTGGCGGCGCACTGCCCGGTGACCTGATTGCAGAAGAGCGTGCCGTTGCAGGCGTTGCCGTCTTCGAGCTTGGCGCAGTCGGCGTCGTCCTTGCATCCGCAGGTGTCGGTGCCCCCTGTGCAGGTCCCCTTGGCGCACAGCTCGCCCTGGGTGCACGCGTCCCCGTCGTCGCACGCGATCTTCGTCCCCGTGACCGCCCCTGGAGGCGCGAGCACCCAGCCACAGAAGCCGCCGGCACAGCTCTGCACGAGCTTCTCCGTCGGCGTCAGCTGGCACAGCCCGCTCTTGGGGAAGCAGACCTGCTTGAGGCAGGCGCTGTCTTGCCCGCCAGCGCACTCGACGACGGTCGCGGGGTTCAGCTCGCAGCTGCCGGAGGTCAGGTTGCAGAAGAGCGTGCCGTTGCACAGATCGCCGTCCTCCTTCGCGTCGCAGTCTGCGTCGCTCTGACAGACGCAGGTGTTGGTCGCGCCGCCCTGGCACGAGCCGCTCCCGCACGTGTCGCCCTGAGTGCAGGGGTCCCCGTCGTCGCAGGCGGCGCCGTCCGGCAGCGCGGTCGGCGCGCACTTGCCCGTGCTGGGCTCACAGGTGGCCTTGCTGCAAGCGGTGTCTTTGCCGGTGGCGCACACGACCTGGCTGGCCGGGTTGTCGGCGCACTGCCACGGCCACGTCGCCTTGTCGCAGTAGCTCGCTCCGGCGCAGAGGTCGGCGCTGGGCGGGCAGTCGCCGTCGTCGTGGCACGCGCACACGTCCACCCCCCCGGCGCAGGCGCCTTGGGCGCACACGGTCGCGAGGTGACACGGGTCGCCATCTTCACACGGGGCGCCCTCATGTCGCGGCGCGAGCGCACAGACGCCGGTGCTCGGATCGCAGCTGTTGGCGAGGCACCACGTGTCGTTGGCGGTGGGGCAGTCGACCGGCAGGGCAGCCTGGCAGGCGCCGTTCGCGCAGGCCGGCGGCGCCGTACAGGGGTCCCCGTCGTCCGGGCAGTCTGCGGCGGTCCCGCAGCGCGTTTCGAGTTTGGCGTCGGCGTCGCCGCTGGCGTCCAGACCCGCGTCGGCGCCGGCCACGTCGACCTGCGCGTCTGCGGTGACGCCGGTCCCGTCGCTCTCATCGGCGGGCTCGCTGCTGCACGCAAGCACAAACAGCGCGCCAAGCGAGGCGGTGAGCGCGCGCCTCCGTAGCCAGGAGCTCCCAACTTTCATGCATTCCGATCGCACGGCTTCAGTCTAGGCCGGTCTGCGGGCGCCATCTGGGAAATCGTGCCCCGGGGTGCCTGCGGCTGGTGGCCGCCGTGTTCGTCACGTTGACGGCCAACGACCAGCGGACGCCGGCGCTGGCCATGCCTGAGCGTGAGCGCTCTGAGCCGGTGTCGCACGCCCTGGCGCGGCGGTCGGTGGCCCGTGCGGCCCCTACGCGTCGCTCAGCCCCATGCGGTTGCGCACCAGCACCACGCCGAGGGTCGCCGTGGCCATGCCCGCGGTGGCCAGCAGCAGGGTCAAGATGGGCGAGAGATCGCCGCCGCCGCTCTGGTAGAGCTCGCCGATGATCAGCTCTTGCGCCACGGAGCCCACCGAGCCGAGGCCGTTGATGATGCCCGCGGCCATGATGGCGCCGCGCTTGCTGCCGATGTCCATGGCCCCCGCGCCCGTCATCAGCGCGTCGGGCCCGTAGAGGCAGAAGCCGATGGCCGCCATGCACGCGCCGAAGGCCGTCACAGAGCTCGCGCCGACAGTGGCCAGGGCGCCGCACGCCGCCAGCAGGCCCAGCAGCAGGTAGAAGCTCACCTTGGCGCGCCGACCGTGAAAGAAGCGGTCGCTGACGAAGCCCGCCGCCACCACGCCACCGATGCCGAAGAAGTCGAAGAGCGTCGAGATGTAGCCGGCGTCGTCGCCCTCGAGGCCAAAGTTGCGCGAGAGGAAGAAGGGCGCCCACGACCACAGCGCGTAGCGGATGAACTTCACGCTGAAGTAGAAGGCCCCCACCAGCAGCACCGTGGTCCAGGTGTCGCGGCTCCACCCCGGGCTCGCGGAGCCCGAGGGGGCCGACCCCTGCGCGACACCCTGGCCGTCGGCCTCGCCAGTCTCCCCCCCTGCGTCGACGGGGCCCTCGTCGTCCATGACGATGGCGTCGAAGCCCAGATCTTCGGGCTTGTCGCGCTGGTTGCCGAGGAAGAAGAGGATGACGCCGGTGAGCACCGCGGCGCCGGCGTAGTACGCCGCCTGGTAGCCGTAGTGCGCCAACATCCAGGCCGCCAGCCCGCTCGCAGCGACCCCGCCCACCTGGTAGCAGGTCGCCCAGAAGCCCATGACCGTGCCGCGCTCCTCGCGCCGAAACCACTGCGCCATGCAGCCCACGGTGCCGCTCCAGCCGGTGGCCTGGGACAGGCCGAGCCCGACCATGAGCACCGAGAACGCCAGCAGGCTGGTGGTGACCCCGAAGCCCGCGCAGGCCGCCACCGACACGGCCATGCCGCCGAGCAGCATGCGTCGGGCGCCGACCCGCTGGCCCAGCCCGGCCGCGACGAACTGCCCGACGGTGTACGCCATGAGGTAGGTGGTGCCGATCCATGAGAGCGCGACCGCGTCGAAGCCCAGGGTCTCGCCCACCGCGCTCTTGGTGATGAAGAAGGGCTTGCGACAGAAGTAGAGGCCGGCGTAGCAGAGCCACGTGCTGGCGAAGACGCGCCATCGCCACGCTTGCGGGGTCTGCCAGGGGCGGGCTGAGGGCATGGGCGGGCTCCGGCCCGGTGAGGGGCGTGGGCGGGCAGCGAGGGCGCGCGCCGTGGGCACGGGGTGTGGGGGCGTGGGCCGCCGGGGAGTCGACGCGGTCCGGCGTGAGGTCGGCGCTGCAGGTGCTCTGACCATGGTGCAGCGAGGCCGCGGTGTCCACCGACGCGGCGGCTGGCGGACCGGCCGAGCCAGCGCCCGACCCGGCGTGCGTCAGCCCAGCGCGGCAAAGTAGCGTCGCACGATCGCGGCCTCGTCTGGCGACAAGGCGCCGCTCTCCAGCCGCTCGCGCAGCGCCCGGCGCGCGCCCCGCAGCGGCGCGTCGCGCCCCCCGGCGGCCGCGTAGAGGGCGTCGACCTCCGCGGCCTCCAGCGGTCGCCACGCGCCCTCCTGCAGCGCGCCCAGCGCCAGCGGCCCGATGGCGGCGCGATGCAGTCGCGCCAGCTTCAACCCGACCTGACTGGCCATGCGTCGCACCTGGCGAAAGCGCCCCTCGCGCAGCTCCAGCCAGACGTCGCTGAGCGTGGTCTGGCCGCGCCCCGGCCGCTGCGACCCCGGCACGAGGCCACAGCGCGCCGGCAGGGTCGTGTCGGGTCCCAGGGCCACGCCTGCGCGCAGCTGCGCGAGCCGCGGATCCGCGTCGTCCGGGACGCCGACCACGGTCATCACGTAGCGCTTCCACACGTGGAACTCCGGGCTGGTCAGCAGGTGGCTCAGGTCGCCGTCGTCGGTCACCAGCAGCGCGCCGGTGGTGGGCTTGTCGAGCCGACCGACGACGCCGACCTGCCAGTGCGCCGGCAGCAGCTCCGCGACGCAACGCTTGCCCTTGGGGTCCGAGAGGGTGGTCACCACGCCGGCGGGCTTGTGCAGCAGGGCGTAGACGCGCGGCGCGGTCAGGGCCACCCGGGCGCCCGCCACGCGCACCTCGTCGCGCAGCGGGTCGAGGATCCGCCGCCCCGAGGCACAGGCTGCGCCGTTGACCCGCACCGACCCGGCGGCGATGAGGGCCTCGATGTCCGCCCTGGAGCCGACGCGCGCGTCCGCCAGAAACTTGTCGAGCCGACGGGGAATGGGGAGGGCCATGACATCGCTCGGGGCTGCGGCGGTGAGACGCGGACGGTCCGCCGCGGGCGTCAGCATGCCAACGGGGCCGCGTGA
This sequence comes from bacterium, assembly GCA_030425545.1. Classification (GTDB taxonomy): domain Bacteria; phylum Myxococcota_A; class UBA9042; order UBA9042; family UBA9042; genus UBA9042. Next base: position 11,225 of record JAUIAC010000073.1, on the reverse strand, counting down.
CGTCAGCCGCGCCCTCTCCTGCTCGGTGCTGCGCAGACTCCCGCGACCAGGTCAGCGTGCACACAGGCTTTGCGCTCGGCGGCGACGCCTGTAGCCTCGCGCGCGCCCCTGCGCCGTCAGCCCCAGCGCCTCGCGCCCCCGGGCGCCAGACCTCACGCGCTCTCGGAGACTCCCATGACCGCTCGCCTTCGCTCCACGCTGACCCTGGTCCTGGTTGCGCCGATGCTCGCGCTGCCCACCCTGGCGCACGCCTGCTACTGGGACTCGGACACGCTCTCCATGGAGAAGCGTCGCTTCCCCGGCGTCGTCGAGCTGCTCCACGGCCGCGTGCTGCGCCGGTCCAAGCCGCTCTACACCTGGCGGGTGACCGAGTACGGCAAGCGTCTGAAGGCCAACCGCGACGACCTCGCCCTGTACGACCAGCTCGCCGTGGCGCTCGACAAGCTCGGTCAGCACGCGGAGGCCATCGCCGTGCAGAAGGGCGCGCTCAAGAAGGCTCCGAAGCGCTACGAGAGTCACGCCAACCTCGGCACCTTCTACCTGCACGCTGGCCAGCTCGACGAGGGCATCCGCCACATCGAGCAGGCCATCGCCATCAACCCCGCGGCCCACTTCGGGCGGGAGGTGGTGCAGCTGGAGCTGGCGCGCTACCTCAAGGCCAACGCCGCCAAGGGCAAGACGTTGCCGACGCTGCCGGTCGCGCACGACATGTACGGCCCGGACAGCGACGGGGCGGACGCGCTGGTCAACAAGATGCTCGACGGCGAGGCCGCGGTGATGCGCGAGACCATCGAGCCCAAGAAGCCGTGGCTCGACCGGCTGCCCAAGGCTGTCGGCTTCGCGGCGTGGCTGGAGAAGAAGAACCCGAAGCTGCTCACCGGTGGTCTGGCGGCCAAGGGGCTCAGCGGCATGCTCTACTTCGGCAACCCCGACTCGCCCTACCTGCTCGAGGCCCTCGCTGACGTGCTGCGCTACGACGCCAAGATGAAGTCGGGGTCCACGCAGCTGGCCGCGCTCGCCTACCTCAAGGCCGGCGTGAACCTCACAGACAGCTACCAGCGCGTGTCCTACTACGCCAAGGCCGGCCGCGCGTTGGCCGGGATCCGCGGCGCGACGATCCAGAAGTACCTCGACAAGCTGCTCGCCGGCATGAAGCGCGGCGCCAAGGCGGAGGCGGCGGTGACCGTGGCCGAGAAGCGTTGGATCGCCAAGGGCAAGAACCCGGACGTGGAGTTCGCCAAGACCTACTACAAGGCCGGCGGCAAGGAGCTGGAGACGCTGGTGGCCTTCGCCGTCGGCGACTGTGAGTCGGGGCCGTGGGGCAACCTGCGGAAGCGGTCCCAGGTGCCGCGCAAGGAGATGCTGGCGCTGACGCCGCGGGCGAGCTGGCACGGCATGACCTTCGCCGGGCTGATCACGACGCACGGGGCGCCGATCTGTCACTTCCGGGGGCAGTGGCTCTTCCCGCTGCGTTCAACCCAGTCGGGGCCGCGTCGGGGTGTGTGGCTCAAGGCGTCGACCAAGGCCAAGAGCAGCGTCGTCCGTCTGCTGGAGCCGCCGGCGCCGAAGTAGCTGCGCCCAAGCGCTACGCTGTTCCGTCACGCTGTTCCGTCGCGCTGTTCCGTCGCGCCCGCGACCCCTCATCCGTCCGTCAGGGCTGTCGCGGCCTGCCGCCCAGCGGCGCGCCGATCCCAGGGGCGACCGGCGCGAACGTGGGCGTCACAGCGCCCGCTGGTGGCACCACCGGCCCGCGGTCTTCCAGCGCAACGACGTAGTGGCTCTGGGACACGCGGGGCGACGACGCGTCCACCGTGAGCGACACCACCCCAGGCGGCACGGCCACCTCCTGACGCACGGCGCCCTCGTCGGGGGCCTTCACCTCGGCGAGCACCTGTCCAGCCGCGTCCTTGAGCGTGCAACGCAGCCCCGGGAGCCCGTCGCCGCCGCACACCAGCTCCGCCTTGGTCGGCCAGGTGCGCGCGCTCCAGTCGACCGTGTAGGTGTCTGAGTCGCCCGCCGGCAGCAGCGTCCCTGCGCGCTCCAGACGCCCCTCACGGGCGCTCAGCAGCGGCGCTGTGGCCCCGTCTGCAGGCTCGAAGCGCGGCAGATCGACGAACGCGACCCGGAGAAAATAGAGGGCCGTGGCGTCCGCCGCGTCGTCGACGCCCGACACGCGCACATAGACCCGACGCTTGGTGGTCCGCCAACCCGGCAGCGTCACCCGCTCGCCGTCGGCCTTGCCCTGGAGCTGCACCCACGGCGCCCCGCCGTCGTGGCTGGCCGAGAGGGACACCGCCAGCCCCTCGGGCGCGCGCAGCCGCACCTGCACCACCTGGCCGGGGGTGCCGTCGATGGCGTACCAGTCCTCGTCGCCGCGCCCGTCGAGCACGCCGCTGATGAGGGAGCCGGCCTTGATGCCCATGGCCGCGGCGCGGTGGTCGTTGGGCTCCCGCTCCACCGGCACCTTCTCCGGGCACACCAGCTGGTCGGTACACCCGGTCGGCAGCAGCGCGCGCACCGTCGCCGCGTAGGGCGCGTCCGGCGCCTGACCACGCAGCGCACGCACACGCAGCGTGGTCGAGGTTCCGGTCCGGCGCACGTCGAGGTTGGGCACGAGCACCCCCTCGCCCCGCCGCGGCCGTCGGACCAGCAGCGGCTCCGTACGACCGTCTGCGTAGAGGCCCACCTCCAGGTCCACCCCCGGTGCGCCCGTGACGCTCAGCATCTGCGCAGTCCCGGCCTGCGCGCCGGAGAGATCGAGGCGAAACACGTCCACGTCCCCACGGGGCGCGAGCGTCGCCTGCACGGTCTGGGCGTGCATCACCACCTGCGTCTCGGCGCTCAGCTTCTCGTTGGGCTCGCGCTCCTCGTCGATGCGCCGCGGGCGGGTCGAGACAGCGAGGCGATAGGGCCCGCCGAGCGTGCCCGGCTCGCCCTCGAGCGCGCGCACCCGCACCAGGCAGCGCACACGCACCCACAGCGGCCCCTTGTCGAGCCGAAGCCCCGGCAGCACCGGCCGCACCCCGCGGTGCCACGTCGCCGAGCGGATCGGCCGGCGCCCCCCCGCGAAGACGTCGAGCCGCGCGCACCGCGGCGCGTCGCGGAGCTCGATGCGGGTCACCTGTTCGCCCACGGCCTCGGCCGGTGGATCGACCTGGAACCAGTCGTCGTCGAGGGCGCGAAACCTGCGTCGCTTGCGGCGCTTGGGCTTCGCGGGCTTGGCCGGGTCGCTGGGCTCGGGCGTCACCTTGGGACCGGCGAGCTCTCCGGCGACCACCACGTTGGCCGGGATCTTGCGGGCCTGGGCGCGCTCTCCGTCGGGCTCGACCGCGCGCAGCAGCTCAGCGCGCTGCATCTCGCGTTCGGGCGGCGTCGGGGTGGCGTGCGTGACGTCGGGGAAGAGGGCGCGGCGCGGCAGCGGCGCGTCAGCGGTGCGCTTGCAGCCGGTCGACAGGGCGAGCAGGCCGGCCAGGGCGGTCAGGCTGGTCCGTCTCAGACGACGACGCGGTGCGCGGACGGGGCGCAGCGGGGCGTGGTCCGCGGTCACTGTGGTGCGCGCGGCGGGATGTGCAGGCCAACGCGACCGGTGTGCCATGGCGCCCTCGGCGCGGAGCGGTGCGTGGCTGCGAGGGCCTGACGAGCGACGGTGTGCGCCGCGCGCAGGCCCCGCGGAGCTACTTGCCGTTCATCCGCTTCGACACGTCCGCGGTGATGTCCACAGCGGCCACGGCGTACACCACCGCGACCCGACTGAGCACCATGGTGAAGCCCTTGGCCTTGGCCACCGCGTCGATGTGCTTCTTGATCTTGTCTTCGATGGGCTTGAGCAGCTGCGCCTCTTTCTTGGCGAGCTCCTTCAGCGCCTTCTGCTGGGTCTGCTGAAAGAGCAGCACCTCTTTCTGAAAGGTCTGCACCTTCTGCTGGAAGATCTGCGCGCGCTGCTGCAGCTCGCGGGTCACACCCTTGGGGCCCTTGGCCCGCAGCGTGCCCTCGATCTCGCGGCGCTCCTGCATGAGCGCCTTCTCCTGCTTCTTCAGCGCCGAGTCGCGGCGCTTGAGCGCCTTGCGCTTGCGCTTCTGCAGACTCTCGAACTTGCTCTTGGCGGCCTTGCCGGCCTTGGTCGAGAGCAGCACGCGCTGCAGGTCGACCACTGCGATCTTCTGCTCGGCAAACGCGGGGGTCGCGGCCAAGCTCAGCGCGGCGAGTAGCCCAAAGGCGATCAGTCGGGTGTTCCAGGTGTTCCGCATAGGTTCCGTCCTCCGTGGGGGCGGGTTGATCGCACGCTGGCGGGGTCGGGTCAAGGTCGCGTCACGGTCGGCGAGAGGGGCTGACCGCTCTGCAACCCTGGGCCCCTTCGGCGCATTCCTGGCCGCGCCTGTGGCGGCTGCGAGGCCGGCGTGACCCCGCGGGGGCAAGACGCGCGAGCGGGCCGGAACATTCGGTCGGATCCCCCGCGCCCGCCGGGAGCCGCCCCAGGGCGCCGCGGCGCGGGAGACGTGCCGGCGGGCCGCGTCGCCGGGGGGCGTCGGAGGTCGCGTCGCGGCCGGGCCGTGGCATGCTGCGCCCGTGACCTCGCCCCCCACCACGCCGCCGTGCACCTCGAGTTTGGCCCCTGAGCCGCCGTGCGCCACGCCATTGCGGACCACACCGCTGCGCACCGCACCACTGCGCACCGCACCACTGCCCCTCTTCGACCACCACGTGCACCTCGACGACGCGCGCACGCCGGACGACTTCGTCCAGAGTGGGCTGCGGCGTCCAGGGCTCGTGGGCGCCGTCAGCGCCGGGTATGGGCCGGAGCGCAGCGCGCTCGCGCGGCGGCGCGTCGCGGGCTCCGACCGGGTCTGGCGCACAGTCGCGCCGCACCCCTGGTGGCTGGCGGCGCACACCGACGCCGAGCGCGAGGCGGCGTGGCAGCAGGCGGAGGCGGAGCTGACCGAGCCGGGCGTGGTGGCGGTCGGGGAGATCGGGCTCGACCAGCTCAAGCGACGTGACCTGCCGCTCGAGCTACAGCTCGTCCACCTGCGCCGTGGCCTGTCCCTCGCGCGCCGCCACGACCTGCCGGTGGTCTTGCACGTGGTGCGCTGGCAAGGCCACGCCCTGGACGCGGCGCGGCGCGCGCCACCGCCGGGCGGGGTGATGCACCGCTACGGCGGACCTGTGGAGCTGGTGGTGCCGTGGACGCGCCTCGGCGTCCACCTGTCTCTGGACACCCAACGCTGGCGCCGCGCGCCGGACCAGGTGCGGGCGATCGCGGCCGCCGCGCCCCCGGCGCTGTGGGTGGTGGAGACCGACTGGCCCTTGAGCCATCGCCCCTGGGCCGCGGCGCTCGACGAGCTCGAGGCCATGGTGCGCGACCTGGCGGCGCACCTCGGACAGCGGCCTCACGACCTGGCCGCGCAGCTGGTGGCCAACGCGCGCGCGCTCTACCGCCTCTGAGAGCGCGGGCGTCACTCGGTGGGCGTCACTCGGCGGGCGTCACTCAGCGGGCGTCACTCAGCGGGCGTCACTCCACGATGGCCTCGCCCGTGGTCGCCACGGAGAACAGAAAGTCACGGGCCAGGTGTGCCGCCCGCTTGTCGTCGAAGATGACGTAGTGATCGCCCTTGGGGTACTGCGAGAGCACGCCCGTGACCTGGTGCTTGCCGAAGACGAGGTTGTTGTTCACCGGCGGCTGCAAGATGAGCGTGTCCAGCACCTCCATGGCCTCGTTGAGGTGAGCCGCCGGCTTGAGCAGGTGCAGCCCCATGGCCGCCGCGAGGGCCTCAGCCGTGGCGGAGGGCGTCGCTTCGTCGAGCAGCCCCTCGGTCATCAGCAGGTGCGGTGGGCGCTTGTCTGGCGCGCGCTCGAAGACGTGTCGCGCGTAGGCCAGCGTGTCGGTCACGTCCACGAGCATCTGAATCAGGCTGATGGCGGGGTGAAACTCCGAGATCTCGCCGTCGAGCAGCCCCAGCCGCGCTTTGATGAGGTTGGGGAAGTTGACGATGTCCTTGCGGCTCACCGCGGTCAGCGACAGACCCGCCCCCGCGCCGGAGAGCACGAAGGCCCGGAAGTTGGGCTCCACCGACGCCAGCAGCGGCCCGACGATGCCGCCCTGGCTGTGGCCCATGAAGAGCATGCGGTTCGGGTCCAGCCGCACCGGCTTGCCGTCGTGGGTGACGCTCCCCGGGATGTCCAGCTTGCCGTCGCGCAGCATCTCGATGAGGTGCACGTTGTCGAGGGCCGCCTGGCGGAAGGTGGTGCGCCCGGCCGGCGGGTTGAAGAAGTTGAACGAGGCCAGGTAGAGCGCGTTCGTCGACAGCTGGGTCTTGGTCCGCGGCCCGTGCATCGGCTGGTCGATGCCGATGACCACGAGGCCCATGTTGGTCAGCAGCTGCGCAGGCGCGAGCTTGCCGCCGTTGCGATAGCTCTCGTAGTGGCCGCCGGTGCCGTGGCTGTAGATGACCACGGGGAGCAGCCCGCCCACGGCGTGAACGTGGTCGTCGGGCACCGACACGGACACCCGCAGCTCCTCGGTGCGCTGCACCTTGGGCTCGCCCGTGGGCGTAAACTCGAAGCCGCCCCCCTTCTCCAGATACGGGGGCTCGCCCTGCTGGAAGTTCGGGCTCTCGTACACGCCGCGGTACACGCGGTAGCCGTCGAACTTCTGGCCGCTCTTCTTCCAGCTCTTGGCGGACTTGCGGGTCACGTTCTTGCGCACCCACGCCGCGGTGGTGGCCAGCTGGGCCGTGGGGTTGCCGGTGGTGAACACGGTCGCGGCGGCCACGGCCTTCGGGTGCACAGGCACCTTGCCGTCCTGCATCGCCGCCCAGAGCGGGGCGAGGGTGTCAGCCAGGCGCAGGACCCCCGCGTCGGTGGACAGGGCCTCGGCGCCCGTGAGCCCGTCGATGGCGGCGGCCAACGCGGCCGGCCGGGCGAGGACCTTGTCGTCGACGTCACGCAGCTTGCGGTCGAGGACAAAGGCGTAGGTGGTCGCAGGCCGCAGCGGCGTGCCCCAGGTGGGTTGCATCATCAACATATGCGGCGCGAGCAGGTTGCCGGGCGTGTCGCCGCTGAGCTTCCAGCGGAGGGGCACGCGCTCGCCGTACCCGGGGCTGGCGGCGTCGATGTTGATCAGAAAGGCCCCCGACGCGTCGGTGAGCGACTCGGCCACCGTGGGCAGCAGCGCGCTGCGGATGGCCTTGTCGAACTGGACGTACACCGTGGGCTGGATGCTGAAGCCGTCGAGGTCGGTCTCGCCGAGGGCCAGGTAGGCGGCCAGCAGGTCGTCGGGCTTGCCCTTGAGCGGCTGCGGAAAGCCCGACAGATCGAGCTTTCCGGAGGAGGCGTCGCGGCGCAGGTTGGTCGGGAAGGGGCTGCTGTGCCAGTCGCCGTTGCCCTCGGCTGCGACCTCGTAGCGGGCCACGGCGCCGGTCTCCTCGTCTGCGTAGGGGTCCACGCTGGGGTGGTTCGGGTCGGTGATGACCTCGGCGTCCGCGGCGTCGCTGCCCGGGTCAGCCGAACACCCGGACAGGCCCAGCAGGAGCAGGAGCGCCAGGGCTGCGGGTCGGGCGGAGGGCCGCAAGGACAGCCCTCGAACCTCGATGAGCGAACGAATGCGCATGCAAGCCTCCAGCGCGCGGCCGATGGTCACGCGTCGTCGCAGGCTAAGTCTCTCTCTCTGTGAATGAAAGCGCGCGAGCGCGGGGCGGACCGTCGGTGCCGTGCGCCAAGCGCAGAATCCTCGGTCGGTCAGGGCGCGTTCTTCAGGCTGCTCTGCTAGTAGCCGCCACCGGCGCGCTTGCGGCCGCTGCTCTTCTTGCCTTGCACGATGGCGATGGACGCGCTCGCGCCGATGCGGGTCGCGCCGGCCTTGATCATCGCGTCCACGTCGTCGGCCGTGCGCACGCCGCCCGAGGCCTTGACCTGCAGCTCGTCGCCGACGACCTGCTTCATCAGCGCGACGTCCGCCGCGGTGGCGCCGCCCGGACCGAAGCCGGTGGAGGTCTTCACGAACGCGGCGCCGGCGATCTTGCTCAGGGCGCAGGCGACCACCTTCTCGTCGTGCTCGAGCTCCGCGGTCTCGAGGATCACCTTCACCAACGCGGGCTTGGCGGCGTTGACCACGGCCTGGATGTCCTCGAGCAGCAGGGCGTAGTCCCGCGACTTCAGCGCGCCGATGTTGATGACCATGTCGATCTCGCTGGCGCCGGCCCGCACCGCTTCCTTGGTCTCGAAGGCCTTGGCCGAGGGCGTCGTGGCGCCCAGCGGGAAGCCGACCACCGCGCACACGGGCACGCCAGAGCCGCGCAGCTCGCGGGAGCAGAAGGCGACGTTGGCGGCGTTCACGCACACCGACGCGAACTTGTACTGCCGGGCCTCGCTGCACAGCTTGCGCAGCTCTTCGCGCGAGACGCGGGCCTTGAGCAGCGTGTGGTCGATGTAGCCAGCCAGGTCCGCGCGCACCAGCTTGGGGTCGAGGCCGACGCTGTTGGCGGCCACGCGCGCGGCGCCCAGGTCGATGAGCTTGCGGGTGTCGTGGGGCCGACGCGACACCGACCAGCCGCACCCGGTGCACTGCCCCTTGCCGGCCTTGCACGGCTTGCCGGGGCCATGGGGTGCGGACGAGGCGGCACCGGAGGTGCGGTCCATCTCTTCGCGCACGCGCGCGGTGATGGTGGCGACGAGGGTCTCGAACTCGCGGTCGTGGGCCATGAAGCGCGCTCCGATTGCAGGGAGCCGGGAGCATCCGGTCCGGCGCCAGGGGGTGTCAAGCGAGGCCCGGCGGACGACCGGTAAACCGGACGTCGTCCGCGCGTCAGCGAGTCGCGTCGCGGCGTCGCAGCAGGGCAAGCGCCGCGCACAGGACGAGCGCCGCAGCGCCGCCGCTCGGGCCGGGCGCCGGACCGTTGACCTGGCAGCCGCAGCCGCCGCTCGGCTTCGCTTCGGCCACGGGCGCCTGGTCCAGCGTAATCTCGAGGCCCTTCTCGCCGCTGGGGTCGAAGCGCACGGTCACCGCCGCGCCCTTGACCAGGTGCTTGGCGTCGCCGTTCTGCACCACGTCGTTCCAGTCCGCGTAGGTCTGGACCGCGAAGCCGCGCTTGCTGCCGTCGTCGAGGCTCAGGTAGAGCTTGGGCCCGCCGATGTCGAGCACCTTGCCGTGGAGCACCTCGACCTTGACCTTGCGGCTGAGCACGATCTCCGGCCGCACCACGCCCTTGGGGTCGAACTTCACGGTCACCGTGGCGCCCCGCTTGAGGTCCGCGCTGGTACCGCCAGCGATGCAGCTGTCGAGCAGCTTGCGGTCTTTGGGGATGGGGATCGCGCGGCTCGACTGCGCCTTCTTGCGCTTCTTCACGTAGAGCAGGGTCTCCGACAGGTCGTCCACCCACATGTCGCGCAAGATGCTGTAGCGAAAGCCCTTGGGCTTCGGCTTGGTGGCCATGGTCTCAGCGGTCAGCCCGCCCGGCGCAGCCGCCGGCCGGGTCGGCTGCTTGAGCATCGCCGCGGCGTCCTTGGCGGCGTCCTCGGCGGCGTTCTTGGCAGCGCCCTTGGTGGCGGCTTGGGCAGCCTTGGCGGCCACCACCGGTGCCGGCGCGGGCTCAGCACCCGGCGCAGCCTCAGCCGCCACGAGGCTCGGGACCCACAGCGCAGCAGCTGTGAGCCAGGCCATCTGCCGGCGCGCCCGCATCAACCTTGGACCTTGGGGCCGGCGGCGTTGACCGCGTCGCTGCACCCCTCGGCGAACTGCACGAAGTTGTCCGCGAAGAGCCCCGCGAGCTTGGCCGAGGTGTCGGCGTAGGCGGCCTGGTCGCTCCATGTGGCGCTGGGGTTCAGGATGTCGTCGGGCACCCCAGGGCAGCTGGTGGGCACCTCGACGCCGAACACGGGGTGCACGGTGAACTCGCCGCCAGCGAGGGTGCCGTCCAGGGCCGCGTTGAGCAGCGTGCGGGTGTGACCGATGCTCATGCGCGAGCCGACGCCGTAGGGGCCGCCCGACCAGCCGGTGTTGAGCAGCCACGCGGTGGCGCCGTGCGCGGCCATCTTCTTCACCAGGAGGTCGGCGTAGACCATGGGGTGGCTGGGCATGAAGGGCGCGCCGAAGCAGGCCGAGAAGGTCGCCTTGGGCTCCTTGATGCCGATCTCGGTGCCCGCCACCTTGGCCGTGTAGCCGCTGATGAAGTGGTACGCCGCCTGCTCCGGCGTCAGCCGACTGACGGGCGGCAGCACACCGAAGGCGTCGCAGGTGAGGAAGACGACGTTCTGCGGGTGACCCGCGACGCCAGTCGGCACGCGGTTGTCGATGAACTCCAGCGGGTAGCTGCCGCGGCTGTTCTCCGCCAGCGAGCCGTCGTCGAAGTCCGGGACGCGGTGCTCGTCGAGGACCACGTTCTCGAGGATCGTGCCGAAGCGGCGGGTGGTCGCGAAGATCTCGGGCTCGGCCTCCGCGCTCAGCCGGATCATCTTGGCGTAGCAGCCGCCCTCGAAGTTGAACACGCCGTTGGGGCCCCAGCCGTGCTCGTCGTCACCCACCAGCGCGCGGCCCGGATCGGCTGAGAGCGTGGTCTTGCCGGTGCCCGAGAGGCCAAAGAAGATGGCGGTGTTGTCGCCGGTGGTGTTGGCCGAGCAGTGCATCGGCAAGATGTCGCGGGCCGGCAGGTAGTAGTTCATCGCCGAGAAGATCGACTTCTTCATCTCGCCGGCGTACTTGGTGCCGCCGATGATGACGAGCTTCTCGCCGAAGTGGACCAACACGAAGGCGTCGGAGTTGACCCCGTCGAGCTCGGCCCGAGCGCTCAGGTGCGGCGCGTGCAGCACGGTGAACTCCGGCACGTGATCGGCCAGGGCCTCCGCCTCCGGGCGCACGAACATGTTGCGGACAAAGGCGTTGTGCCAGGCGTTGTGGTTCACGACCCGCACCTTCAGCCGGACGTCGGGATCCCAGCCGCAGTACACGTCTTGGACGTAGAGCTCGGGCTGCCCGTTGAGGTAGCCGATGACGCGGCTGCGCAGGTTGTCGAACACGGCCTGCGTGGTCTCGACGTTGACCTCGCCCCACCAGATGCGCTCCTCACTCGAGGGCTCCCGCACGATGAACTTGTCGTTGGGCGAGCGCCCGGTGCGCGGGACGGTCTCGGTGACAAAGGCACCGTGGGCGCTGAGCGAGCCCTCGCGGCGCTGCACCGCGCGCTCGATCAGCTCGGGGACCTGCAGGTTCCAGTGGACCTCGCCCGTGGGCGTGAGTC
>JAUIAC010000072.1 GCA_030425545.1 bacterium | reverse complement strand
AGCGTCGCCACCAGCGCCCACGTGATCAGCGGCGACGCGACGGCCGCGAGGGTCGCCGTGAAGGCCCGAGACAGCGCGGTGGCCTGACCTGACATGGGGGTCCTTGCGCGAGGGCGGGTTCTCAGCGCCGCGAGAGGGTCGGGAGCGTGGCGGACCTTGTCAACGTGGGCGGTCACCGCCGTCGCCTGCGGCTCGGGAGCGCCGCCGCTCAAACGCCGAACGCCCGGCCTGCGCAGGGCAGACCGGGCGTTCGTGCTGACGAGGTCAGGTTGGGCTTACCAGTCGTAGACGATGGCGAAGTCCACGGCGAAGGGGTTGGTCGCGTTGCCGCTGACCGCGAAGACGCCGTTGTTGAAGAACTGCGGGTTGATGTTCAGGTCGATCTGCCAGCCGCGCAGGTTGATGCCGAAGCCGGTGGTGACGGTGTTCGCCACGGTCGACGTGTGTGTCTCGTTGCTGTCCGTGCCCTGCGGCGCGGTGTTCTGGTTGTTCTGCGTCACGATGGTCTGGCGGGCGCCGAGGCGCAGCACCATCCAGTCGAAGGCCCGAGCCTCAGCCGCGAAGCCGTAGTAGGGCATGAGCTGGTTCGAGTTCTCCTGAGCGAAGATCTGACCGTTGGGCTTGTCGTTGCCGTCGGCCGCGCTCTGGCGGTACATCAGGCCGAGGCCCGGCTGCACCAGCACGCCCTCGGCGGGGCTGATGGCGAGATCGGCGCCGAGCTGGATGGTGGTGTTGCTGATCGAGCCCTTCTTGGCCTCGAAGGTCGGCGAGTCGGTGCGGACCGCGTGGAACACGGCGCGGTTGTCGACGCCGAACTGCAGGTAGGGGACGATCTTCGCGATCTGGTGGACCTGGAACTCGCCCTTGGCGGTGAGGCCGAAGACGATGAGGCCGTCGGCGACGTAGCGGTCGGTGCCGCCCTCGATGTTGGTGAAGCTGCCGATCTGCAGGTTCAGGCCGAAGTCGAGGCTGTTGGTCTCGCTGAGGTCGAAGCCGAGGCCGAAGGCGAAGTCGATGAGGGTGTTGCTGTCCAGGTTGTTGCCGTCGCCGTCGGCGCGGCTGCCGCCGATGCTCAGGTGGGTACCGAGGCGTAGGCTCTCACCGAGCTTGGTGCCGAAGCCGATGCCGAACTGGTGGTTGGTCGGATCGACGGGCTTGCCGGGCTTCTTGGGGTTGACGGCAGGGTAGCCGGCGATGGTGCCGGCGTCGAGGCCGTTGATCGTGGTCTGCTTGACGACCGGCGCCCAGGGCGAGCGCTTGCCGTAGAGCAGGATGACCGCGTCGTCCGTGAGGGCGTAGCGCACGCTCATGGTGCCGTACGAGGCGCCCTGGGTGTTGTCCACGTCGACCTGGTTGCCGTAGTCCGGAAGGAACTGCGGCAGCGTCCAGATGTTGGCCTGGTCGCGGACGGTGATGTTCTTCTCACCGCCGCTGAGGCTGTTGATGCGGGTCTGGGTCGCGAACGCGGGGCCCGCGACCAGGGCGGCCAGCAGCGCGACGAGCAGCGAAGTGCGCAAGTGCTTCATGGTGGAGTCTCCTTCCTGTGGCCCCGGGCGATGGGTCTGGGGCTGGTTCCCGGTGCATTGCTCTGCCCGGGCGCCTTGTCCCGGTTCAGGTTGTGCCGGCGCTTGCCGGAGTCTGCCGCCAAGGCGACAGGGTGGGTCTGGGTGGGGCCGCTGAGGCCCCGCTTGCCCGATTGTCTCTGGTCGATTTTCGTTCGTGGTTGAACGATCCCCCTCGGGGGGCGCGACCTGCCGGCGGATCGGCTCCAGCGGCGACGGGCGGCGCGGATAACACACCTAGCTCGAAAACAAAACCCTGGAACGAGGCGCAGCCGGGCGGCTTGGAATTCGGCCTCGATTGGGCCGGTTGTCCTGGCCGCGCGTCCCCCCCGCGTCGTGAGACGCAGGCAGGGTCAGCCCGGCCGTGAGCGACGTCCAGTTTTCCAGCGGATCCGAGGCGCGCGCGCCGTGCTGCGGAGGCGAGAGCGCAGCGGCTGAGGGGCGCGCGTGCGCCTTGTGGAAGGCGGGGGGCCCGTGCTAACTCCGGCGCGGGCTCGCTGCCCTCACCCTCGACGGACTGGCGATGATTCAGCTCTACCACGTGCACAAGCGCTACGAGAGCGGCACCGACGCCCTCTCCGACGTGACCTTGCGCGTGCGCGAAGGGGAGTTCGTCTTCCTCACCGGGCGGAGCGGCGCCGGCAAGTCGACCTTGATCCGCCTGCTGCTGGTGATGGAGCGGGTCACCGAGGGGCAGGTGCTCATCGGCGGTCGCAACGTGCACGTGCTGCGCGACTCGTCGGTGCCCTTCTTGCGCCGCAACATGGGCGTGATCTTTCAGGACTTTCGCCTGATCCCCAACCGCACCGTGCGCGAGAACGTCGCCATCGGCATGGAGATCCTGGGCATCGGCCGCAAGGAGACCGACCGGCGGGTCGAGCAGCTGCTGGCGGCGCTGGGGCTCGAGCTGCGGCAGAGCGCTTATCCCAAGGACCTGTCGGGCGGCGAGCAACAACGCGTGGCGATCGCGCGGGCCCTGGTCAACGAGCCCGCGATCCTCCTCGCCGACGAGCCCACCGGGAACCTCGACCCGCAGATGAGCCTGGAGATCATGGACCTGCTGCTGGAGATCAACCGGCGCGGCACCACCGTGCTGGTCGCGACCCACGACACCGCCCTCATCGAGCGCTACGGCCTGCGGACCTTGGAGCTCGAGGCGGGGCGCGTGATCCACGACCACCCGCGCCGCGACGGTGGCGCCGGGACGGCGCCAGGGGCTGGGCTCGGCGCGGGCGCCTGGGAGATCGCGGCCCGCGCTGCGAGCGCCGCCGCCGGAGCCGACAGCGCCAGAACGGACAGCGCCAGAACGGACAGCGCCAGAACGGACAGCGCCGGGGCCCACAGCGCCACGACGCCGCTCACCGCGACGCCGGGCGGCGTGGCCGCGCCCCCCACGTCGCCGTCGGCCGACGCACCCGAGGAGGGCGCGTGAACCCGGTGACCCGCGCGGTGTATTTCCTCCGGCAGGCCCTGCGCCTGCTCCGGACCTCGCCCTGGCTCTCGGTGGTCAGCGTGCTCACCTTGGCTGTGAGCCTGTCGATCATCGGCCTGCTGGCCATGGTGCTCTTCGCCGCGGACGGGCTGATCGCCGACCTGGGCGACAAGCTGACCATCTCGGTCTACGTCGCCGACGGCACCACCAAAGACCGCATGACCGAGATCGAGACGCGCCTGCGCGCCCACCCCGGCGTCAAGGCGGTGCGCGCCCTGACCCGCGAGGCCGACCGCGAGCGCAACCGCAAGCTGCTCGACCCGGAGCTGCTGGCGGGGCTGGACCAGGAGGCGATCCCAGGGCAGCCGGTGTTGGAGCTGGAGCTCGACAGCACCCTGGCCTCCCGTGGCGACCTCGACCGGCTGGTGACCTGGGCGGAGAAGACCGAGGACGTCGACTCGGTGGAGGACGTGGAGTTCGGCGCCGAGAAGCTGCGGCTGCTCTTTGCCATGGTCGAGATCCTGCGCACGGTCGGCGTGGTGCTCAGCGGCATCCTGCTGGCGAGCGCGCTCTTCTTCGTGCTGTCGACCGTGCGCATGGGCGTCTACAGCCGCCGCCAGGAGATCGAGATCCTCACGCTCATGGGCGCGACGCCCCGCTTCGTGCGCGCGCCCTTCCTGGTCGAGGGGGCGCTCCACGGCCTCACCGGCGCCCTCGTGGCCATGGCCTTCCTGGGTCTGCTGCACATGGAGCTGCAGGCGCTGGTGCGCGACATGTACCGCATCAACTTCGAGGCTTCGCTGCTGCCGCCGGGCATGGTGGTGTGGCTGCTGGTGGGTGGCCCGCTGCTCGGTCTGCTCGCCAGCGGTGTCAGCGTCGGCCGCTACCTGCGGGTGTAGGCGGTGCTGCGACCCACCGCCGCTGCGATCTCCGCGCGCCCCGCGCCGTGGGTGGCGCTCGCGCTGCTGAGCTGCTGGGCGGCGCCCGCCGCCGGCTTGAAGGTCGCCGACGCGCCAGCTGACGCCACCGCGACCGCCCGCGCGGCGCCCCCGAGCGCGCGGCCGGTCGTGGGGCCCGCGGTGGCGCCTCTGCCCTCCCGCTCCGCCACCAACCTCGCGGTGCAGCCCGAGCGCCTCGACAAGGCCACGCGGGAGTCGCTGCACGCGCGCTACGGCCGGGTGCTGGCCAAGGAGCTGGGGCTGCTGCAGGCGCTCGACCGGCTGGACCGCGACGCGGTCGAGGCCGACAAGCGCCTGGCCCGGCTGGCGCTCGAGCGGGCCGACGCGACCACGGCGCTGCGCAAGGCCGAGACCCTGCGGGCGGGGGCCGAGCGCCGCCTCGCTGAGATGCGGACCGCCGTGCGCGCCCGGCTGCGGGCGCTGCTGCGGCTGCGACGGGTGCCGGCGCTGCGTTTTGTGCTCTCGGCCGAGGACTTCGCCCGCTCCGTGGTCAAAGACCGCCTGCTGGAGCGGCTGGTGGAGGGCGACCGAGCGCGCCTGGCCCGCTACCGCGCCCAGGTGGCGCGGTTGGCGAAGGACACCCGATCGCGCGACGCCGAGCTGGCCCGGCTCAAGCGCCTGGACACGGCCCTGCACGACGAGAAGGCCAAGCTCGAGCGGCAGCGACACGACAAACAGGCCCTGCTGACCCAGATCGAGGTCGACCCCATCTACAACGACGGCGCCCGGCGCGACATGGACGCGGCCAACCGCGCCCTGGTCGAGCGGGTGCGCACGCTGAAGGAGTGGCAGCAGCGGCGCTTCACCTTCGGCCGGGTCAAGGGGAAGCTGCTGCCGCCCTTGGGCCGCTACACGCTCGAGGTGCCCTTCGGCCCCCGCCGACACCCCAGCTTCGGCACCACCACGTGGCACCGCGGGGTCGACTTCCGCGTACCCGGCAGGGGCACCGCGCCGGTGCGCGCGGTGTTCTGGGGGCGGGTGGCCCACGTCGGCTGGCTCACGGGCTACGGCACCACCGTCATCATCGACCACGGCAAGGGCTGGCACACCGTGTACGCGCACCTCGACCGCGTGTCGGTGGAGCTCGACCAGGTGGTGCGCAGCCGGCAGCAGATCGCCATGGTCGGCGCGAGCGGCTCGCTGAAGGGCCGCTACCTCTACTTCGAGATCCGCGAGAACGGCCGGGCGCAGAACCCGCAGCACTGGTTCCGATAGCGGGACGATCGACGCCCCCTCCGCTGCTCACCTTTCGCCGGGGCTGAAAGCCCGCTATTCTCCGCCGCGTCTATGGACCCCTGCCCCCTGGCAGCTGCGCGTGAGGCACCGAGCGATGACTCGACCCGATCAGAATCCCCCCGGCCAGAACCCGAGCGGCGGCGTCCGTCGCGCGGTGGCGACGGCGTTGCTGGTGGCGACCGCCTGCGCCTCGTTGCTGGTGGCGCGACCGGCCCGCGCGGCGCACCCGGTGCTCGACCAGGCCAAAGCGCTGATGGAAGACGAGCGCTACTACGACGCGTTCGGCAAGATCGCCTCGCTGCTCCCGACCCTGCCCCCGGGGGACGCCAACCGCATCGCCGCTCAGTTCCTCATGGGCAAGGTCATGCTCAGCCTCAAGCTGCACCAGTCGGCGCTGCGGAGCTTCGACGAGGTCACCGTCGGGCCCGGCCACCCGCTCTACAAGGCCAAGATGCGGGCCTACCTGACGATTCAGCGCGCGCTGCCGGGCAACCTCGCCACGGTCGAGCGCCTCAGCGACGCCAAGTCGAGCGCCTTCGAGCCCGCGGACCTGCCCGAGATTCGCTACCTGCTCGGTCGCTACTACTTCGACGCCGCCGAGCACGACAAGGCGCTGAAGAAGCTGCGGGAGATCCAGACCGGCGGCGGCGTCTTCTACCTCAAGGCCCGCTACCTCATGGGCGTGACCTACGTCATCAAGAACCAGGCGCGTCCGGCGCTCGAGGCCTTCAAGGACATCCTGCGCTTCGCCGATCGCGTCGGCCGCCCGGACTTCTACCCGGAGTACGAGCAGAAGGCGCTGATGGCCCTCGGCCGGCTCTTCTTCTCCCTCAACAAGCACGAGACCGCGGGCCGCTACTACGACCGGGTCAACGAGGGCACGAGCCACTGGCTGGACTCGCTCTTCGAGCTGGGCTGGACCTACTTCCACCTGCGCCGCCTCGACCGCGTGCTCGGCCAGCTGCACACGCTCAACTCGCCCTACTTCGAGGACCGCTACTACCCTGAGGCGCGCGTGCTCGAGGCGCTGATCTTGTTCCGCACCTGCCGCTTCCCGGAGACGCTGGTCGTGGTGCAGCGCTTCCTGCGCGACTACAAGCCGCTGCGCAAGGAGCTCGACAACCAGCTGGGCGGCGAGCGCTCCGACGCCGAGTTCTACTGGTACCTGGCGTCGCTCGCGGCCGACAAAGAGGGCCTGAGCGTGGCGCTGCGGCGGATCTTCAACGCGGCGCTCAACGACCGTGAGCTGCAGCGCATGTTCACCCTGGTGTCGAAGCTCGGCGCCGAGCAGGCGGCCCTGGCCAAGCTCAAGCGCAACACGTCGGCCACCAAGGAGGCGCAGCGCCTCGGCGACGACCTCGGCCGCGTGCGAAACGTGATGATCAGCGAGGCCGGCGCCATGGCGCGCAAGCGGCTGACCCAGGTCCGGCAGGAGCTGACCGAGATCATCCGTCAGGGCCTGCGCATCAAGTACGAGACGCTCAAGGCGCGCCGCAACTCCATCAACGAGAAGGTGCGCCTGTCCATGGCCCGCACCGCCGCCGCGGTGAACGAGCCGCGCTCCAAGGACGACGAGCACGTGGTGTGGCCCTTCGACGGCAGCTACTGGCGCGACGAGCTCGGTGGCTACACCTACAACATCAAGTCGCGCTGCACGCAGAAGCACTTTCCGCCTGGATGGAAGGCGCCCAAGGGCGGCGTGAAGGCCAAGGTCGGCGACGCCGCCGCGCCGGCCAAGAAGACCACCAAACCGACCGCTCCGGCGGGGAAATAGGAGGGCAGACGATGACGACCACCAAGCTGTCCCCCACCGCCACCCGCCCGAACGCGAGCCGCTTTGCGCTCTCGCTCGCGCTCTGCCTGCTGCTGGCCGCGCCGTCGCTGGCCTTCGCGGTGAAGAAGAAGGGCAAGGGCAAGGGCAAGGCCTCCGGCGAGGTCACGCTCTTCACCCGGCCCGGCTCCGCCGTCGGCAAGAAGGGCAAGGGCGCCAAGGCCGCAAAAAAGAAGAAGCCCGTGGTGCCCAAGTCGGTCGCTGCCAACCGCCGCGCGCTCAAGGATCGCGCGAGCATCGACGACATCGACGACGAGATCGACATCCTCCGGGAGCTGCTCGACATCGAGCGCGGCTCGCCCAGTGAGGCCGACACCCTGCTCGAGCTCAGCTACGTCCTCTGGGACCGCGCGCTGGCCTACGAGCTCGAGGCCTACGACACCTACTACACCGTCGGCATCGCCAAGGCCGAGGACAAGGGCGACAAGGCGGGCGCTCGGCGGCTGAAGATCGAGCAGCAGAACCTGCTCGAAGAGGCCCGCGGCACCAAGACCCAGGTGGTCGACTACCTCAAGCGCATCGAGCGTCGCTTCCCGCGCTACAGCAAGCTCGACGAGGTGCTCTACGCCCTCGGCTTCCACCTCTCGGAGATGGGCCGCCACGGCGAGTCCGTCGACTCGTACATGCGCCTCGTGCGCAAGCGCTCCAAGAGCCCCTACCTGCCCGACGCCTACCTCGGCATCGGCAACTACTACTTCGGCAAGAACCAGGGCGGCGAGGCCATGAAGTGGTTCGAGCGGGTGAAGAAGTTCCCGCGCTCGAACCCCTACGGCTGGGCGCTCTATTACGAGGCCTGGGTCCACTACAACCGGCAGAACTACCGCACCGCCACCAAGGCGTTCGTGCGGGTCATCGACTACTCGCTCAACGAGGCCAAGGGCCGCGTGACCTTCCTGGAGGACGGCGCCAAGTACATGGTCCGCTCCTGGTCGGAGTATGGCGATCCGAAGTCGGCCCTGGCCTTCTTCCAGAAGTCGGTGCCCGGCCAGGAGAACCGCCTGCTCGACCAGCTCGCGCGCTACCTGATCTCGACGTCGCGCTACCGGGACGCCAACCAGGTGCTCGAGACCCTGATCAAGCGCCGCTGGGAAGATCCGCAGGTGGTGGAGTACCTCTTCATGGGGGTCGAGAACGCCTACAAGCAGAACGATCTGCCCGGCGCCATCGCGCGCATCGAGCGGCTGAGCGAAGGCCTGATCAAGCACGGCACCGGCCACAAGCGCAGCAACGACATCGCCGTGCTGCTCGCCGAGATGGCGTCGAACTACCACGCCGAGTCGGAGCGCACCCTCGACAAGCGCGTGCTCGAGTACGCCGAGAAGATCTACCTCAGCTACCTGACCTACTACCCCAAGCACAAGTTCGCCTACGACATGCGCCACAACCACGCGCTCTCGCTCTTTCAGCTCGAGCGCTGGGACGAAGCGGCGAAGGAGTACGAGAAGGTCATCGAGCAGAAGGGAGCGACCGGCAAGTACGCCGAGCCGAGCGCCCACCGCGCCCTCATCTGCTACCTCAAGACCGAGAAGCTCGACGAGGAGACCACCGCCAAGGACGACGACGAGATCTACAAGAAGCGCCAGCTGCGCCCGGACAAGCAGAAGATCGCCCACGCCTGCGAGCGCTACGTGAAGATCGCGCAGAAGCAGGGCAAGAAAGAGGACGTGCCCGAGGCGCTCTTTGTGCTCGCGCGGCTCTACTACCAGCACAACCAGTTCGACAAGGCGGGCGCGCGTTTTGCCAACTTCATCACCAACTACGCCGACCACAAGCTGGCGCAGGACGCCGCGCGGCTGATGCTGTCGAGCTTCAGCCTGGGGCAGGACGGCAAGAACCTGATCAAGTGGACCAACCAGCTGATCGAGGACAAGCGCTTCAACCAGGGTCGCCTGGGCGAGATCCTCACCGCCATCAAGGAGAACGAGGACTACAACCGCTGCCTCGAGCTGAAAGACCAGCAGGAGAAGGCGGCGAAGTGCCTGCTCAAGTACGCCCGCGACTACCCCAAGGGCAACATGGCGGTGCGCGCGATGACGGGCGCGGCGGCCTTCTACCGCAAGGCGCGGAACATGAAGGAGACGATGCGCATCTACCGCGCCATCGCCAAGCAGCACCCGGACGATCCCCGCGCGCCGGACGCCCTCTACGAGGTCGGCGAGATCTACCGAGAGACGGCGAACTTCATCAAGGCGGCCGAGGCCTACGAGTACATGGCCGACACCTTCCCGAAGGCCAACTTGAGCAAGGCGGCGCTGCAGCGCGCGGCGCTGATCCGCGACGGGCTGGGGCAGGACCGCATGGTGGTCGCCAACGGCTTCCGCGCGCTGAAGATGAAGGCCAAGCGGCTGAAGAAGGGCGAGGAGCCGGACCCGCGGGACGCCATCGAGGCCGCGGAGATGGCCTACCGCCTGACCGTGGTCTACCTGCGCCAGAAGAACTGGCGTCAGGCGGTCATCTCGGCCTACGGCTTCGTCCAGAGCCGCGACGACCTGCCCGAGTACCTGCGCCTCGCTGCGCTCTCGAACATCGCCAACGCGTGGATGAACATCAAACGCGGCGAGAAGAAGGCCAAGAAGTACCTCGACCAGGTCGAGGAGATCGCCAACAAGCTGACCGAAGAGGGCAAGTTCAAGGACCTGCACCCGCTCGGCAAGGCGGCGATCGCGCAGGCCTTCTTCCTCCGCGGTGAGCTGCACTACAAGTCGATGCTGCGGCTCAAGATCAACACCAAGAGCCTGAAGGCCGCCAGCAAGGGCGCGGCGGAGAAGGCCAAGAAGGCGGCGCTGGCCGACGCCTACTACCAGACGGTGGAGAAGTCGAAGAACCCCCGCTGGATCGCCGCCGCGGCCTCGCGTCGGGGCCGGGCTCAGCACGAGATCGGCACCGCGCTCGAGAACCTGCCCGCGCCCAAGGCCTTCCGGAAGCGTGAGGAGCTCGTCGACGAGTGGAAGACGAAGATGGCGGAGAAGGCGACGCCCTTCTACGACAAGGCCAAGACCCTCTACCGCGCGGCGCTCAAGCGCGCGGCCGAGAAGTTCGCCTTCGACAGCTACTGGAAGCAGGCCATCGAGTCGCTCAAGGAGCTCGACCAGAAGTTCGCCCAGAAGGCGACGATGCCGGAGTTCACGGTCGGCATGAGCCAGGTCTCCTGGAAGGGGCCGGGCAAGCCGAAGGCCGCGATTCAGGAGCTGCGCGCGACGCTCTTCGGCCGCACGCGGGCCACCGACCGGGTGGAGGTCAAGACCGGCGGCGCGGAGAAGCAGGGTCAGGGCTTCGACGTGGCGGCGGCGTTCAAGCGGCTGGCCATGGCGCACTACGCGGTGCGGGAGTACCGCATGGCGGTGATGGTCGGCAACGCGGGCCTCTTCGTGAAGAAGGAGCTGAAGAAGGACTCCGAGCTGCAGACGATGATGGGCCTGAGCCTGATCAAGGCCGGCGAGATCCAGAAGGGCATGCTGATGTTCAAGATGGCGGCGGAGAACGACCCGACCGCCACGACGCCGCTGCTCAACATGGTGTCGGTGCAGATCAAGCGCCTCGACCTCGACTCGGCGCGCAAGCTGCTCGAGGAGGTGCTCAAGCGCGACCCGAACCACTACTGGGCGCGGGTGACGCTGCCGGTGGCGCTGCGCCGCATGGACGACGCCAAGGGCAGCGAGGGCACCAACGCCAAGCGCGCGCTGGAGCTGCTCGACAAGCTGGTGCAGGACAAGGCCGACGGCTACGAGGGGCACTACAACCGGTGCGTCATCAGCCAGGCGCTGCGCAACAAGGGCCGCGCTCAGGTGACGCAGTCGAAGGAGGCCTGTGAGGCCGCGCTCGCCGCTGCCAAGGCGGCCGGGCCCGCCGCTGCCGGCAAGGTCAAGGAGCTCGAGAAGCGCGTCCAGGGTCTGAAGGACACGCTGGAGTTCATGGAGCCCGAGCCGGCGCCGGGCGCCGCCAAGCCTGCGGGAGACGCGGCGCAGCCGGCCGCGGACACGCCCGCCGCCAAGCCTGCCGCTGATGCGAAGCCCGCGCCCGCCGCCAAGCCCGCCGCTGACGCGAAGCCCGCGGCCGACGCCAAGCCCGCCGCTGACGCGAAGCCCGCGGCCGACGCGAAGCCCGCGGCCGACGCGAAGCCCGCCGCCGACGCCAAGTAATCGCGCCGCCCGCCGTGCAGGGGCGCCCGCCTGGGGGCCTGGTCGCAGGTGGCGGAAGCGCGCCGCCCGAGGCGACCGTGGAATCGACGTGGCCACGCGGCGGTTGAACCGAGCAGCGGCCCGGCTGCGCTCCTTTGACAAGGTCGGGACCCGGGTCGACCATGGGGGCGCGCGCTTTGGCCGCGCCCCGCCCGTGTTCCACGGTCCCCCGCCAGGAGAGGCTTCGATGACGCGATGGATCGCTGTGCTCGTGTGTCTCGTCGGCTCGACCGCCTGTGGCAAGGCGCCGCCGCCGCCGTCGCCGGCCCCCGAGCGACCGGCTGCACAGGTGGCACCCAAGGCCGAGCCCGCGGCGCCG
Source organism: bacterium (assembly GCA_030425545.1). GTDB lineage: Bacteria > Myxococcota_A > UBA9042 > UBA9042 > UBA9042 > UBA9042. The sequence continues at coordinate 10,143 of JAUIAC010000072.1, read as the reverse complement.
GCCGCGGCGCCCAAGCCAGCCAAGGTGAAGCTGCCGCCGGGCATCACCGCCGCCGTGGGCGCGGTGGCGACGGTCAACGGCCGCGACGTGCCCGCAGAGCAGTTCAACCGTGAGCTGGCGCGGCTCGTGGGCACCAGCGTGCGCGTCCCCAAGGACCGGGTGCGCCACATCGCGCGCAACATCCTCAACCGGCTGATCGAGAACGAGCTGCGCCATCAGGCCATCGCCACCGAGCGCATCGTGCTCACCGAGCCGGAGTTCGAGGAGGCCTACCGCGCCTACACGTCCCGCTATGTCGACGCCGGCGGCCGCTTCGACGAGGCCCGCTTCCAGGCGGCGCTCAAGCGCAACCGGGTCACCATCGGCCAGCTCAAGAGCCAGATCCGCCGGGAGCGCCTGGCGCGCAAGCTGGTGCAGAAGCTCGGCAACGTCTCGGTGTCCGACGCCGAGCTCAAGGCCTTCTACGAGAACAACAACAACTCGTGGGTCGAGGACGAGTCGCGCGACGTGCGGCCGATCCTGGTGCGCTGCCCGCCGAACCCCAAGCCGGCGGAGGCCGAGGCCTGCAAGAAGAAGGCGGCCGAGGTCTTCGACGCGCTCAAGGCTGGCGGCGACTTCGAGCAGATCGCCGAGCGCTTTGGCGACACGCCGCCCCGCGCGCCGATGCACCTGACCCGGTCGAGCCCCGAGGTGGCCCTGGCGCGGGCGGCCTTCTCGCTCAAGGTCGGCGAGGTCCACGCGCCGGTGCGGACCCGCTGGGGCTACTTCGTCGTCCGCCTCATCGAGAAGAACAAGGCCCGCGTGCGCAGCTTCGAAGAGGTGGCCGACGACATCCGCAACCGGCTGACGGAGCGGAAGTACTACCTCGAAGGCCTGCGCATCGTGAAAGACCTCCGCGTGAAGGCGAAGGTGGTGACGCGGCTCCCCTTCTAGCTTGACCTGCCTGGGTCCGCGTCGCGGGGCCCCACCCCCTCTCGGAGGATCCGATGCGTCGACTCGTGGCGACCTTGCTGCTGCTCACCCTCGCCCTGCCCCTGCCCGTGCTGGGCGCGACGCCGCCTCCTGCGGGCGCTGCGGCGCCGGCTCCGGCCGCGAAGGCGGCGGCCGACGCCAAGCCGGCCGCGGACGCCAAGCCAGCGAAGGCCGCCGACGCCGCGCCAGCGGCCGAGCCCTCCCTGGAGAAGAAGGTCGACGCCGTCTTCGGCAAGATCGTCGGCGCGCTCGCGAAGGTGCTCTTCTGGGAGATCCCCGGCCTGAAGATGCCGCTGGTGGTGGCGTGGCTGGCCTTCGGCGCCGTGTTCTTCACCTTCCGCATGGCTTTCGTGAACATCCGCATGTTCCGCCACGCGCTGGACGTGGTGCGCGGCCGCTTCGACGACCCCGACGAGCCGGGTGAGGTCAGCCACTTTCAGGCCCTCTCGTCGGCCCTGTCCGCGACCGTGGGGCTCGGCAACATCGCCGGCGTGGCCGTGGCTGTGATGGCCGGCGGCCCGGGCGCCGTGTTCTGGATGGTGGTGGCGGCCCTCTTCGGCATGACCAGCAAGTTCACCGAGTGCACCCTCGGCGTGAAGTACCGCGTCATCGACAAGAGCGGCAGCGTGCGGGGCGGCCCGATGCAGTACCTGGCCAGCGGGCTCGACGAGCTCGGGCTCGGCGTCTTCGGCAAGGTGCTCGCGGTGCTCTTCGCGCTGCTGTGCATCGGCGGCAGCTTCGGCGGCGGCAACATGTTCCAGGTGGGTCAGAGCTACGGCGCGATCACCGAGGGGCTGAACATCGACCTGAGCAAGTCGATGTACGGGCTCATCATGGCGGCGCTGGTGGGTGTGGTGATCATCGGGGGCATCCAGTCCATCGCGCGGGTCGCGGAGAAGATCGTGCCGGCCATGGTCAGCATCTACGTGCTCGCCGCGCTCTTCGTGCTGGTGAGCCACGCCGGCGACATCCCGAGCGCCTTCGGCCGGATCGTCGGCGAGGCCTTCAGCCCCAAGGCCGGCTACGGCGGCCTGCTGGGGGTGCTGATTCAGGGGGTGCGCCGGGCGGCGTTCTCCAACGAGGCGGGCGTCGGCTCGGCGTCGATCGCGCACGCGGCAGCGAAGACCGACGAGCCGGTGCGCGAGGGCATCGTGGCGCTGCTCGAGCCCTTCATCGACACGGTGATGGTGTGCACCATGACCGGCCTGGTCATCGTCATCACCGGCGCGGTCGACGACCCGGCCAACGCGGCGCTGGTGCAGGCCAAGTCCGGCGCGGCGCTCACGGGCGTGGCCTTCGGCTCGGTGATCTCGTGGTTCCCCAAGGTCCTGGCGCTCTGCGTGCTGCTCTTCGCCTACTCGACGATGATCTCGTGGAGCTACTACGGCGAGCGGTGCTTTACCTACCTCTTCGGCGACAAGAGCTCGCTGGCCTACAAGCTGCTCTTCCTGGTCATGGTGTACGTCGGCGCGGTGTCGTCGATGTCCAACGCGCTCGACTTCAGCGACCTGATGATCCTGGGTATGGCCTTTCCCAACGTCATCGGGCTCGTGTTGCTCTCGGGCAAGGTCCGCAAGGACCTCGACGCCTACATCGCCAAGCTCCGCGCCGGCGAGTTCAGGACCTTTAAGTAACCGCCGAGGACGACGCACACACCTGCGCGGCTTGCCCTCGACGCCGATCCGCGGCGCCATGCGGGCGCGCTGACCGCTTGGCGGCCAGGGAGGCCGCCTTCGGGTCAGCACGCCCACCTGGCTTGCATCTCGACGCCGATGGCTGCGCCGCTCCGGCGTGTGCGCCGCCCTCGGCTTCAACGGTGTCGTGGTGCGGTTGGGCTGTTCGGCGTGCGGGGTTGGCTCGCCGTTGGGCTTCGACGGCTCGCCTTCGGCTTCGCTTGTGCGGCTCGCCTTCGGCTTCGCTTGTGCGGCTCGCCTTCGGCTTCGCTTGTGCGGCTCGCCTTCGGCTTCGGCGGCTCGCCTTCGGCTTCGCTTGAGGGGCTCGCCTTCGGCTTCGCTTGTGCGGCTCGCCTTCGGCTTCGCTTGAGGGGCTCGCCTTCGCCTGTTTGCCTACTGGCCGAACCACTTGCCGTCGCCGTCGCCGTCGATCTTGACCGGGTTGGTGACGGCCCACGCGGGGCGGTGGATGCCGGGCCAGCCGGACTTGCCGGGCGCGGGGACGTGGACGGCGACGACGGTGGTGTCGCTGGCGGTGGCGGCGAGGGGGAGGGAGACGACGGCGTTGCGGGCGCCGGACGCGACGGCGGTGTTGGAGACCTGGACGCTCTTGACCTTGGTCTGGCCGACGTAGATGTCGACGGTGCCCAGGGGCAGCCAGTCTGGGGCGGCGATGTGGGCTTCGATGGTGGCTTTTTGCCCGGATGTCCCGGCTGGCAGCAGCTCGCCGACCTGGGCTTGGGTCTGGCCGCGGGTGACCTTGAGGGTCAGCAGGGGGCCGGCGCTGGCGACGGCGTGGCCGGCGCGGAGGGCGTCGTCGATGGCGCCGGGCTGGTTGCACAGGGCGTCTAGTGGCTGGGCGACGCGCACCCAGGTGCGGGGGTTGCCGACGAAGTCGCTGATGCCGTGGCAGTCGCTGGTGCCGACCGCGCTGATGGAGACGCCGCGGGCGAGCAGGCCGAGCCAGTCGGTCAGCACCTGCCCCGTCTCTTTGTGGCCGATGCCGTTGATGAGCTCCATGAGGTCGCAGCGCAGCAGCTTGACCGGCGTGTGGGCGGCGTCGAACGCGATGGCCTTGAAGAAGGAGAAGCTCTCGAAACGGGGGTGGTTGCACTGGACCACGCGGGCGTCGCCGGCTGGGGTGGCGGCCTGGCCGACCGCGTCGAGCAGGGCTTCGGGGCCGAGCTCGAACCAGGCGACGGCGCCCTCAGGGCCCGGTTTTGCGGGCCACACGTTGAAGTGGCCGGTCTTCAGGGTCGACACCTCGGCGCCTGTACGCACCACCAGGCGCCGCTCGTCGATGCGCACGCAGCTGCCAGGCCCCGGTTGCAGCGCGCCGCTTGGGGCGGCCCAGCGGGTGGGGTCGGTCTGCGTGTCGTGGTCGGTGTGGACGACGTACTGCAGCCCCTCGCAGAGGGCGCCCGCGAGTCGGCGGGGCACCGGCACGACGCTGTCGGACGAGGGCTCGCTGTGGACGTGCGTGTCGGCGCCGATCCAGCCGCCTGGGTCGACCACCTGCGGCAGCTCGCCGGCCACCAGCGTCTCCTCGCCGGCCGTCAGGGTCACCTGCTTGTGGAGCATGGCGGAGAGCGGCCCCGCGTTGAGCCAGACCTCGTAGGTCCCCGCCGGCACCAGGTGCACCGCGCTGCCCGTGACGTCGGCGAAGGTGCGCCGCAGGAGCTTGTCCTCGCTGCCTTGGGGGCTCGGGGGGACGGCGCGCAGGGTCACCCGCACGGGCAGCGGCTCGCCGTCGCGGGTCGCCTTCACGCGGAGCCGCGCTGGCCAGGGGGCCTGGAGCGCGAGCCCGATCTGCGTCTGCTTGGGCGACCCCGCGATGGAGGGGCCGCTCAGCGAGGCGGGCTGGCCGCCGCTGTCGAGCCCGGTCGCGCCGTCGCCGACCCACCCCGTGCGGAGCCGCGCGGCCCCGGGGGGCAGCGGGCAGCGGACCTGCGCCTGGCCGTCGAAGCTGCAGCGGCTCAGCCGTTCGTCGCTCGCGCTGAGCACCTCGACGACCACGTCCGGCGCCGACAGGGGGGCGCGCATGGAGTGGAGCGAGGCGACCAGCACCCGGTCGCTGGTCGGGAGCCCGACCGCCGCGCGGGCGTCGTGCATGGCTGCGGCCAGATCTGCGCCGCTCTCGGGGGCGCAACCGACGGTGAACACCCCGCCGCACGAGAGCGCCCGGGTCACCGTGATCCCCTCCGGCGGGACCTCGACGTTGCCGTGGAGGAAGGCCTTGATGGCGCCCGCGTCGATGGTCGACATCGGCTGAGGGGCGGCGATCGCGCAGGCGAAGCTCGGCGACCAAGGCAGGTGGGCGGCGCGTCGTCGAGTGAAGCCCAGCGTGTCGCTCTGTGACGTGGTCGGCAGGGTCTGGTCGCCGTGCTTGGGCAGGTACATGGCGACCTCGCCGCCCCAGAACATCACGTCGCCGACGAGGACCTGCTCTTTGCCGCTGCCGGTGGGCTTGATGTGCGTGGCGATGCGCAGGGCGGTGTCGCCGGCCTTCAGCGTGTAGACGTGGCGGACCTGCACCGCGGGCAGCGCCAGGCTGAGGGCCTCGTCCAGGGTCGGGAAGGCCACCAGCGGGCCCTGGACCTCCACCCGGGCCACGGTGTCCGTGGCGCCGTCGCTCAGCACGGTGACGCTCTCGGGCCGGACGATGTGCATGCCCACCGTGATCACCAGCTCGCGGAGGGGATCCACCGGCGTCTCGTTGTCCGTGGTGACGTGCCCCACGTCGACCACGTGCCCGCCGGTGGTGCCGTACATGGCGGCGCCCTTGGCCGCGCCGCGGATGACGTAGCGGGCGTGGCGGTTGGCGAGCACGACGTCGTTGGCCGACTCCCCCCACGACACCAGGGGGCCGGCGAAGAGCGCGGCCGGTGTGCTGCCCGCCTTCAGGGCGCAGACCGCGCGCCCGCCCGGGCAGGGGGACGCTGGCGCCGACAGGGGGGCGCCGCAGTCCGCGTCGACATCGACCGAGAGGGTGTCGGAAGGCAGGGAGACCTCCGGCGGGAAGTAGAAGGGCTCGCGCGGCGCTGGGCGGTCGAGGGTGCAGCCACCAGCGCCGGCGAGCAGGAGCGCGAAGGCGAGGCCGCCGGCCGTCCTGGTGGCGCGCCGGACGCGTCCCCTCGCGGCGCTGCGGGGCACGTGGGGGGGGCGATGAGGGCAGACCATGTCCGGCTCCGGGCGGGGGTGTGGTCCAGTCTGGCCCGCCTGTGGAGAAAATGCGACGCAGGGTCGCCGCGGTGCCGGGCCCGAGCAGCCGGCGTCTGCAGCCCCCTCTCGCGGTCCCAAGGTCTGTGAGGTCCCCTGTCAGATCGCGGAAGGGGCGACTTCCCGGGGAGAAATGGTAGGGTCGCGCCGTCTGTCTCTACGACCTCATCAGGGAGCCACTCGCATGCATCCAATCGCCTACCGGGAAGACCACGTCGCCCGCCCGCTCGACGGCGGCCTCGTCGTCCTGAGCCCCGACCGCAGCGTTCACCACCTCGACGCCGTCGCAGCCTACGTTTGGAGCCACGCCGACGGCACGCAGTCGGCCGCTCAGCTGACCGAGGGCCTCCGCGCCTCCGGCCACGCGGACGCCACGTCGACCTTGGTGTTCGAGGCGCTCGACCGCCTCGCTGACGCCAAGCTGCTGAGCCAGCGCGCCGCGCCGCCCTCCGGTGTGAGCCGCCGCGCGATGCTCCGTCGCCTCACCGGCGGCGCCGCCCTCGCCGCGCTGACCGCCGTGGTGGGCCTGCCGGAGTCCGCGCTCGCCGCGGCCGGCGGGGTCTGTGGCGACGACAAGGCCCTCATCGAGGAGATCGCCTGGCTGGAGGCCGAGGCCTCCGGCGTCGCCGAGCTGCTCGACACGTGGATCGACGAGGCCGAGGACCAGACCGAGAAGGCGCTGACGACGAAGGCCACGCTGGACACGGCGACCAAGGCCGACACCACCGGCAGCGACGACGCGGTCGACGAGGTCTACCTGGCCGCGTTGAACAAGCGCGAGCGGTACTACAAGTACCTCGCCGCCAAGCGCCACCTCCTGCGCGCTGACGCCACCGAGGACCTCGCGGAGTGCACCACGGCGAAGAAGAAGCACCACGCCGAGGAGCGCGTGAAGGCGCGGGAGCTGCACTACAAGAAGCGCCAGGAGCAGTCGCACAAGAGCAGCGCGCGGCACCTCGAGCGTCACAAGAAGCGTCAGGTGGCCTACCGAGCGCGGGAGAAGAGCCGCAAGGCGCAGCTTCAGAACAACGAGGCGCTGTCCAAGAAGAAGCTGGCCCACAAGCCGACCCAGCTCAAGGAGAGTCAGCTCCGACATGAGGAGCGCGCCAAGCGCGAGCTGGTGCACCACAAGGCCCGGACGCTGCGCCACGAGCGCCGCCTCAAGCACGTCAAGAGCCACAGCGAGCAGCGGACCAAGCACATCGCCGTGCGGCGTGAGCGCGGGCTCAAGCACACCAAGTCGCAGCTGGTGACCTTCCAGGAGCGGGCCGACATCCAGGCGGAGGCGCTGGCGTCCCGCAAGCTGGAGCAGGCGAGCAAGGACAAGGGCGTCAAGGACCGCGTCCGCGAGATCGCGCAGGAAGAGGCGCTGAAGGCCCAGGCCCTGAGCCACCAGGAGAAGAAGCACAAGAGCGCGCAGGAGCAGAAGTACAAGTCGGTTGGCTAGCAGATCGCGGCGACAATCCATTTCGCCGCAGCCTGCTAGATCACGGTCGCGTCGTTGCGCCCCTGTCTGCCCCGGTGACTAGCCGAGGTCAGGCAGGGGCGTTCGCGTTGCGGCGCCCTCGGGGTCCAGGGCCTCGGCCCGGTCGAGCAGGTGGTCGACCATGGCGCCGGAGATGTCGTCGCCGTGGGCGAGCTGGCTCTGGGGGTAGTAGCAGGGGAAGTTGGCCTCGAGCAGGTAGTGCCGTCCGCTCGCGTGGCTGAGCACGTCGACCCCGCCGTGGTCGACGCGCAGCGCGTGGCAGGCCTGCACGGCCAGGGTCTCGGCCTCGGGGGGCGGCGTCGCGGCGTAGTCGTCCGGGTCGTCGGCGCCCATGGTGCGGAAGTCGCCCTCGGGCTGGGCGTTGCGGTAGCTCGACACCACCCGGTCGCCCACCACCACCAGCCGCCAGTGCGTGGCGTCGTCGATGTAGCTGGTCAGCAGCGGCTTGTGCTTCTGCGCCAGCGCGAAGTCGACGATGGGGAAGAGCGTCTCGAAGGAGTCGGCGCGCAGGACGCCCACGCCGTGGGAGTAGCCGAGGGCCTTGACCACTACCGGAAAGCCGCCGAGCCGCTCGACCATGGCCCGCAACAGGTCACGGTCGCCGTCGGAGAGCCAGAAGGTGCGCGGCACCGAGAGCCCCGCCGCCGCGAAGGTGCCCGTGGCGTTGACGTTGGAGAAGAAGGGGCCGCCGCTCTCGTCGCGGTAGAAGGTCGCGACCTTCGGGTGCCACAGGTGCTGCTCGACGCGCATGGCGTGCATCGACACGGCCGGTCGGAAGAGCAGGTCCCCGGCGCGCAGCTGGCGCTCTGGGAAGAAGTCGAAGGTGCGCGGGTCGACGCAGCGCAGGGTGACACCACGGGCGTCGCAGGCCTCTTGCAGGAGCGTCACCGTCTCGTCTGGGACGCCGTCGTCGATCACCGCCAGGCACCGACCGAAGCCGCGTAGGCTGGGCGGCGCGGGGCTGGGCGCGGTCCGCGCTGCGGCTCGGCGGTCGGCTGGCGCGCGCTCCCCGCGCTCGGCGTCGACCAGGGCGTCTGGACTGGCGTAGAAGAACCAGCTCAACACGAGCTTGCTGCCGCCGGCCACCGGCACCGCGAGGTGCCGCGCGGCCGGGTCGGCGTGGCCGTGCGGGCCCACGTTGTGCCACCCGACCAGCTGCCCTGGGCGGTGCGTCACCAGCACGGGGCCCTCGTGCGCGTCGAGGAAGGCGGTCTGCCCGCCGCCGGTCGGCGCCTCGAGGCAGAGCAGGGCCGTGGCGACCAGCCGCTCTCCGTCGATCTCGTAGTCGTCGACGTGGGGCGGGTGGCCCTGTCCCTCCGCATACCAGCGCATGCGCACGTGGCCTGTGGCCGGGAGCGGCAGCCCGACGGTCTCGGCCACCTGCGCGCTGGTCTCGGCGAGCACGGGGTCCAGCCCGAAGGGCAGCTCAGCGATGCGGCCGGTCTCGTCGCGATGTTCGTCGACGCCCGCGGCGGCCAGAGACTCCGGCGTGCACAGCGCGCGCAGCGCCGCCACCGTGGCCGGGTCGACCTGGGCGGGCGCCAGCCACAGCAGGGGGCGCTCGCTGAGGCGGAGGGGGGAGGCGGGGGCCTGGGCGGGATCGGGCATGACGGTCTCTCGGAGAGTGCTTGCGTCGAGGTTACGCGACGATGCGGCTCACGATGAGCCCCATGCCAGCGATGGACACGCCCCACACCAGGGTGCGCACCACGTTGACACCGGCGATGTAGACCAGCGCGTGCACGACGCGCGCGCCGAGGAAGATCTGCGCCCCCAGCGCGGTGGTGGCGTCCGCCTTGCCAGCGACGTGGGCGACGAGCACCAGGGCGATGAAGATGGGCAGGTTCTCCGCCAGGTTGCGGTCGGCGCGCCGAGCGCGGCTGACCCAGGGGGCGTCGGCCTTCACGGCCTCGTCGTCGTCGTCTCGGTTGCCGAAGGCCCACATCAGGCCGTTGTTCACGATGCCCACGTTGGCCGGCAGCATGATCAGCGCCCACTGCAGGCCCAAGGTGGCGAGGAGGATCCAGAGGTCGACGGTCATGGTGCGAGGCTCCTGTAGTGAGGGCGGCGCGCCGCGCCAGCGCGCCTGACCCGCACCTTCGCCCAGGCTCCCGCAAAAGTCCCGTGGCCGCCGCCGGCCTACCGCCCCGCGTTGGGTCGCTCCGCTGCCCGCAGGACGGCTGGGACCAGGGACGACCACGTGTGGGGCTTCAGCGGGCCGAGGCGCGCCCGGGCGGCGTCGGCGTCGCGGGCGCTGGCGAAGCTGAGCACGGGCGGGCCCATGATCCCGCGGCGCTCGGCGCCGAGCAGGTAGCGCGCCTCCTCCGCGGGGCGCCACGGCTGCGGGTCGGTGGCCGGCGTCGCCGGGTCCAGGGTCGGCGGCGCGACCTCGACAAAGACGCCCGCCGGCTTGCCGTGCGGCGAGGGCGCCTGCAGGTACTGCACCAGGTCGCCGAGGGAGCAGAAGAAGGCCCGGGTCCCGTCGCGGTGCACGAGCTGGCCGCGGGGGAAGGGCTGCTCCGCCACGACCATGCCGCACGCGGCGCACTCGTGGGGGCCGATGGCGACGGCGGCCACGGCTGGGGCCGCGCCGGCGCCGGGGGCCTTGGCGCAGGTGGCCAGGGCCGCGGCCAGGGTGAGCGCCAGCACCGCCCGACGCAGCGCCGCCGTCGTCGCCTGGATCTGTGGGCTCGCAGCGCTCATCGCAACCTCCGGGAGCGGGTCAGGAGCAGGCCGCTGAGGGCGACGGGCAGGCCGATCCACGCACCCCAGATGCTCCACGACGCCCAGGTC
>JAUIAC010000071.1 GCA_030425545.1 bacterium | reverse complement strand
GCCGCGCGTGCGCGGGCTGGCGACCCCTGCGTGATTTCACCCTGACAGCGTGTGGTTGCGCTGCCCAGCCTGGCTCGTGGGTCGTGTCGAGGCTCAGCCAGGTGTCGGTGGAACCCACACGCTAGCGGTGGCGATTCCACAGATGAAGCGCTTGCACCGAATCGTCGCAGGGTTGCGGGTGATGTGCAGACCCTCGGCTAGAGGGGGCGTCGCCGCGCGCCGGCTCAGCTGGCCGCGGGCGCGGCGCTCAGGCCACGGCCTGGACGTCGGAGTCGCGGATGCCCAGCAGGTAGAGCACCGCCGAGAGGTCGTGCTGGTTGATCGACGTGTCGGCCTGCTCCTGCACCACCTTCTTGGCGTTGAAGGCGATGCCGAGGCCGGCGCGGTCCAGCATCTCCAGGTCGTTGGCGCCGTCGCCGATGGCGATGACCTGCTCCAGGCTGATGCGCTCGGCCTGCGCCATGCTCTCCAGCAGGTCGCCCTTGCGCTGCTTGTCGACCACCGGCCCCACGAGACGCCCCGTGAGCTTGCCGCCCACGACCTCGAGCTGGTTGGCGAAGGCGTAGTCGAGGCCGAGCCGACGCGCGAGCGGCTCGGCGACCTGGATGAAGCCGCCGGACACCACCGCCGTCTTGTAGCCAAGGCCCTGCAACACCTGGACGAAGTGCTCGGCGCCCGGCGTGAGCTGGATCGTCTCGAGCACCTGCTGGAACACCGACTCCGGCGCGCCCGCGAGCAGCTTGACCCGCTCGGCGAGGGCGCTGTTGAAGGGGATCTCGCCCTGCATCGCGCGCTCGGTGACGCTGGCGACCTCGTCGTAGACACCGTGAATCCGCGCGATCTCGTCGATGACCTCCTGCTGAATCAGGGTCGAGTCCATGTCCATGACGACCAGCCGCTTGCTCCGGCGAAGCAGGCCCTCGCGCTGCAGGGCGATGTCGACCGGCATGCTGCTCTCGGCGCGCAGGAGGGCGTCCTTGAGCCCGCGCGCGTCGGCCGCGGCGTCGCCGCTGAGCAGGAGCTCCACAGACGCGAGCCCGCCGCTGCTCAGCGTCTCGATGCGATCGATGTTGAAGCCCGCGTCCGCCGCTGCAGCCGCTGTCACAGCCAGGAGGTCGGCCCCCAGCCGCTTGGCCACCAGCGTGACGGCCCACCGTTGGGGCACCTGCGCCTGCGGCACCTGGTCGCGCGCCACCATCTGGAAGTCCAGCTCGAGCCCGAGCGCTTTGGCCTCCCAGAGCAGGTCCTTGAGCACGTCGGTGGCGCTGCTGTCGTCGAGGCAGATGAGCCAGTGGAGGATCAGCCGGCCGTGCACCACGACCTGCTCGACGTCGAGGAGCTCGGCGCCCGACTTGTGGAGGCTGGCGGCCATGCGGGCGGAGATGCCCGGCTGGTCCTTGCCGGTGACGGTGATGAGCAGGGCGTCGCGGGTCATGGGGGCTCCGAGGGTTGAGACGGCGAGCGCGCGGGTCATGACGCGCCGCGTCGAAGCGCCTTGTAGCATATCTCCACGTGGTGTCACGGGGGGCCGGCGGCGCGCTTGTGGCGCGGGTGTGCGGCGGACGAGACCCTGCGCTGCGGCTCAGTGCCAGAGGCCGATGCCGGCGGAGACGTTGCTGTAGTCGGACGCCAGGTCGGCGACCGCGGTGATGCGCCAGTCCCAGTAGGCGGTCACCCGCACGTCGAGGCCCGCTGTGATGTGGGGTCGGCCGATGCGGTCGTCGAAGCGGCTGGGCTCGAAGTAGGTGCCCATGCGGATCTGGAGGCGGTTGTCGATGACCTCGGACTCTGCGCCCGCGCGCAGCCCGACGCTGGCGCTGCGGCCGGACTGCTGCAGCTGGCCGTCGAGGTAGCTGCGTGGCCCGATGCCCTGCGGCACTGCGCCGGTGATCACCAGGTCGGCGCTGACCAAGGTGTACTGACGGCGGAGGTGACGGCCGCGGACAGCGCCTGGGGGCAGCGGGCGCTTGCCGTAGGAAGGCCGGATGTTCGGCTGACGCGCGCCCATCATGTACGACGCGCCAAGCACCAGCTCGCCAGCCATGTAGACGCTCTGGGGGACGGTGAGCGGGCCGAGCTGCTGCACCGGCGGACCGGCGGTGTCGTCGGACAGCGCCTGGGTCATGCGCAGCGGCAGGCGAAAGCTCGCGCCGAAGCGGTAGCGCTCGCCGTGGGGCGCCCAGAGCACGCCAAAGGTGCTGGGAAAGAACTCGGTGGCGAAGTGGACGATGGGCTGGTCGGGGTGGGGGCTCTTGAGGGTCGCCTGACCGCCGCCGATCAGGGTCCCGACGACCCACTCGCCGTCGCGCAGGGCCCAAGCCAGGCCGACGCCGCCGTAGGACTTGGACAGCTGCCAGGTCGCGAAGGTGCCGTCCTCGGCGCTGCCAACCGCGAGGGTGTGGTTGAGCTGTGCGAACTGCACGCCGATGCCGAAGCGGCCAAACTTGAGGTTGGCGCCCACCTGCTGGGCCTGGCTGGCGTCGCCGGTGGCGTCGTTGCCGCTCATGTCGAGGTCGTTGTCGTCGCCGACCACGTGGAGCGTCGAGACGCCGACGTCCCAGTCGAACCAGTCGTTGGCGAACGCGGCCGTGCGGACCGCGTAGGCCGCCGGGTTGACCGCGTGGCCGGCGACCCCCTCCGCGAGGCTGACATAGGCGCCGCCGAGGCCGATGACGCGGGTGTCGTTGACGAGCGGCCCCTGGAAGTAGTCGAGCTGAGTGCGGCTGAAATTGGGCGTGACGCCGCGCGCGACAGCGGGGAGAGAGGCGAGCGCCGCCACCAGGAGGGCGAGCGCGCGGTGCGTGTGGCTCAGCGGAGCGTGAGCAGCCAGGCGATGAGGTCTTCGAGCTGCTGCGGTGTGCCGGTGAACGGATAGGGGTGCTTGTGGCCGCGATGGTCGGGGTGCTGGCGGAGCCACGACCTGAGGGCGTTGGCCGTGTAGCGGCGCCCGACGGTGGACAGGTCGGGGGGCGTCCCAGGGCCGCCCTTCTTGCCGATGCCCTGGGCTTCGACGGCGTGACAGAGGGTGCACTTGAGCGCGGTGAACACCGCCTTGCCGCGCTTGGCGTCGCCGCGCGGGGCCGCCGGTCGGACCAGGCGGGGCGGGCGTTTGACCTTGCTGGCTGGCGGCTTGGTGTGGCGCGGCTTGTTGGGTGGCTTGGCCCCCTTTGTGGAAGGGGGCTGAGGGGCGTCGCGGCGCTTGCTCGATTTGCCCGACTTGCCCGACTTGCCGGGCTTCGCCGGCTTGGCGGGCGCGCGGACCGAGGGCGCTGAGGCGCGGGCGTTGTCCGCCAGGCCCACGGAGGCGAACACGAGGGCCAGCGCAGCGGCCACGGCGACGGGGAGGTGTCGCGCGTGGACGGCGCGCTGAGCGTTTGGGGCGGGTTGGGGCAGCTTGTTCATGCGAGATCCTGGTCGGTCAGGTTGCAGCGCGCGGCGTCAGCCTACCTCACCCTGCAGAAACCAGCGCCGCCGGACCCGATCGTAGTAGATCCACAGCAGGTCGCCACGCTGGAGCTCGGTGAACTGGTACTCCCGGTGCACTTCGCGCGCCCACCAGCCGCCCGAGAGCACAAAAGGCCCCCACGAGCGCACTGCCGAGCCGTGAGCGAGCCCGCGCACCAGCCAACCCTCGTCACGCACGTGGCGGGGTTGTGGAGGCAAACGCTCGGGCCGCGCGCGAATTCGACGCACCAGGGTGCGCTGGCGGGCCTCTTTCGGGCGCGGCAGACGCACGCTCTCCAGCGGTCGCCAGGCGAAGCGCGCCTCGGGCAGGTGGCCCTGCCCTGGGCAGGCCTGCACCACAGAGTCAGCGCCGAACTCAGCGCGCACCCGCGCCACCGCCTGGTCGGCCGCTCGGAGGTCCCGCTTGGCGCGCTCGAAGTACAGCCGCAGCTGCTCGGTGGTGGCCGCGATCCCTTCGCAGTCGAGCGCAAGGTCCTCGACGACGGCGCGCAGGGTCATGGCGTCGAGCCGCAAGCGCACCAGGTCGAGCAACATGCGCTCGTCGAGGGTGGGCGCGGCGGGCTGCAGGCGCTCGCTCAACACCTCACCTCCCTCCAGCCGCAGCTCCAGCTCGAGGGTCGCGAGCACCTGGTGCCGCTCGGCCAGGGTCGCCAGCAGCCCGGGCAGCATGCGCTTGACCATGAAGAGCAGCCGTGTCGCGTTGCGCATGGGGTGGTCGAGGTGCAGCACCCGCCGCAGCGGCGCGACCTCCACCTGCGCGCGCAGACCAGGGCGCCAGTCGCCCGCTGCCAGCCGCCAGACCCGCAGCGCCTCTTCGCCAAAGCGGCGACGCACCCCGTCGGCCGGCAGCTGCAGCAGGTCCCCCACGTTGCGAACCGCCAGCTTGTCGAGCGCGTCGCGCACCTTGGGAGAGAGCTGAAGCCGCGCGAGGGGAACACACGCCGCAGCCTCCGACTCCATGGCCTCGCTGCCGTAGATCTGGACCTCGCCGCTGCCACCGCGAGCCAGCGCATAGGTGCCAAACCGTGACCAGCCCACCACCACCCGCGGCCAGAGCTCGTCGCCGCGAAGCTCGATGTGGATCGCGCGGGCCCAGCCTTCCAGCGAGGGGTGCAGACGCTCCAGCCCGCCAGCGTCGACCCAGAACACGCCAGGCTCGTCGGCCGCGGGCTCGACCAGCGGGCTGTAGGTTCGCAGTCGCTCGACCAGGCCCTGCACCGCCGTAGCGACCTCCTCGGGCGGCACCACCCGCGCACGCAGCCCCGGCGCCAACGACAGCCCGGCCGCGTAGCTCATGCCGGGCAGCACCCGCTGCTCCCGCGCGGCGCGGTTGGTGTGCAGGATCTGACCCTGCGGGCGGTCGTCGGCCACCACCGCGGCGGGCGCGTCGCGCCAGTCGGGGTGCCGTCGCATCAGCAGCTGCAGAGGCAGCGCAGGCAGGCTGACGCAAGCCACACGCATGTTCAGCGCCGCCCAGGGAGCCGGGTGACCCCCGGTGGCGGGGGCTTGGAGCCAGGTGACCCGACGCCCTGGGCTGCGTCCTGCGCGGCCGGGGCCCTTGGTGTCAGGTCCACAGCGCCGATGCCCGCGGGTGCGCGGAGCTCCTCGTGATCGCCCCACACCGGGCCGCGTCGCTTGTCCTTGAGCACCTGCACCGCGCAGCGGTAGCGGTCACCACCAACCCACTCTCGCCGCGCGCTGCAGCGAAGCGACACCAGGCTGGAGAGCGAGGCGACCTGAGGGGCCTTGTCGGTGAGCGCCAACACGGCCGCGTCGTGCCGCTGAGCCAGCTTGACCAGCCGCGCCTGCAGCGCCATGGGCACCGTGTACGCACGGCCGAGATCCAGCACCACCAACCCGAAGGCGCCGGAGCGCAGCAGCTTGTCGGCCGCGCGCGCCGCCGCCTCGCCGCCCGCCACACGCACCACCACCAGCGCCTCGAGGTCGATGCCGCTCTCCTCCACGTCGGGTGGGTAGAAGAGCGACCCGCCGGCCGACACCCAAGCCACAGGCTCGCCGAGCCGCTGAGCGTCCAACACCACGCCCATGGTCGCGCTCAACGCGCTGATGCCGGAGATCTCAGCGAGACGACCGACCAGCTCGGTGTGGCACCAGCGCGGCGGACGCAGGGACTCCGGCCGTACATCCGGCGCCTTGAAGCGCTCGAAGAGTTGGATCACCGCCTCGCCCATTCCGACTCACCTAACGCAGCACCCTGCGCTCCACACGACCCACGCGCCACGCCTAAGAGCGGGCGGCCACCGATGCACCACCTACCGATCTGCCCAAAACCGACATGCCCTCCACGCAAGAGCCGCTGCCGCGACCTGCCCAGGACGGCGCGACCTGACGCTCAGGACGGGCCTCCCTCCAGAAAACGACGCACCTCGACGACCTTGCCCAAGAGGCTCAGCTCTTCGGGGTCCGGCACGATCACCTCGAAGTCGCTGTTGGCCGGGTGCAGCTCGACACGTCCGTCGCGACGACGCAGCGCCTTGACGGTGGCTTCGTCGTCGACCAGCGCGACCACCACGTCGCCGTCGTGCGCGTCGGCCTGCTGCCGCACCACCACCACGTCGCCCGGGAGGATCCCAGCGTCTCGCATGGACAGGCCGCGCACCCGCAGGGCGAAGAGCCCTTCGCCGCCACCGCCATAGGCGACAAAGCCCTCCGGATCTTCGATCGCGGTGGTCAGCGCACCCGCTTGCACCCGCCCCAGCAGGGGTACGAGGCGCGGCTGCGCGCGCCGCTGGGGCAGCCGCAGCGCGCGCGAACGGCCGGTGCGCTCCCGCTCGAGCGCTCCGGCCGCCACCAGCGCGTCGAGGTGACGCTGAACGGTCTGGGCCGCACGCAGGCCGACATGGTCGCGGATCTCCCGCACAGAAGGCGGATCTCCGGCCAGAAGGCGCTGCTGCACATAGGCGAAGATGCGCGCCCGCATGGCGCCACGTGGGCCGCGGGTGCGCTGTTCAGGACTGCTGTTGCTCGGTGGTCGTGTCGTCATCTCTGCTCCCTGGAGCGAGATTAGCAGACACTTGTCTTCATTGCACCGCAAATCGTCCGCGTGCGCTCAGCAGGGGCACTCCAGAGACGGCGTCTCGACGCTCAGCGACTCCCGCAGGATCGGGCCGGTCGGCTGCAGGAGACCGTCGCTGCCGATGAACTCCATGCGCCCGTCGCCGTCGACGTCCGCCGCCGCCCGCGGGATGAACACACGGCCCGGCACCGCGTCGTCTGTCAGCAGCTGCAGCCGCGCCTTGGGGCCCTCGCCCACGATGCGCCAGATGGCCCACAGCTCGCCGTAGAAGTCGCCACAGCCGTCGCCCGCGCGCACCGACACCGAGACGAAGCGCCGCGTGCCGTCGCTGTTGGCCAAGAAGGACACCGTGGGCGCGGCGGCCTTGTAGCGATCCCACTCCAGGGCCCGCGGCAGCGGCACCTCGCTCACGTAGGCCTTCTGCAAGGTCTTGTACGAGCGCAGCTTGCGTAGCGCGGCCACCGCCCGAGCCGCGATCGGCGGGTCCACCGCCACGGGCACCGCCAGCTGCGGGGCGTCACGCTCGGCGTCGCGAGACCACAGCGCACCACGACAGTCATTGCCCTGCAGCGGCATCACCTTGCCCACGAGCACCCGGCCGGTGTCGCCCAGCCGCCAGGCCTCGCGGGCGATCGATCCTCCGTCGGGGCGAGACTTCTCGTCGCCGCGCCAGTAGGACACCGTCGCGCCGTGGGGGCGCACGCGGGACATCACGTGAAGCCCCACCACCTGGCCGCGACACACCCGCCCCTTGGCGCCGTAGAGCTGCACCGTGCGTCCGCGCCAGGAGCGCAGCGCCTCCGGCAGCTTGCCCACCACCGCTGGCGACGTGACGCTGGCGTAGCTGCCGGCCTGCAGCAGCCGGAGCTGCTTGCCCTTGGCCCACGACTTGTCCGGCGCCGTGTGCAGCACCATGTAGGGACCGTCGTCGTGCAGCACGAAGCCGAAGTCACGGCTGTCGATCACGGCTGCCTTGGGACCGCCGCGCTTGACCTCGGAGCCCAGCATCTCCTCACGGGCGATGCGCAGCTCCCCCCGCTCGCGCACGATCACCAGCTGCTTGGGGCCCACGTCTTTGTAGCGACCCGACGCCCAGCTCTGCTCGAAGTGCACCATGGCCGTGCCCGCCGTGGTGAGCACCTCCGGGTCGCGCGCCTCGACGCTCATGCGCTTGCCGAACATGCGTTTGCGGTCACGCAGCCACGCGCTGCGCTTGAAGCTGCGGGCGCGATTGCCAGATCGTTTGGTTCCGTAAAAGTGCTCCGCATAAAGCGCCGCGTAGGTCTCGAAGTCCCCCTCGTTCTGCGCCTTGACCCAGGTCTCGAGCAGGTGGGTCACGGCCGCCTCGCCGATGTTCGGCAGGACTCGAACAGCCGGCTTGGTGATCTTGCCCCCCGCCTTGTCGCCCTGCGCCTTGTTCCCCGCTGCGTTGTCGGCCCCCGCTTGGTTCGAGCCAGCCTTGTTCGAGCCAGCCTTGTTTGCCCCCGCCTTGTCATCCTTGGCAGGCAGCGCGGCCTTCCCGGCCTTCGCCGTCGCAGGCGGCGTGGTCGCCTTCGCGGGTTTCGTGGGCTCAGCGGGCTTAGCGGGCTTGCTCGACTTGTCGCCGCACCCGGGCGTCAGCGACACCAGCGCGGCGATGCAAGCGACCCGGACCGTCGTCACGCCTCGGCGCGCCGCCGCCCCACGCCCCGGTCGCCGCGCGCCGCTCAGACCTGTCTCACGCTCCACCATGACCATCTCCTCTGGAGGGCGCCTCCGCCCTCACGACGCCGCTCACCGGTGCACCAACACTACGTGCCCGGGGGACCCGTCTGCCGCCGATCCAAGCAGCTGCAACACAACGGGGCCAGGCGCCAGCCCCTTCAACACCGCGTCGAACGACGGGCTTCGCACGCGGACCGCGCGCACCGCCGGCTTCAGCGCGACGGGCTGGCCGGCCGCACCGGAGGCGCCGACGATCCGCACCCGCAGCGCGCTCACCGTGAGTCGGCGCCCGTCCCAGGTGCCCACCAGCTGCCCGGGGCCGAGCGCGGCGCTCTTGCCAGCGGGCGACGGATGCTGCCGCGCCTGCACCAGCGCACGCTCGTAGGCCGCCTCGACCTTGGCCAGGGTCGTGGGCACCACCTGCAGGCTCGCTACGTCCTCCGCCGGCGCCCCATCGGACGCGGCCCTCGCAGCGACCTGCCACGCTACAGGCCGGCGCTCGCCCGTGGCGTCGCGCCGGGACCCGGACCACCGCCATCCGCCCGCCACCACCGTGACCGGCACAGCGCCGCCGGGCGTCGCGACCTCGAGACGGGTCAAGCCGCGTGGGCTCAGCACCGCGGTCCACCGCAGCCGCGACCGCGGGTCGAACAGGTCCACGCTCGCGCTCTGGCGGTCCGCTCGAAAGCGCAGCGCGCGTGTCGGGGCCGCCATCGACGTCGCTGTCGACCACACCGCCAGGGCCACGCTGGCCCACGTGCGCACCGCGCTGTCGCAGGCCGCGTGGTTGGCCGCGTCCCGGCCGAGGGGGCCGAGCGGCTCCAGGTGACAACGCCCGCCGGCCAGCACCACGCGCAGCTGCTGACTGGGAAAGGTCAACGCGATCCCCGCGCCTCGTGGCAGCGGCCGCGTCCACACCCGGTCTCGGCCCGCCACGAGCACGATCGCCGCCCCTGCGGCGCCGGTCGCGGCACGAGCAGCGCCGCCCTCGGGCAGGGCTCGGCGGCCGTGGGCGTGCGCGCGCTGCGCCAGGATCAGCGCGTCGGCCAAGGTCTGCGGCGGCCAGGCCGGCACCTCGGGGCGCACTACGTCGAGACTCCACGTCGCGGCGGCGGGCAGCTGGGTCACGTCCGCGGCGTGGCCACCCGCGTCTGCGTTCGTCGCCGCCGCGGCGAGCCCGGCAGCGTCCGGCCCCGACACCGGTCGTGCGACGGGCCTTTGGGCCGACTGCGGCTGGCCAATCCGCGCCTCAGCGGCCGGGGTCGGCGTGCGCGGCGGCTCGCTACACCGGCAGCCCTGGGCAAAGAGCGCCACGACCACCAGCGCGCCCGTCAGGGGCCGCAGGTGCGTGCTCCACGTCGCTGCGCCGGGCGAGACCGCGTCACAGGGCGATGTTCTCAGCCTCAAACCGACTCCTCGTTGCCCGGCCAAAGCGCCCGACATCCGACCGCAGGCTAGTACCTGAACCCTGAAGTGTCTCCCTGGTTCTGGCGCCTCCGCACCGACGTACGATCCTCGGGGCATGCCCGGTCCCTCTGCGCGACAAGTCGTCCTCTGTCCAGCCCTCCGCGCCCGGCCGACCACCCTTGTGTGTGCCCAGTCGGCGCCGCAAGCCCTCGCCCGCCGAGCGCGTATCGTCCTGCTGGCCGCCGAGGGTGTAGGCAACGCGAAGATCGCCCGCCGCGTCGGGGCTGATGTGAAGCCGGTCCGCCTGTGGCGAGGTCGATTCGCCGCTACGCCACGCCTCTAGGCCTTGCTTGATCTTCACCGGAGCGGTCGACCGGCCACGGTGAGTGCGCAGACCCGCGCGAAGCTTGTCAGCTTGGCAAGCAAGCGGCCTCGAGCAAAGGCTGCATGAACACTACGGGTTGACCCACCTCCGAGTCCGGAAGCACGGCAAGATCCTCACCCTTGAGTCAGGGCCGACCGACGCTGTCGTGCGCCACGCGCGCATGAAGCGCGACACTGTCCACCTGTGGCTGCTCCAGAGGCCAACGCGAGGTGGGCGCTGGGAACCCACACCGTTTCGCGACACCCTCGACAAGCTCGTCGAGCTACTCGTGACCCAATTCGGCTGGATGGTCGCTCACTGGGACGACGACCTGGGAGACACTGCCGATCCCGAGTACTAGGTCGGCGTGGTCGGTGCGCAGGAGCGGCGAAATGTCGCGTATTTCCCCCGGCGAGTTCAGCGACACAGGGGCTCTGCCCCCCCCATCTCTGACGAAAAAGTCGCTGACGCGCGTGTACCTCTATAGGGGCTACGCACGGCAAGCCCCCATGGGGGCAGCGTGTCAGCGCAGGTTCAAGGAAGGATCGCTGAGTTCGCCTATCGTCGCCGAGAGCCTCGAAACACGGCTCTGTGGCAGGCGGTGCACGCCCACTACAACACCTTCCTGGCCCGCGCCCGGGCCAAGGGCGCCGAACCTCCAAAGTTCGTCCAGCGCGCCTTCGAGAAGTACATCCGCTGCGGCATCCTCGCCCACGGATTCGCCCGCGTCCGCTGCGGCGACTGCGGTCACGACATGCTGGTCGCGTTCAGCTGCAAGGTCCGCGGCCTCTGCCCAAGCTGCGACGGTCGCAGGATGGTCGACACGGCGGCCCACCTCATCGACGAAGTCATCCCACGCGTCCCAGTGCGCCAGATCGTATTCACACTCCCGTATTGGCTTCGCTTCAAGGTCGCCTGGGACAGCAAGCTCCTGGGCGAAGTCCACAAGACCTTCGCCCGCGGTCTCCGCGCGTGGATGCGTAATCGAGCGAGGCAGCGGGGTATCTCCGACGGAGAGATCGGCGCCACAACACATATCCAGCGCTTCGGCGACGGCCTTCGCCTCAACACACACTTTCACTGCCTGGTCGCAGACGGCGTATGGCACAGCGACGGCCCGCTCGTCGACCCTGAATTCCGGGCGCTACCGCCGCCCACCGACGACGAAGTGATGGAACTCGCCGAGTCCCTGCGCCGCAAGGTCGTGCGTCGCCTGATGCGCATCGGCGTCCTGCAAGAGGACCGCAGCGACGACGACCTCTTCGCCATGGACGAGCCGCTCCTAGCCCACTGCACGAGCGCCTCGATGCTTGACCGCGTCGCCATCGGCGAGCGGGAGGGCGAGCTGGTCTGGCGAATCCGTGCCGAACCGCCCGAGAACAAGTCGAGCGGCAAGCGCTGGGAGTGTTGTGGGGACCGCTCCCGCGCTCCCCCGGACAAGCACTACCGCGCAAGCACCCCTGCGGGGATGCTGCTTGCTCCTCCGATGGCTTCAGCGTGCATGCCAACACGTTCGTCCCAGCCCTCGCGAGAGACCGTCTGGAGAAGCTCATCCGTTACGTGGCGCGGCCGGCCGTGTGCCTCGGACGGCTGGCGTACCTGGAAGGCGGCTATGTCGAGATGCGGTTCAAGAGTCGGTGGCGTGACGGCTCGGTCGGCAAGGTGTTTGAGGGACCCGACGCGATCGCGAAGTTGGCGATGCTCATCCCGCCGCCGAACGTCAACCTGCTCCGCTACATCGGCGTTTACGCCGGCAACCACCGCTGGCGGGACAGCCTCACCCCTGGCGGACGCTCACGCCGCGTCCGCAAGAAGCGGCGCGGCGGCTCGACGCGCCCTGAGCGTGAGCGTCGCACGTGGGCTGACCTCATGCGCCGCGCGTTCGCGCTCGACGTGCTCGCGTGCCCCTGTGGTGGCCGACGCGAGGTCATCGCGCTGATCGAGCAGCGACACGTCATCATACGCATCCTCACCCACCTGGGCCTGCCAGCAGACCTGGTGAGCGTCCGCCCGGCCCGGCCTCCGCCGGCACACCACGACCCCTGGGCGATGTCTGGCGCAGCCGACCCGGCTTCATGCGCGCCGCCGCCCACCCGCGCCAGCGACCCCGGCCCCGACCCCTGGGAGGTCGTCGACGAGCTGGTGGACGAAGAGGATTTCAGCCAGGCCCTGAGCTAGGACGCCGCGGCCCGAAGAGGGCGGCTGGCCAGGCAGGCTGTGGTCCGAACCCCGAAAAAGGCTTGATTCTTGGGCGTTGAGGCGCGATGTTGGGGCCATCGAGAGAGCCTCGGCAGGCCGAGGGCTAGAGTCCGAGAATGGATCTTATGGCAACCAGCTTTTCGCGAGGGAGAAAGTGCGTTCATGCGGCCTATCCTCGCGCCGGCCCTGTCGTCGTCGGGGAAGGGGCGCGTGTGCCAGGAATCGAACTCGTAGCCTTCGGCTTCGTTCTCGTGCTCGTCTTCGCGACTATCGATCCATGCTGACGACGCATCGAAGCGCCTTGCATCTTGCACTACGGATGGCATGCTGCCCCAGGCGTCATCTGTCCTCCGCTTCTCTCGGAGGTTGTGATGCCGCAGCCGAAAGGAGAATGAGCGATGCGACACTTGATAGTCGGTCTTGCCTGCATCCTCTCCATGGCGAATTGTGCCACGGAGGCAGGGGCGCCGGGCGATTCATGCGCAGTTGCTGATGATTGCGAGTCCGCACGATGCGAAACTGGAGGAAGCTTCCCAGGGGGAGTTTGCACGGTCGCGTGCGATACCGACGCAGACTGTCCGAATGGCTTCGCTTGTATCTCTCGGAGCAGCGGTATCTGCCTCCAGCGATGCACCACGACGCAGGAATGTGAGCACCGGCGAGGCAGCGATTGGCAATGCCGGGAAGAATCTCTCGAAGAAGGCGGCGGCAACCAACTTGTCTGCATCGGTGATTGAGCGCCGGAGAGAGCTGGTTCCATCCGTGAGCGCTGGAACCTAGATCGCTGGTCCGTGGCGCTGATGCTGACGCTGGCGCGGATTCCGCACCGACGGATGCGGCGGTCGACGATGGACTCTTGCCGGATTGCGGCATCGGATGTGACGTACTCGCG
Organism: bacterium; assembly: GCA_030425545.1. Classification (GTDB taxonomy): domain Bacteria; phylum Myxococcota_A; class UBA9042; order UBA9042; family UBA9042; genus UBA9042. Next base: position 8,622 of record JAUIAC010000071.1, on the reverse strand, counting down.
CCCGGTGGAGACGTCGTAGGTGAGGCCGGAGGTGATCGGACCGGCCCCGGGACCGGCCCCGCCGCTGCCGCTGAAGCTGAAGCTGGCGCTGATGCTGTCGCCGATGCTGCCGCTGCGGCGAACGCTCGCAGTTCGACGACATCCACGGGTTCAGGCCGCCACCCACCCGCGCCAGCGACCCAGAGCCCTGGGACGTGAGCGACGAGCTGGTGGAGGAAGAGGACTACAGCCAGGCCGAGGCCTGGTAGACCGCCACCCACCCGCGCCAGCGACCCAGAGCCCTGGGACGTGAGCGACGAGCTGGTGGAGGAAGAGGACTACAGCCAGGCCGAGGCCTGGTAGACCGCGACCGAGGTGGGTCGTCGGGCGGCCTCAGTGCGCCCAAAGTCTCTAAAAAGGCTTGATTCTTGGCTCGGAAGCCTGGATCGTCGGACAACCGGGACGGTCTCGGTCAGCTCAAGGGCAACGTCCGATAATGAGCCTTATGGCAACCAGCTTTTCGCGAGGGAGAAAGTGCGTTCATGCGGCCTATCCTCCTGGGATATCGGTGGATCCGACATCCGGACTTGAACCGGAGACCTGCTGATTACGAAGCCGTTAAGTGTTTGTTATTTTTGTGTTTATTTTGACGCTCGCGCTGTGGCAGGAATGTGCGATTGGAGCGTTTTTCGCGGTTAGCAGGGGGCTCCGGGGAGGGGGGATTTTGGGGTTGTTCAAGGTCGTAGTTGTTGACCACAAAGTGGCCCGAAGTGCTTGCTCGCCGAGGGGGAGAAGCGTGGCAGGGCTTAGGGGCTCGGGGAAGGTGGCGCGGCGTAGCTTCGTGGAAGGGGTTGGCCTGGACGGGTCCAAGGACGGTCTTCCTTGGGCCGCGCAGTGGCAGTAGTTGCACCCTACAGCAGCCCTCTAGCGATCTGCTCACGCACCCACGCGTTGCAGGACGAGTACTCCGTCTTGATGGACTCCATCTCCCAGGGTCGGCTGAACATGAGCTCGTTCATGTGATCGACAACGCGCATCTTGAGTTCATCAGGTAGCAGGCGATCCGGGCCGACCAGTTCCTTCGGCTTCACCCTGGACCCTTGGTAGATCGGCACCGACCGCTTCAAGAGCTCCCAACCATCGAGCGCTCGCTCGTCAGGGTCGGTCGCTGTGGAAGCGTCGTATCCGTCAGAGATAATAGTGAGCGCCGTCATGCCATCTTCCACGAACATGAACTGCCGCTCGAACAGTGATGTGCTCCACCAGCCAACCACGTCTCCTCGATGGACGCCCTCGGCCTCAAGTTGGGGTAGGTCCCGTCGCAGCGACTCAGCGAGCTGGCTGAGCTTCGGGTGGGGGAAGTCAGTACCTGTCCCCAAGACGTCGTGGATGAAGCCGACAGGAAGAGAGTAAATACCAGTCCTTGTCAATAGTCCCCACGTATCCTTGATCATCTTCTGCGTGAGTTCCCAAGCCTCCTGGTGCGGTACCCCCATCTGCTGAAGGAACTGCAAGCGTTGCTTCCGGATCCAGTCAGCGTTCTCTACCGCGCTCGACTTGCGGAGGTAGCGACATGCCTCACGGCCTTCGGACTCCGCAGCCGATGTACGCGCGAATACGATCACGCCGACGACCACCACCATTCCAACGATGAATATTTCCCACAACATGAATCCGCTCCTGCGACGTTCCCACTTCTCAGTACACCGTGCAGCCCGAGGGCAGTTCTGAGTGAGAGTCGGAATCGATGCGGCCTGAAGACCTCTTATCGGGTGTAGTCCACAACCCGGTTATGGCTGGGATGACGCCCGGTCTCATGGCTGCCTGGAGCCACGCCCGCTCGGGACTACTCGTCTCCGACCCCGCTTGGCCTTTCGACCTGACGCGCCAGTCGCCGCGCCACGCTGGGGCAACAGGCCGAACGCCCGGCACATGTGTAGCAGCGTCTCCGGCAAGTCTTCGACAAAGCCTCCTCGTGGCGGTGCACACGCATACCTGACTGCCTTCTGAACTTCCCTCCCCTCTTTCGAGGCGAAGCCGAAGCCTCCAACCTGAGCTGCCGTCGTAGCAGCCAGTACAACCAGCACCCGTCGGTTGAGCACGATCTGCCCGGTCTTGGCGAGACGACGCACACCGTGTTTGGGATGAGTAGAAATCGCGTTGGCGACCGCATAGAGCAGCCCCGACTGGGCGGCAAGTCGACACTTCTGTGTCTGGGAGAGTACTCGCACATCTTTCGTGGGCGGCAGCCCCATGAGGATGGACCTGACCGCTCCCTTGGGATTGTTGAGTTCCCTGTCCATGGCTGGTGGCAAGGGCGTCGACAGGTTGGGGAGCCGGCGCTCTCTCAGGCGAGTCGAGTTGGACAGTAGCTGGTGCGCGAGGTGGTCGCGCAGGGTAGCCTCGTTTGCCCTCGCCGGCTTGGCCTTGGATGCCGCCTGTGACGGAGCAGGCCAGAGCTTGGCCGGGCAGCCTGAGACACCAAGGTTGGCTGCTGGGCCTTCAACTAGCGCAAGACCCGTCAGAGCCAGAGTCTCGAGCACCAAGATCCGATCGGCAAAGTACTTGCGTTGATTGGAGGGGTGGCTCTTGGCAGCGCGCAGAGATACGAGAAGGGCGCGGGCATCGAGAGTGTTGGCAGCCTTCAGAACCTTCGGCCAGCCGGCCGGAGTTCGTGCGGCGAGCTTGATGCGCGCCTTCTGCGTAGCGATCGATGGAGCGGCCCATCCGGCTCCCGGAAATGCGAGGGACAAGGTCAGGGCCAAGCCAAGTCGCCTCGCCCTGAAGTAGCCTGACGAGAGCTTGCCGGGTCCTGCCGAGCCACCCGACGAACGTGTGATCGAGTTCATCTTTTCCTCCGTGTCGACCACAGGATAGTCACGCGAGTCATGTTGGCCAGACGTTGGAAACGACCTGGACGCGGGGTTGGCGCCGGACTCTGACAGGTCGGCACCGCCATGCTCCAGAGGCGTGCGGACGGGGCAAGAGTTGGGGCGGCAGGATCGAGAAGTCCCCGGATTCGGCGCGAGCGCCGCCCTGCGTGGGTTTGCAATACCGCCAATGAAGACGAGAGCCGACAGCGAGGCTAGCATGGTCTCCAGTCCACAAGTCTGAAGTCCAAAGCGGCCGCAAGGAGACAGTCATGACCCCGCACGAGGTGCTCTCCGTACCAGTAGGGGTCACGCGGCTGGAGCTTCGTCGGGCTTTTCGTCGAGCCTCATTCCGAGCCCTCAGGCGCGGTGAGCACGGAGCAGACGACTACCGGCTGGCCTGCTGGGCATATCGAGTGCTTCTGGCCAAGCCGGACAAGCGAAGCGTCTCAGCGGACTCCTCCGCCAACACCTGGGCGGAAGAGCACGTTGTAGGCCCGCTCCTCGATGATCTGGTGGGGCGGATGGTTGCCGGAGAGTCTGAGGACTCAGCAGTCATTCGACTTGCGGCGGGAGGCTTACCGCTCGACCGCTGCACCCACGTAGTCGATCAGGTGTATCTGAAGGTGGCGGCTCAAGCCCGTGAGCAAGGCAAAGTCCTCACGATGAGAGCAGCGGCGGTCGCGGCCGGATACGCGGTCCTTTGGTGGCTCCTCTCCGACGTTTCGTCGTGGGTCACATGGGCGTTGGCGCTGGGCTGGGCCGGTCTGGTTGGGCCAGTCGCGATGGGCTGGGGACTTCGAGGAGCTCGTGGTCTGGTCGGCATCCATCCCAAAAGTGACTGGCGCGACGGCAGGTTCTTCTCATGGGCTACGTCGTTCGCCGTGCTCGTCATCGCAACCGTAGTCGCCACCGTGCCGCACCGGCACCAAGCCGGACGGGCTAACTCCAAAACTGCAAGTCACACCGGACAGGCAGTCCCGAAAGACGCTGCACGTGGCTCAGGTGAAGCGCAGCCCACATCTTCAAAGAGCACCACCGCCTCCGGTGGTGCTGGCGGTGTGGTGCGGTATCGAGGAGCTTCCGCCCGGCGTGCGGCGGCACGCTACACGAAGGCCATCGAAGAGCTGAAACGGACCGCCATCCAGCTCAACACGCTGAACGACGAACTGGACACGAAGATCGAGGCCGTGAAGAAGTCGGCGAAGGCCGCGCAGGAAGCGAAGAAGGTGGCGCACAGCCTACTCGATGAGGAAGATCGTCTCTTCGAAGTGGTCAAGCGAAGAGGGCGCGCGCTGGACGCCCTAGATGCAGAGTACCCGGATGGCCTGCCCGACCCCGAGTACGCCAAGGCGCAGAAGCTGACTGCGCGGCAGAAGAAAGAGGTCGCAAGACTGAAGAAGCTCGGAAAGAGTCGAGAGGCCGGGATCAAGGCTGCCAACGCGCTGGTGGACCAGCACAACTCTGCCTTGAAGACGATGCGAAAGTTCGCGGCGCGCAGGAATGAGGTAGCCCGACGGTACAACGCACAGGCATCCAAGGCCGACGATCTTTGGGCCGAACTCGTGAGACTTGGCAGCTACTCAGGGCCGAAGCAGCCGCGAAAGACACCGCGGGCTCCCATCTTCCCAGAAGCGAAGTCGGACCAAGACGACAACCACCAAGACCGTGGCGACCGTTGAGACTACGGCGCATGGGGCTTGCCGCGCAGAAGAATCTCAGGGGGCGCTTCAGAGGGCAGCGGCTGGGCAACTGCACCATGCAGGATGCTGTTGTAGGCCCACGTCAACCAAATCATGCACTCGTTGGCGATCGCTGCCATGTCGCGAGTCGCCGAGTTGCGGTCGGGGTGGAACTGCAAAGCGAGGCGTCTGTAGGCTCGCTTAGCATCGATCACGCTTGACCGAGGTTCGAGGCCGAGAATCCGGAAAGCGAGACCGAGGGGGGATTCGCTGTCAGTCTCAGCCATACCGGACCCAAGTCCCTCGAGCATCCGGAACAGGTCGTCGAGGATGTCGGACGGGATGGCCAATAGCTCAGCGAGCCTGTCCAACAACTCCTTCTCTCCGGGATGCAGCACACCGTCGGCGGCGACGACTTCGAGGGCTGCATGCATGATCACGAGCCGAGCCTCTTCCGTGAGGAACTCGGTGTCGGGCATTTTCAAGTTTGGGCTCGCGAAGAAGGCCGTCAGCTCCTCTACCGACAAGGCCCCTTCCAGGAACTTGAGCGCGATGCAAACGGCGGCAGTGGTTTCCCGAGCGTCTTGGTCTCCATCGGCCCAGATTGCCAAGCCCAGCGTCGCGAGGAGTGCGGCCATGAAGGTCGCCTCGCCATCAGGGTCATCCTCCAAGATCGTGATCTGGTGACTGCGAACAGGCTTGTTCTTCCGCGCAGCGACCTGGTCCGGCGGATTTAGCCGAAATGAGGCGCGAAGAGACGCCCAGCGAAGAGCTAGGACCGCCGAAATCGTGAAACCAGCCACAACGGCGAACAACCGAAGGCCAGTTGGTCCAAACGCCGCGGTTGCGAAGCCGAGAGCTAGCGCGGCGCCAGCGCCCCACGGGTAGAGAACGTACTCGCCTGAGACGACGTCACTCCTCATCGAGGATTGGTACCTTGAACAACCCGGGCAAAGCACCGGCGCGGTCGCGTGCCGAAGCGCTGCATCCAAGCTCGACCGTGCCGACCGCTCGGAACGGTCGGCTGCACCTTTGTTGTCGGCAAAATATGGGCTTGTTCCGGTACCCTGGACGATTCGCTCCACGTAGTACGCCCATCGCATACCGCAGAACTCGCAGTCGACCGGGACCCAGCGCCCGCCATGTAGTGTGGTCGTGTATTTTCGGGCGACGTACATCGAGGGTCATGTTGGACTCCAACGAAGTCTACGTCGAGTGCAAGGCCATACGCAGGACCGCCTCAATGTCGCGACGACGGACGACCCCAGACCATCTGCAGAAGTGTGTTTCTAGACGATCGTGATCTAGCTGATGCGGCAAGTCCGCGACTGGAAGTTTCCCGGTTCTCCCACCTGGGACGCGGGGTGCTCGTCGTTCACGCGTCGTCGGGCCAGTGCTCGGGCGCGAACGTTCGAGGGATGAGACGCCCGCTCGGCCCCATCCGCATGACAGTGACCTGGCGGGATTCATCCGGGCCGACGGACACGTGTAGGGGCCGCTCGTCCCCGTAGAGGTAGAGGCGGTCGAACGGGAGTTTCGCAGCGATGTAGCGAGCAACCATCGTGGCCGAAAGGCCGGGAATCCGAAGATCGCACGCCATGCCACGGCGCGAGCAGACCAGTCGCCCTGCGGAGGAACGCTCGGAACCGGCGTGGTGGTCAAGGGACGGCGCGATGCACGCATCGATACGGCGCGCGAGCTCGGGACTCGCGAAGCCATAGGTGAGCTCCAGGGGGCCGAAGTGGTCGACGAGGGGGTCGAGGATGACGTTGGCAAGGCGAGCAATCGCCTGCCAGGTGTCCTGCTCCTTGGGTACGTTGGAAACGGCGGTCATCGGGTCCTTCGCCAGACGGGTCCACGTGGAACCGCAATGGAGCAGGTCGGCGTAGCAGAAGTGACGGCTGCAGCGGGCATCAGGTGAGGGCAAGTCCGTTGGTGCAGCTTCCAAGTGCGAGCGGGCATCAGACACGGAAGCCTACCCACCCTCTGTGAGAGCCAGTGCCCAGCCGGTGTCGATCCAGCGCGTCGAACCCTTGGGCGTGCCATCGAGGTAGCGGAGCGCATTCAGTCCGGCTTCGTCGACGTGCTTTCCGCTGCCGGCCTTCCTTTGTCTGGCATGGGACCAGGTGGTGGTCGAAAACTCGGCTTGATGAGCGGTCCGCTTGTTCATCCCGACGCGGCTATTGGGGACCGCGTACACACGCCACGAGTCTACGTGCCCTCAGCATTCCTCAGGTCGTGAACAACGTGTTGGACGCCGCTCACGATACCAATCAAGTTCGCTACGCCCATGAGCACGTAGTCCAACTCGAACGGGTCCTCGCCCTGCTTCGAGCGGAGAACGGGGGAGACAATTGAGACTAGCAGGTGGAAGCTGCCCAGGAAGTAGGCGACTCCGCGAGGCCTACCAGGTGCAAGCCGAGCGGCGAACCTCGTCGAATAGTAGATCGCGACACCTGACTGCACGATCGGACCAAGCCACCGAAAGAGCTCAGTGGGCCCCCCTGGGGTGACACCCATCACGAAGAATGCCAACCTCGTTAGCAGGTTGACAGCCACAAAGACAAGGAAGGTAGCTGGCAAGAGAACGACCCACCTAACGAGTGGAGACCAGTTGAGGTCGAAGGAGAGCGGATTCGCTTGCTCGGATTTCATTTCGGTATGATCCAGTACGTGGTGAAGTGCTAGGCCGCTAGTTGGAAGGCTCTCGTAAATTCCGTCAAGTCAATCGGGCACAGAAGTAGGAGCACCTATGTCGCTAGGGGAGAGGGCTAGTTCAGCCGCAGGTGAGGCACTTGGCGGACTTCTTGCCGCATACTTCGCCGTCGGACTCATCTACGGCAACGCTTCTGAGTTCTTCGGACATGGCTTGTTCGGCATGTCAGGCAGTAGGATCGTCGTCAAGGCCATCGGATGGCCCTGGTATATCATGAGTGACGATTCCAGTATGCCGTGGGAGAGGACCGAAGAGAGGGAACGCGACGAAGCACTGCGCGACGTGGCGAGAGAATCTATGCGCGCGGTCATCGCCCAAGGACTCAAGGCCGAGAAGGAAAGTGGCAAGTCGGCCGCTCTGGAGATCTACCGGACAGCATGCGCCAAGGACGTCGGAGTGGCCTGTGCCATGCAGGGCGTCGCTCTCCTCCGTGACGCAGAGGGGCTGTTGCACGACCACCCTGCTACCTTGGTCTTGCGGCGCGCCGTGCCCATACTGCGGCGTGAGTGCGAATTGGGTCTGGGAGAAGCGTGCATGTACTTGGGCTTGATCCAAGACCGGGGTCTAGGCCTCCAAGAGAGCAGATCAGCAGCTGCCGAATTCTACCGAAGGGCCGTTGAACTCGGTATCAAGTTCGTAGATCCGCTGTTGAAATGTGCTGAGGGCAAAGGGGAAGTCTGTTTCGCCCTTTCGATGAGCTTTGTGCATGACGACTCAGACGCGGTCGACAAGCACGCTGCTCTGCTCTATGGGCACCGTGCTTGCGAACTTGGTTCTCAGGAGGCCTGCGAGCTACTCGGTTCCACCAAGTAGTTCGCGCCGGCGCGACGACGCCGCGGGCGTGCCGGGAGGTCAAGCTCGGCTCCCACGACGACCTTGGTCGGGAAGAGCCAGACCTCGCCAACGACACGCGGCTCCCGTCAGTGGAGTAGACAAGTCGTCACTGGCCGTCGCCCACTGAGTGGCAGTTGGCATAGTGATCTGGCGGTCTACGAGCGTCCTTGTTTGCTCATGTAGTTCCCCTTGGGGGGGATCACATGACGCACACCCCCGCGCGGGTCGGTCATGTCGCCGTGGTAGCGCGGGATCACGTGCACGTGCAGGTGCATCACAGTCTGCCCCGCTGCGACGCCGGCGTTGAAGCCTACGTTGTAGCCGTCGGGAGGCGGATCGCGGCCGTCGAGCTGTGCCTTGAGATGGTCGACAAGATCGAGAATGGCCCGCTGCTCTTCGCGTGTGGCGTCGAACCGCGCCCGGCGGTCTGCCTGGGCCGATTGGCCTACCTAGCGGGCGGCTACGTCGAGATGCGCTTCAAGACCCGCTGGCGTGACGGCTCGGTGGGCAAGGTGTTCGAAGGCCCGGACGCCATCGCCAA
>JAUIAC010000070.1 GCA_030425545.1 bacterium | reverse complement strand
TGCGGCGGGCGCAGCAGATGAACCCGGCCGACGAGCCCGGCTGCTTGACCCGCTTCGACACGCTCCGGGTGATCACGCGAAAGTGGCTCGCCCGACACCTGCCGGCCGCGGCGTGGCGGGACCCGGTGACCCGACACGGGGCGCGTCGCCTGGCGGTCGCGACCGCTGAAGCGCTGACGGACAACCGCGACACTGCGCTGCCGAGCGACCTCTGAGCCAGCGCTTCGAACCCGTAGATCTGGGGCCTGAGCACCCCACGACCAGCAGGCGAGTCGGTCGTGGGGCACGTGGACCCCAGCCCACCCCGGTCTCTGCGCCTGCCCGTTGAGCGTGCCGGGCGCGTTCCGGCACCCTCCCAGGGACTCTCGCAGGAGGTGCGCCGTGCCAGCGACCCAAGAGCCGCAGCAGAGCCAGCAGACCCAGCAGTCGCCTCGAGCCCAAGGGGGCGGTGGCCAGCAGAGCCTGCGTGGGGGCCGGACCACGGCGCCCGCGAGCGGCGGCATGGTGGCGGACCAGGCCGCGGTCTCACCCAACTGTCAGCTGCCGCAGAAGTACACGGTGCAGCGCGGCGACAGCTTCTGGACCATCGCCGAGAAGACCCTGGGAACCGGCACAAGCTGGATCAAGGTGTGGACCGCCAACCGGGACCAGGTGCCCAGCAAGCACGCGCTGCGCCCGGGCATGGTGCTGACCATCCCGCCGCGCGCGGACGTGGAGCAGTGTGACCCCGAGGCGGGCGAGGGCCGCTCGGAGACCTACGTGGTGCGTCGCGGCGACAACCTACAGAAGATCGCGGCGGCCCGGCTTGGGGACGCGGATCGCTGGCAAGAGCTGTGGAAGTGGAACGAGCACGAGGTCCCCAACCCGAGCTTTCTGCGGGTCGGGCAGAAGATCTGGCTGGGTCCGGACCGCCCTGCCCCCTTCGCGCCGCGACCGCAGCCGCGTCCTGACGACGTGGACACCGGCGGAGGCGGTCAGCAGGACCAGGAGCCGGCGCCGCAGCAGACGCAGACCACCTACGAGGTGCGGCCTGGGGACAACCTCAGCCTCATCGCGAAGAAGGCCCTGGGCGACAGCGGCCGGTGGCGCGACATCTGGGACTGGAACCGTGGCCAGCTGCCCAACCCCAACGCGCTGCGGGTGGGCATGGTGCTGCGGGTCGACGGCGCCGCGCCGCAGCGCCCCGCGCCGACCGAGCACGACCAGGCGGGGCCGCAGGACGGTGGACAGCACGGTCCGCAAGGCCAGCTGGCCACGGGCAACACGCCGCTCGAGCGCAACATCGCCGATCTCTACAACAGCAAGGGCAAGCTGATCTTGAGCGAGGCGGCGCGCCTCGGCATCGAGCCCGAGGTCGCCCTGGCGGTGATGAACACCGAGAGTGGCGGCAAGGGCTTCCGCAACGGCAAGCTGGTGATCCGCTTCGAGGCGCACATCTTTCGTGACCTGACGAACCAGCGGGTGTGGGTGCGACACACCGGGCGGCAGGCCGACGAGTACGACGCCTTCCAGCGCGCTCGCGCCGTAGACAACGAGGCGGCCCACGACAGCATCAGCATGGGCAGCTCGCAGATCATGGGCTTCAACGCCGAGCGCATCGGCTACAGCAGCGCCACCGAGATGTTCGAGGACTTCATGCAGCGCGAGTCCGCCCACGTGAAGGGCTTCTTCGAGTTCGTGCGGACCAGCCGGGGCTTGCTCAACGCCGCCAAGAACAAGAAGTGGGCGACCTTCGCGCGGCTCTACAACGGTCCGGACTACGCCCGCAACGCGTACGACACGAAGATGGCGGCGGCCTATGGCGCTGCGCGGAAGGTGCTGGCGCGGTTGAACGGGTGAGCCCTGGTGAACCTGGGCCGCGCCGACGGGCGCTGACGCTCGCGGCGGCGTGGTACCTGGCCATGCTCGCGCTGGTGCCTGTGGGCCGCGGCATCGTGGACGGGCTGCGCACCCGGGGCTGGCTCACCGCCTCGGTGGGCTCGGCGTTCGTGCTCGGGGTCGTGGCGCTCGGCGTGTCGCTGCGCAGCCGGCCGAAGCGCATGGCGCTCCTCTGCCTCGGCGCGGTGGTGCTCGGCGCGGCGACGCAGCTCTGGCCCCGGGTAGAAGAGCGCGTGCACGTGCTGCAGTACGTGGTGCTGGGTGCGCTGTGCCTGCGCGTGGTCGAGCGGCCCTGGCGGGCGCTGGCCCTCGTCGCTGCGCTGGGTTGGCTGGAAGAGGGCGTGCAGTACCTGGTGCCGCATCGCGTGTACGACAACGCCGACGTGGCCTTGAACGCCGCGTCAGGGGCGGTGGGGGTGCTCGCGACCTGGGCGGCAGACCGGCTCGAGGCGCGGGGCACGCGCTGAGCGGGTGACCCGGGTCAGAGCGAGAGTGAAGGGTCCAGCACCTCGTCCAGGCCCTCGATGCGGGCGCAGATGTCGGCGATGAGCGCGTCGTCGTCCGAGCGGCCGCTGAGCCGGACCAGCTCGGCCTGCACGTGGAGCTGCCGCAGCAGCTCTTCGATGGTGCGAAGCTCCGCGTCAGCGTGCCGCTGCAGGCCGTGCAGACGGTCGAGGTTCTGCAGCCGGCCGCTCGCCGCCTTCGCCGCGGCGTGGGCTCCCGCGGCCTCCAGCGCTCGCACGCGCCGCCGCACTGCCGCGACGCAGAAGGTCGGATCGGCCGCGAGCGCGTTGAGCTCCCCGGCGCGGATGTGCGCGCGGTGGAGACGATCGGCGAGGTGGGACACCGTGGCCTGGTCGGGCAACAGCGTCGCCATGGGGGTCCCCGCGGCGCGCAGAACCGCCAGCTGTAGCGCCGCCGCCGGGTGGTCCGGCGGGAGCCGGGGCACGGGTGAAGCCTGCGGGGCGTCGCCAGGTTGGCCCACAGCGAAGGGCAAGAGCACCGGCCACGCGACCCACCAGAGCGTCGCCTCACCCGCGGCGTCCCCCGCGCGGACGCGCACCCACACGAACGCGAGCCCGACGGCGAAGTAGGCGCCGGTGAGCACCAGAAAGGTCATCGCCTCCCCCTGACGCCCACGGCCCGAGCGTCGCTCCCGTCGAGCGCGTTGAGGAAGCTCCCGCTGACGCTGCGCACCCACACGGTCGGCTCATGGGCACGCTGCTGCAGCCAGGGGCGCAGGGTCCAGCACATCTGCGCGCCTACCACGCTGATGGCCAAGACGAACACGGCCCCGACCAGCCTGTGCCGACGGCCCGTGAGCACCGCGAGCCCTCGCCACAAGAGCACCAGCCCGGCCAGGCCACCGACGCCGCAGCACAGCACCGCCCCGACCTGCATGGCGCGACCGGGCAGCCCCATCGCGTAGCCCAGGAGATAGAGGGGCAGGCAGCCACCCGCGACCAGGACCCCGAGCGCGCAGGCGCCGAGCACGAGGGCAAAGTCCTGACGCGGCGCGCCGCGGCCCTCACGCGCCTGACGCAGGGCGCTCAGCAGGGGCACCGTCAGACAGACGGTGAGGAGGGTGGCGAGGGGCAGCTTGATCGCGGCGAAGGGGACCTGCATGCCACCGCGATAGAGCCCGAGAGAGCCGCCGATCACCGCTGCGCCCACCGCGATGGCGACCACCAGCGCTCGCACGAGCTGGCGCAGCTCGCGGTCGTGCGCCACGCGCTGGACGAAGGCGTCGCGGTCGCGCAGCAGCTGGTCGACGGCGACAAAACCGTGGGGGGCGGGGGAGGCCAAAGGGGCGGCGCTCGCCCAGGTGGGGCGCGACGCAGCGGCCGACGGCGGAGTGACCGGGCCATGCAGCGGCGCGGGCTTGGACACGACAGGCCCCGGGTGGGGGTGGCGCCGGTTCTGAGGACGGAGAGGTGGCCGCGACCGGGGCGGTCCCCGGGGTGGGGGTGAGTGACGTCATGGGGAGACTCCTGTGAAGACCGCCGCCACGAAGAGGCGCAGCGCTACGCCCGCGGAGACGGCGGACCACGCGAGGTAGAGCGCGACGACCCGGCCCCGCCTTGCGTCCACCGAAAACACGCGCAGGCGGCGGGCCATGGACGCGGACCACATCAGGCACGCCGCGAGCCAGGCGCCCAGCACGAGCAGGGCCGCGTCCATGCGGTCCGTGGAGACCGAGAGCAAGAAGGCGAGGGCTGGGCTCCCACCGAGCACCACCGTGCCGAAGTCTCCGAGCGAGAGGAGGGCGTGGTGGGCGAAGGCCCGCGGCGGCGGCGCCCGGCCCGCGAAGGCGCAGCCGATGTAGAGCGCGGGCAGCAGCGCCAGGGCGGCGCCGAAGATAGCGACGGGGAGCCGCCACATGAGGAGCAGGAGGACGTCGACGGACTCCGGCAGCCCGACCACGGCCCCGGCGACACCGGGGCCAACGATGGCCAGGGCCAGGGCGCTCTTCAGCTCAGCGGGCGAGGGCTGGGGCTCGACCGTCTCGGCCCGGACGCGCGGGGGCGCCGGCCCGCCGCCACGCGGTGCGACCGGGCCAGGGCTCGGCTGCGGGATGGCAGCGTCGATCGGAAGGGCGTGGGACATGGGACCTCCTCTGCCGGGGCGACGCGAAGCCTGGGCAGCGCGACGTCCAGGTCGGACGACCAGACGAGACGTCCAGACGCGACGCCGTGCCGCGAAACCGGGACGCGACGCCCAGACGCGACGCCCAGACGCGACGCCGTGCCGCCGCACGCAACCCGTCGGCGCGTCGTGTGTGAGGTCTCAGCGTGGCGCGCCGTCGTGCAGAGGCGATGACGCCGACGTGCTGATCCTGTGCAGGCAGGCAGGACGCGACACAGAACCATGCGCGCGCTGAGGCGACCGACTGGAGCGCTTGTGTGTGCGGCTTGTCTGGGCGCGCCTGTCTGAGGCGCCTGTCTGGGGCGCCTGTCTGGGGCGCCTGTCTGGGGCGCTCGGCTTGGCGCGCTTGTCCTGGGCCCTTGTGTGGGCGCGCCTGTGTGGGGCGGGTGTCCTGGGCGGCGCTTCTGAGGCACCCTGGGCGCCCGAGCTGCCACGAGATCTGCACATGCACCACCGACGACCGACGCGAGGACGGAGCTGGCGAGACGCGCGTCGCGCGGCTCCGACGCGGCTGGGAGCGACCCGCTGCCGATGGCTCGCGGTCACGGCGTGGGCGCTCGCCGCGTGGGTTGCGCCGGCGTGGGCGGCTGCGCCCGCCGATGCCGCCCGCCGCACGCGGCCTGTGGAGCTGTCGATGGCGGCGACCACCGAGGCCGCCTACAACGCGAGCATGGACCTGGTGCGGCGCGGCGACGCGGTCGGCCTGCTCAACGCCATGCGGGAGCTCGCCCGGCGCGACCCGCACCCCCTGGTCATCGGCCGGCTCGTGCGGGGCTGCGCCAACGTGGCCGAGGGCCCGGAGGCCTTCGAGCGGGTCGAGGACCTGCTCGCGGCGGCCGACGCCGCGTCCAACGACCCGCTGCCGCAGCTCATCGCCGGTGTGGCCGTGCACTACCGCGGCCACCACACCGGTCGCACCCTCGCGGCCAAGGAGCGCGACTACCGGCTCGCGCTGCGCTATCTGGGCCGGACCCAGGGCGCCTTCGACCACGCCGCCCGCTACTGGCTCTACACCGCAGTGAGCCACTACCGCCTCGGCGAGCAGGCCCCCGCAGAGGCGGCAATCGCCAAGGCGGTGGAGACCGACCTGGGCTCAGACGCAGACGTGCTTTACAGCCGCGCAGAGCTCCACCACCGCACCGACCCCAAGGCGGCCCTGGCCGACCTGCGCGCCTACCGCGCGCTCATGGCCGCCAACAAACGCCGCGGCGGCTTCTCCGCGCCGGAGAAAGAAGCCAAGGTTGGCGAGATGGAGGCGCGCCTGCAGCGGGCGTTCGCGGGCGAGCCCGTGGGCCCCGACGAGCGCGTCTTCGATCCGCTCAAGACCGGCGGCCACGCGCTGCCTCTTTGGCTGGCCGTGGTCGCCGCGCTGATCGTCGGCGTCGCCGCGGGCGCAGCGGCCAGCCGGCTGGCGAAGCGCAAGAAGCCCTGATCCAACGCCTCTGAGCCGCCCGACAGGGCGCTGCTCGCCCCCCGGGCCGGGGCGCACGTCGCCGCGTCTTCTTGTAAGATGCCCCGACCTCTGGAGGACCTCATGGCCCACACGCACCCCGCGCGCGACGCGCGCCCGCTCCCCTTCCCCACGGCGCCGGGTCGCCGCGCAGACCTGCGCTGGCTCGTGGCGGTGGCGCTCCTGGCCGCCTGCAGCTCCGAGCCCGTCACCGAACCGGACAGCAGCGCAGGGATCGGCGACAGCAGCGCGACGGACGGCGCGACGGCGGACACCAGCGCGACGGACAGCGGCGCTCCCGACACCGCGACGGCCGACACGTCGCCCCCGGTAGGCACGCTCACCCACTGCGCGCAGGGCGGCGCGCTCCCCAGCGGGCTGGTCGAGATCGCCTGGGACGACGGCAAGGCGGTCAGCGACGTCACCAAGCAGGGCGAGTGGACCATCGTCGGCAAGTCGGTGCGCGACGCCGCGCTGCATCAGTCGGTGCGCTTCGACATCGACCAACCGGTGCGCGTCCACGGCTTCCGTGTGCAGTACGGCCACGTCCCGACCAGCGGCGAGGTCAAGGCCGGCCTCTATCGCGACTTCGGCCACAACGGCTTCGACTTCTGGTCGCCCGACCCCATCTGGGAGGTGAGCTGCGGCGCCAGCGAGGTCACCGCGGGCGACTGGACCACCTTCAAGCTCCCCAAGCCCGTGCTCATCGACCAGCCCGGGCTGGTGTTCGTCGCCCACAGGCGCCAGGGCGTCGACGGGGCGGCCTGGGCCTTCGACGGCAGCGTCCACAGCGAGTGCACCGAGGCACAGGGCTGCTGCGACAAGTTCCACCGCTGCCACTCGGCCTGGAACTTCCCCGAGCTGCAGAGCTACAGCGCGGGCGGGCAGAGCTACTGGAACTGGAACGGCCTGAGCACGACCCGACCCACCGACTACCTGGTCCGCCTGGTCGTCGAACCCCTGCCCAAGGTCGCCGCCAAGGAGACGCTGCTCCAGCCCCACGGCGACACCAAGCCCGGCCACCGCATGGCCTGGGGTGACTACGACAACGACGGCTGGGACGACCTCTTCGACAGCACCAACAAGCTCTACCGCAACGACAAGGGCACGCTGGTGGACGTCAGCGAGCAGGTCGGCTTCAAGAAGCTCGACGTCAAGGGCAACGGCGGCGTGTGGGGCGACTTCGACAACGACGGCCACCTCGACCTCTTCGTGTTCTGGGAGAACGCCAAGGGCGGCGACACGCTGCTGCGCAACAAGGGCGACGGCACCTTCGAAGACGTGACCGAGTCCGCGGGCCTCAGCGACCTGCAGACCTACAACACCTGCCCCGACAGCAAGGGCGTCGACACGACGCACACGCCGACCCCAGCGGCCGCGTGGGTCGACGTCGACGCGGACGGCAAGCTCGATCTCTACCTCGCCAACTTCATCTGCTGGGGCGTCTACACCTATTACTTCGACACCGTGTGGCACAACGAGGGCGGCGGAAAGTTCACCAGCTGGACCGGCAAGCAGGGCTTCCTCGGCACGTCAGGCAGCGCCTTCGCGGGGCGCGGCGCCAACCCGGCCGACGCGGACGGCGACGGCCATGTCGACCTGCTGGTCAACAACTACGTGCTGCACCGCAACCTCTACTACCGCAACAACGGCGACGGCACGGTGAGCGAGGTGGCGCTGAAGGTCGGCCTGGGCGGGCACCCGGTGAGCAACGGTGGGCAGCTGCGCTACGGCCACTCCATCGGCGCGGCCTGGGGCGATCTCAACGGCGACGGCTTCCTGGACCTGGTGGTGGCGAACCTGGCCCACCCGCGCTTCTGGACCTTCAGCGACAAGTCACAGGTGCTGCTGCACAACGGCAAGACCGGCAAGGCCGCCGCCTGGGCGGACATCCAGGGCAGCTGGGCCATCCCCGTGGGCGACGCGGGGCTGCGCTTTCAGGAGACCCACTCGGTGCCGGTGCTGGGCGACTTCGACAACGACGGGGCGCTCGACCTCGGCATCAGCGCCACGTACGACGGTCGGCCCAGCGACTTCTACTGGGGCGTGGGCGACGGCACCTTCGAGCTCGACGTGCTGCACGCGGGGCTGACGGTGAAGAACGGTTGGGGCATGGCCACGGCCGACATCGACCACGACGGCGCGCTGGACCTCGCCGCGAAGTCCCGGGTGTACCGCAACACCCACCAGGGGGTGACCCCCGGCCACTGGCTGCAGGTGCGCGTGGTCGGCGACGGCAAGGCCAACCGCGCGGCCATCGGCGCCACCGTCCGCGTGACGGCCGGCACGGGCGCGGACGCCAAGGTGTGGCTGCGCAGCGTCTCGGGCGGCAACGGACAGGGCTGCCAGGACAGCCAGACCCAGCACGTGGGGCTGGGTGATGTCACCACGGTCGACCGGGTCGACGTGACCTTCCCCGGGGGCGCGAAGCAGAGCTTCAAGGGGCCCTTCAAGGCCGACCAGCGCCTGTGGCTCTACGAGTCGGGCAAGGTCCACAAGGGCTTCGCGCCGCCGGCCAAGTAGCCAGCGGCACGTGCGCCCGTTCGAGCCGCAGGCGCGGGCAGCACCGACGACGGCACGCGCGCATCGCGCCCTGCCCGGCGCAGGCCAGACGCCTGGGACGACGGACGCCAGCGCAGGAATCGAGCCCGTTTTTCCGGGGTTTTTGCGGATTTACACGTGGCCATCCAAAGTTCTTCCTTGCTTTCTCTGACGAAAGCGTCCAGCTTGCCGGCGATCTCTGGAACGACTCCCGAGACGGTTATCAGGTCTGAATTTCGGTTCAGACCACGCGAATGGGTGCGCGACCGCGTTGGGTCCCCTCGGGGGCTCGGAGCTACCAAGCGGAGCGGGCGCAGCTACCTGATTAAGAGAGAAAGAATGTCCAAGAAGCTTTTTGTGGGTGGCCTGAGTTGGGGCACGGATGACAATGGTCTGCGGGCCGCCTTCGCCGAGTACGGTGACGTGACGGACGCCAAGGTCATCTCCGACCGCGACACCGGTCGCAGCCGCGGCTTTGGTTTCGTGACCTTCGCCACGAGCGAGGCCGCCACCACGGCAATGAACGAGATGAACGGCAGCACGCTTGACGGCCGTACGCTCAACGTCAACGAGGCGCGCGAGCGCACCGGTGGCGGCGGCGGCGGTGGTGGTCGTGGCGGCTACGGCGGCGGCGGCGGCGGTGGTCGTGGCGGCTACGGTGGCGGCGGCGGCGGCGGCGGCTACGGCGGCGGCGGCGGTCGTGGCGGCTACGGCGGCGGCGGCGGCGGCGGCGATCGCTGGTAAGCGATTGTCAGCACCTTGCTGATCAACGCTCCGAGGCCCTCAGCTCACGCTGGGGGCCTCGGTTCGTTTTGGCCGAAACACTTGAACCCCGCAGCGGACGCGTGAGAGTGACAGGCATGGAACTGCGCTGCCCCGTCTGTCGCTCGAGCGTCACCTGGTCGACCCGGCGGCGCGACGCACACACCGTGCCGTGCGGCCGCGGCCACACCTTTCACGCCGACGAGGGCGTGCTGGCGCTGGTGACACCCGAGCGCGCCGCCACCCTCGCGGCCTTCGACGCCGACGTGGCCCGTCACCGCGCCGCGCAGGGCCTCGCGCGGCCCCAGTGGGACCTCGCCACCTTGCCCGAGAGCGCGGCGGCCGACCCCGAGTGGCGGCGCCGGAGCGACGACCTGCGCTGGATTCAGCGGCTGCTCCAGCGCTCTCCACAGCTGCGCACCGCCGTGGACGTGGGCGCCTTCAACGGCTGGCTGAGTCAGCACCTGCAGGCGGCCGGGCTCGAGACGGTGGCGGTGGACCTCTTTCGCGACAGCGACTTCGGCCTCGGCGCCCGCGCCCGCTACCCCGAGCCGTGGCCGGCGGTGCAGGCCGACGTGTGGGACGCCGCGCTCTTCGCCGGCACCTTCGACCTGGTGGTGCTGAACCACGGCGTGCACTTCTTGCCGGAGCCCTGCCGCGTCATCGCGCGGTGGCAGCGCCGCGTGAGCCCCGGGGGCGCCCTGGTGGTGCTGGGGCTGGCGGTGTGGGCCGATCCTAGGGCACGGCGGCGGCGCTTGGCGGAGCTGGCGGCACAGGGGGACGCGGCGGGCGCGACGCTCTTTCCGCTTGGGGGGCCGGGGCTTCTGGACCTGGCTGACGCCGCGGCGCTGCGCCGTCAGGGGCTGCAGCTGCTCCCCGAGCTCCGCGCGTGGCGGGGGCACCTGCGCGCCCGGCTGCAGCGGACCCGGCCCCGACACTACCGCGGCCTCTACCGCGCCCCTGGGGTCGGCTGAGGGTCGGCCCCGCGACCCACGCGGCGCGCCGCGCGCACATAGAGCCCCGCCGCGCCCCAGCCGGTCAGCGCGCTCGCCGCGAGCGCACCCTCGACCCCCCACACAGGGATCGCCGCGAGGTTCAACGCGCCGTTGACCACCAGGATCCCCACTGACATGCGCAGCACGTCGCGCTCCCGATCGGCCTTGTAGAGCATGAAGATCGCGGGGACGTGCACGAACATCTGCGCCACGTAGGCGGCCCCGAGCACGCTGAGCGCGGCCGACATCGGCAGGTGATAGGCCAGCCGAACCAGCGCCGTCAGGCCAGCGCTCCCCGCCACACCCACGAGCACGCCGAGCCCCGAGAAGCGCGCGAGCAGGCGCAGCAGCGCCGGGTAGTCCAACCGGTAGAGGTCCCGCGCGAAGGGCGTCAGGGTGAAGCCAGCGACGGACTGCAGCCACAGCAGCGCGTTGACCAGCACCTGATACCGGGCCACCTCCGCGTCGGGCAGCAGCGCGGCGACGCAGTAGAGGTCGACCCGCGACCCCAGCAGCCCGGCGGCCCCAACCAGGAAGAAGGGCAGCCCCGCCCGCAGGGTCGACACGGTGGCCAACGCGGCCCCGCCCCGCCCTGCCCGGCCGCCCGTCGCCGGTCCGGGGCCGGTCGCACGCTGCCGCGCCGCGGGAAAGAGCCCGACCAACGTCAGCAAGCGCAGCAGCTCGCCGGCGACGAAGAGGCCCCCGAGCAGCTCGCGCGTCAGCGCTCCAGCGCCGCTCGAGGGCCCGGCCGCCAGCACGCCGAGCAGCGGCACCAGGGTCGCCAGCGCGTCCGCCGCGGCGCCGCGTAGAAAGCCCTGCTCGTGCAGCACCAAGGCCTCGAAGCTCTGGCTCAAGACCCGCAGCACCAGCCACGCCGCGGCGAGCCCCAGCAGCTCGAAGGGCCAGTCGGCGGCGACGCCGACCGCGAGCATCACCGCGCCGGCGACCGGGGCCAGCGCGCGCAGCCGCAGCCAGGCGTGGGCGCGCAGCGTCGGCCCGGGCTCCGCGCCGTCACGGCTGAGCCGCCGCAGCACGTCGTCTTTGTTGCCCCACCCGACCACGTGGGCCGTGAGCTGCCACACCAGCAGGGCCGCGACCCAGGCGCCCCACACCGCCGCGCCGTGCCAACGCACCACCGCCAGCGAGAGCGCCGTGCCCAAGGCCATGGGCAGCAGGCGCTGCACCGCGTGCCGGGCGACCACCGCGGCGCGACGGCGAAGGTCGGCGCGGTCTGGTGGGTGGGTCATCGTGGCGTGTCTCGCCGCGCTCAGCGGACCATGCGGCGACAGAAGACGAAGACGAAGAGGCTGATCGAGAACACCCCGAGCAGGGCCTCGCACCCGGCGAGGAGCCGCGCCGTGGTGCTGACCGGCAAGATGTCGCCATAGCCGAGGCTGGTAAAGGTCACCACGGAGAAATAGAGCGCCGTGGGCAGGTCGCTCACCGGGCCCTCGGGCGCCTTCACGTCGCAGCCCAGGTAGAGCAGCGCAAAGCCGAAGATCACGGCGAAGAAGAGCCACACGGTCCGCATCGGCCGTTCGCCGTAGCCGCAGGTGAGCCAGAGCATCCACCACCACATGCGCTCGCTCAGCGGGCCGTGGACCCGGCGCATGTCCATCTCGCGCTCGTAGAACAAGCCCGACGTGTCGTGGTCGCCCGTGTTCTTGTAGAGCTCCTTGAAGTGGCGAAAGACGTAGCTCGCCTTCTTGGCGCTGGCCGCAGGGAGGCCGCGATCGTAGGGGGTCTCGAGGCCCACGTGCTCGCTGGCCGGCACCTGGACGCCGTCGAAGATGGTCTCGTACCAGCCGCAGCGGCGCATGCTGTGGACCCGGCGCAGGTCGACCTTCTCGAGGATCGCGTTCTCGAAGGTGGCGCCGTCGAGCACCGAGAAGTCGAAGCCGACCTTGGTCATGCGCGCGTTGTTGAGGTTGGCGCCGGTGAGGTCGCTGTACTGCAGGTTCTTCAGCTCCAGGAAGATGCCGGACAGGTCGGCGCCGCGGAGCTTCAGATCGCGCACGCGGATCACGCCCGCTTGGGTCAAGGCCGTGAAGGCCGGCAACAGCTCGGCGCGCGTCTTCCCCTCGCGCGGCTCGTGCAGGACGCACGCGGCGCCCGCAGATCCGTCCTCGGCTGACAGCGGACAGCCGTCGTGGCTACAGGGGGTTGTCATGGGGCGAGCATAGGCCCAGGGCTCCCCCCGCGGCAAACGGCGCCACGTCGCGCGGGCGCAGCGCTAGCCTGTGGGGGCGAATCACGCCACCCTCAGCCGACGACGCTGGACGCGGCTCCTGCCTGGCACGCCCGCAGCACAACCCACGAGGCCCCATGAGCGACAACCCCCACGGACCGACCCTCTTCGACAAGATCCTCGACGGCGACCTGCCCTGCCACAAGGTCTACGAGGACGACCAGGTGCTCGCCTTTCTGGACATCTTCCCGCTGTCTCCCGGCCACACGCTGGTGATCCCGAAGGAGCGCCGCGCGTTCATGCACGAGCTGTCGGACGACGCGGCGGCCGGGCTCGGGCGCGCGCTGCCCAAGGTGGCGCGCGCGGTGCTCGCGGCGACGGGCGCGGAGTCGTACAACCTGCTGCAGAACAACGGCAGCGCTGCGCACCAGGCGGTCTTCCACGTCCACGTGCACATCATCCCGCGGATCGGCGAGCGCGGGCTGGGCGTCGGCTGGAAGCCGGGTCGGCTGGCAGACGCGGCCGCCGCCGAGCTGGTGGCGAAGATGCGCGCGTCGCTCCAGTAGGCGCAGTCTGCTAGAGCGCGAAGGGTGACCGCGGGTGAGCTCAGATACCGGCGGCCTGACGGGCCTTTGGTCGCGCGTTCTTGGCCGCGTCGGTCGGCGGATGCGCCGGCGTCCCGTCGCCGGGGCTCACCGTGCGCAGGTAGCGCCAGGTGTAGATGCCGGTGTCGTGGCCGTCGCCCCAGATCAGCTTCAGGCCATAGCGACCGACGGGCTCCGCGCCCTTGATCTCCACGGCCACCGAGACCGGCGGCGGCTTGGGGCCGGTCATGACCTTGAAGCCGCCCATCTTCTTCTTGGGCGCGTCGGCCACAGGGCGCGCGTCGACGAGGGTGGTCGGCGGGCCGTGGGTCCCCTGGCAGGTCGCGCACGGGCACATGGCGCGCAGGTAGGGGCGCGAAAAGACGCTCTCGTGACCGTCGCTCCAGCGGACGTGGATGCCACCGTCGTCCCGCCAATTCAGGGCGCTCGCGGCGACTTGCTCGAACTCATGCATGGGCTGCTCTCCGTGACTCGCGGGCGGTGTGAACTGGCGTCCCCCCCAGCGGGCGCGTAGCGTACGGCCACGCGCAGAGACTTGCACGCGACGCGAGGCCGCGCGCGCCACACGCCGCTCCGGGTGCGGGGCAGAGGGAGAGACCATGCTGCTCTGGAGTGACAAGGTGGTGCTGGGAGACCACGTGTCTGGCCTGCGGGTCGCGGCCGCGGCGCTCGAGATCGAAGGTCAGCGGATCCGGTCGGTCACCCCCTGCGATCGCGCCGGCTTCGCGACCCTGGCGGAGAGCCACGACGACGAGGTGCTCGACCTGAGCGGGCGGCTCGTGACCCCGGCCTTCGTCAACGCGCACGCCCACCTGCCCATGGCGGCGTTCCGCGGCGTCGGCGGCGCCATGGCCATGCGTGACAACGTGGTGGAGAACCTCTTCTTCGCGCTCGAGAAGGAGCTGAGCAACGAGGACGTGCGGGCCTTTGCCCGCGTGGGCGCCTACGAGAGCCTGCGCGCGGGCGTGGCCGTGGTGTGGGAGCACTACTACGGCGGCGACCAGCTCGCGGCGGCCCTCGGCGACACGGGGTTGGCGGGCTTCGTCGCGCCGACGCTGCAGGACCTCGACGGGCCGGGCGTGGCGCTGCTCGAGCAGCAGTGGCAGGCGACCTTCGACCTGCTCGCCGACGACACCCTGGCCGAACAGGGGGTGTTCCCCGCCCTGGGGCCCCACGCCACCGACACGGTGAGCGGCGAGCTGTGGCGGCGGGTGGCCGACGCGGCGGCGCAGCACGACCTCACGGTCCACGCCCACGTGGCCCAGTCCATCGAAGAGCTCGAGCGCGCCTGGGCCCGCCACGGCACCAGCGCCGCGGGCTGGCTGGCGCGGACGGGGGCGCTCGACGCGCGCTTTCTGCTGGTGCACGGCATCTTCTTGAGCGAGGGCGACCTGGGGCTGCTCGACCCGGCCCGCCACACCCTCGGCTTCTGCCCCTACAGCCAGCTGCAGTTCAGCTTTCCCGCCGATGTTCAGGGCTGGGAGCGGGCTGGCATGCCGTGGCTGGTCGCCACCGACT
The DNA here is from genome assembly GCA_030425545.1 of bacterium. Classification (GTDB taxonomy): domain Bacteria; phylum Myxococcota_A; class UBA9042; order UBA9042; family UBA9042; genus UBA9042. The sequence continues at coordinate 7,114 of JAUIAC010000070.1, read as the reverse complement.
GCGCCGCGTGCAACGACGGCATGGGCCCGCAGAAAGAGCTGCGCTTCGTCGCTGGCATGCGCGCGGTCGCGACCTCGTGGAGCGACGAGCAGCGGGCGTTCCGCTCCAGCGGCGCGCTGGACAACGCCCGCGCGCTGCAGGCCAAGCGGCAGGCGGCCTTCGACGCCTGGCCCACGTGGGCCGACCCGGCCAAGCTGCTCTCGCGCGTGTGGTCGATCCCTGGCGCGCTCGACCCGCGCATGCCCTGCGGCGTGCTCGCGCCCGGGGCCTGGGCCCACGTGCTCACGTGGGACCTCTCGCACCCCGCCCTGTGGCCGGCCACCGACCCGCTGCGTGCCCTGGCCTTCAGCGAGCCCGGCGACGCGCTCGACGGCATGCTGGTGAGCGGCCGGTGGATCGGTCGGCCGGGCACCCTGCGCAGCGCCCTGCTCCACGACGGCGCCTACGAGGCTGCCCGCAAGGAAGCGGACGCGCGCCTCGCCATGCTGCTCGCGAAGATCTAGCCGCGCCCCAGAGAAGCGCCCGCCGACCGCACCGCGACAGGCGGCCACGCCGAGGGGCCAGGCGCCCCTACTTCGTCGGCACGTACGTCAGCTTCGAGATGCGCGCGTCCGGGTTGTTGCCGGGGTACTTCTCGCCCCACTCCAGGATGTAGAGCGCGCCGTCGGGCCCCACCTGCATGTCGATGGGCCGCTGGATCTTCAGCTCCGGGACGAAGCGGTTGAGCTTCACCGCCCGGCCCTTGTCGTCGACGGTGGTCTCGTAGATCCAGCTGCGCTGCCAGTCCATCCAGATCAGCTTGCCGTCGAGGTAGGACGCCAGGTCGCCGCCCTTGCCCGTGGGCCGGTAGAGCACGCCCGACATCGCCGTGCGCCCGGAGCCCTTGGGGATGGCGCCAAACTCCGGCGACGGCCCGTAGGGGTACCAGATCATCGCGGGCTGGGCGGCAGGCAGGTCCTTGTCGCCGGTGTTGTTGGGCGAGTCGTTGACCGGCTTGGCGCAGTCGTAGGCGGCGCCTGAGGCCTTGGTCTGGAAGTTGTAGGACACGTAGGGCTTGTTGTCGGCGATGCACAGCGGCCAGCCGAAGTTTCCGGCCTTGTCGGCGACGTTGACCTCGTCGTAGCCCATGGGCCCGCGCTTGGGGTCGTCACCGCCCGCGTCGGGGCCCGTCTCCGCCCAGAAGAGCCGGCTGGTCTTGCTGTCCGGGCTCATGCGGAAGGGGTTGCGCACGCCCATGATGTAGATCTCGGGCTTGCCGCCCTTGCCGTCCTTGGGGAAGAGGTTGCCGGCGGGGACCTCGTACGTGCCGTCCGCCTTGGGCTTGAGGCGCAGGATCTTGCCGCGCAGGTCGTGGGTGTTGGCCGAGGTGCCCTGGGCGTCGAACTTCTCGCGGCCCTTGCCCTCGTCGATGGGGGAGAACCCCTGGCTCTGGAAGGGGTTGGTGTTGTCGCCCGTGCTCAGGTAGAGCAGGCCGTCCTTGCCAAACTGCACGTTGCCGGCGCTGTGGCAGCAGAGCTCGCGCTGCACGGGCACCTTGAGGGTCACCACCTCGCTCTTGAAGTCCAACTTGCCGTCCTTGACGGTGTAGCGGCTGAGGTGGTTCTCCACGGGCGACTTGATCGAGTGGTAGATCCACACGTGGCCGTTGTCGCCGAACTTGGGGTCCAGCGCGAAGCCCATGAGGCCGTCTTCAGCGTTGGCGGGCAGGTCTTCAGGCGCGTCGAGCCCGCCGTCCTTGGCGAAGTCGGCGACCACCGACGTCTTCTTCGTCGCCGGGTCCCACACCTTCATGATGCCTCGGCGGTGGATGTAGTAGACCTTGCCGTCCGGCGCGACGTCGAGCTCCATGGGGTGCGCGCCGACGTCCTGCGTGATCTCTTCGAGCTTGTAGTTCCCGGCGACGGTCGCGCTGCAGTCGCCCTTGACCCGGTTGGCGGCCCAGTCGATGGCGCCCGCGACGTGGTCCAAGAAGGCCTTGTCGCCCCAGGCCGCGTCGCTGTGTCCGCCGGCCGTGTAGAACGCCCGGCCGCCCTCGTAGCGGTGGCACCAGGCGTGCGGGTGGTCGTGGCCCATGGCGCCCTTGTCGAGGGTCATGAGCACGTGGGCCTTGGCGCGCGGGTTGCTCTTGAACGCGTACCACTCCTCTTTGCGCTGCCAGACCGTGGGCAGGTGCTTGGTGGCGGGGTGGGTCTGGTCCGCGACCACGAGGTCGCCCGGCGCGTCAGCCGCGGTGTGGTCCTTGAAGTAGGCGCCGACCAGGCCGCCGTACCAGGCCCACTTGTACTCCGTGTCGCTCGCGCTGTGGACGCCGACCCAGCCGCCGCCGCCCTTGACGAAGCCCTCGAGCCCCTTCTTGGCGTCCGCGTCGGTGATGTCGCCGGTGGTCATGAGAAACACCACAGCGTCAACGTCCTTCAACGCGTCGGCGTGCAGCGCCTTGCTGTCTTCGCTCTTGATCAGGTCCCAGTCGTGGTCAGCCGCGACGCCCTCGAGCGCCTTCACCGCGGCCTCGATCGAGCCGTGACGAAAGCCCGCGGTCTTGCTGAACACGAGGACCTTGACGCTGCCGGTCTTGGTCGGCACGTCTTCGAGCGGCGCGGCGTCACCGCCACCGGCCGTGTCGTCGTTGGTGGCCGCCCCAGCGTCTTTGTCGCCCGAGCCTTCGTCTTCGCCACAGCCAGCCACGAGCGTCAGCGCCGCCAGCAGCGCGCCCAAAGCCCACAGATCTCGCCACTTCGACGCCTTGCGCATCCTCATCGAGCCCCCCTCGGTCCAAGTACGACCCGGAGGGTAGCTGATCTGCCGGGGCTGCGTCTCCCCGCGCCGTCGCTCAACTCAGGGAGCGCTCAGCTCGCGGCGGCGCTCAGGCGCACCTTCCAGTCCGAGCCGTCGGGCCGGTCCATGACCACGATGCTGCGGGCCTCCAGCTCGGCGCGGATCTCGTCCGCGCGCGCCCAGTCCTTGGCCTCGCGAGCGGCGACGCGCTCCGCGAGCATGGACTCGACCTCTTCCCGCGACACACCCAGCGCGCCCAGCCGCTTGACCTTGACCTCGTCGGTGAAGGCCGCGGTGGTCATGCCCATGAGCCCCAGCGCGTGGGAGACCTCGGCGAAGGCAGCCAGCGCGGGCGCCACCACCGGGCCGCCCCGCTTCTTGGCCTTCTTGTGGTTGGCGAAGCGGTTCGTCGCGCGCGCCAGCTCGAAGAGGTGGCCGAGGGTCTGCGCGGTGTTGAAGTCGTTGTCGAGGGAGGCGTGCATGCGCTCGATGAAGCTGGTGCCCAGCTCCCACACCCGCTCCGCGTCAGCACCCAGGGACTGAATCACCTGCTCGGCCGGCTCGCTGCCGCCCATGGCCTCGGCGTTCTCCCGCGCCTCGTAGAGACGCCCGAGCATCGCCAGGGCCTCGGGCAAGGCCTCGGGCCCCCAGGGCAGCGGCGAGCGGTAGTGGTTCTGCAGGTAGTAGAGCCGCAGGGTCTCCGCCGGGAAGTCGGCGAGCGCGTCCCGGACGTTGATGACGTTGCCCAGGCTCTTGCCCATCTTCTGGCCGCTGGCCATGGTCAGGAGGCCGTTGTGCATCCAGTAGTTGACGTACTTGGTGCCGTTGGCCGCCTCGGACTGCGCGATCTCGTTCTCGTGGTGCGGGAAGACCAGGTCCAGCCCGCCGCCGTGGATGTCCAGCGTCTGGCCGATGTCGCCGAGGCTCATGGCGCTGCACTCGATGTGCCAGCCCGGCCGACCGGGGCCCCAGGGGCTGTCCCAGCTCGGATCGCCCGGCTTCGCGGCCTTCCAGAGGGCGAAGTCCGCTGGCGAGCGCTTGCCGGGCACCTCGTCGGGGCTGCGCAGCTCGTCCACCTTCTGGCCGCTGAGCTTGCCGTACTCCGGGAAGGTCTCGACCGAGTACCAGACCGTGCCCTCGTTCTCGTACGCGTGCCCCTTGGCCACCAGGTGGCTGATCATCTCGACGATGGCGTCGATGCTCTCGCTGACCTTGGGCTCGTGGTCCGGCATCGCCAGCCCGAGCGCCGTGACGTCGTGGTGAAAGTGGCCGATGAACTCCGAGGCCAGCGCCACCGGGTCCTTGCCCACCTCGTTGGCGCGCTTGATGATCTTGTCGTCGACGTCGGTGAAGTTGCGGACGAAGGTCACCCGCCAGTCGCGGTAGCGCAGGTAACGCACGAAGGCGTCGAACACGACCATGGCGCGCGCGTGGCCGACGTGGATGTGGTCGTAGACGGTCATGCCGCAGACGTAGATGCCGACGTGGCCGGCCTCGACCGGCTGGAAGTCCTCCACCTGGCGGCTGAGCGTGTTGTAGATGCGGAAGTTGGCGGGCATGAGATGCTCCAAAAGCGTGTGGCCGCGCGGCGCTAGGGGCGCGGGTCGGCCGGCAGAGTGGCGGCGACCGGCGGAGGTGTCCAGCGGGGCGCGCAGGAGAGGGGTCGCGGGGACGGACGCGCCGGGACAGGGGTCGCCGGCGACAGGGGCGGCGGAGGACGGCTCAGCCCTCGGAGGGCTCTGTCACCTTCAGCCCCGCGAGGGCGGCAAAGGGGGTCTCACTCGGGACCTCGGGCGCCTCCCCACCGGGGTGCAGCACGCGAGCCTCGTCGGTCCACTCGGGACATCGCCCCTCGACGCTGCTGTCGCAGTCCGGGGCGAAGGGGAACTCCACCAGCAAGCACTCGTGCACGATGGGCTCGAGGTCGACCGCCTCGCCGTCGTGACCCGACACGTCCGGGTCTCGGTCGAAGTCTCCGTCTTCGGTCAGACCGTCGACATGCAGGTCGCTGGCCGGCACCCAGTGGTGCGACACGGGCACCGACACAGGCAGGGTCAGCGGAGCCACGCAGCGCGCGCAGGCGAAGCGGAGCTGCCCGGTGACCTCAGCGTTCAGCTGCACGACACCCGCGGTCATGTTCAGCGTCCAGCTCAGGTCGAGCGGCGCCGACGCCGGCGTGTAGCGGCCGTCGAGCAGCGCGCCAACGGCGGCGGCGTCCAGACGCACGCGGCCAGACTTGGGGCCTTCCTTCAGAGTCTCGAGGCGAACGGCGATGGCCATGGCGTGCTCCACAGGCGCGAACTTGGGGCGCGAGCTTGGGGCCCGGCATGGTGCGGGCACGAGCAGCGCGAAGCAAGGGAGCCCGCAAAGCAAGGGAGACCCCAAAGCATCGGACACCTGGGCGCGCCGTGAGACCGGCTCAGGGCGGGATGGTGTCCATGCGCCGTGGCTTGGCTCGACCCGCCAGCTGATCACGCAGCCGCGAGAGCATGCGGTGCGCGACGCGGTCGTCGGGACACACCCGGAGCACGCCCTGCAGGCGCTCGAAGACCTTGAGGTGCTCGCCACGCTCGAAGTGCGCGACCGCAGCCGCGAGGTCGTCCAAGGTCTGCCGCTTGAGCGAACGCAGCGGCTCCGGATCCGCGTCGAAGACGTCGAAGACCGACACCGGCTCGCTCTTGCCCTTGAGCTCCACCAGCCCGAGCCGCCGGACGTGGTAGCGGCTGGCGTCGTCGAGCTGCGCGTGGACGGCCTCGGTGATCAGGATGTCGGCGCCGACCGCCTTGGTGAGCGTCTCGACCCGCTGCGCGACGTTCACCGCGTCGGAGATCACCGTGCCGCTCCACCGCTCGCGCTCGCCGATGATGCCGAGCATCGACCGGCCCACGTGCACCCCACAGCCGACCTGAATCGGCGCGCCCCACCGGGCGGCCTGCTCGTGGTTGAAGCGGGCGAGCGTGCGCTGCGCGTCGATGGCGGCCTGCAGCGCGCTGTCGCACGAGCCGTCGGGGAAGATCGCGAGGATGGCGTCGCCGAGGTACTTGTCGACGAAGCCGCCGTGACGCCGCACCACGGGCCCCATGCAGCCGAGGAACTCGTTGATGAAGGCGAAGGCCTCCTGCGGCGTCAGCCGCTCCACCAGAGACGTGAAGCCGCGGATGTCGCAGAACATCACCGCGATGCGCGCCTCGGCCTGGTCGCCTAGCGACACCGTGGGCACCGCCTCGTGGCCGAGCGTGCGCAGGAACTCGGTCGGCACAAAGCGGCGCGTGGTCTCGATGTAGCGCGCGTTCTCGATGGCCATGGCGCCGATGAGCGCGAGCGCGGTGGCCAGCTTGATCTCGTCCGACGCGTACTCGAGCACGCCGTCGCTGGAGATGCCGAGCACGCCGATGAGGGAGTCCTGCGAGCGAATCGGGATGACCATGTCGCTGCTGAGCGCAGGCTGGTCTCCCGTGGCGAGGTCCATGGCGTGGGAAGGCGACACGGGTGACGCGCCGGTGAGCCCCCCGTCGACGTCGGGACCGCTGTGGGCCCACCGGGACACCACCGTCCGCGCGCACGCGTGGGCGTGGGCCATGGCCGCGGTGTCGTCGGGCGCGATGCCAGCGCTCGCGAGGGTGGTCAGCTCGTCGCCCTGCACCAGCACGACGTAGAAGCGCTGCCCTTCGATGAGCGTGCGGGCCTCGTCGATGATGAGCTCCGCGGCCTCCTGGATGGAGTGGGAGCGCACGGCGACCTTGCTGGCGAAGCCGTAGAGGAGGGTGAGCTCCTTGTAGCGGAGCAGCGCCTCGCGGGTGACGGCCCGGGTCGCGTAGTGCTGCGAGAAGAGCCCACCGACAAAGCGCGCGACGTCGACCGGCGCGACCTCCGCCTCGTCCGCGTCCCCCGCTGAGCCCGCAGCGTCGGGCCCTCGGCGCGCCGCCCCGACCACGTGGCCGATGAGCCGGTTGTCGTGACGCACCTCGGCCGCCTCACCGTCGGTGACCGCGACGGCCGGCGCGGTGTCGTAGAGCACGGCGCCCGTCGCGTCGAGCACGCGGAAGCCATGCCCCCGCGCCGCCGCGAAGAGATCCACCATCTCGCGGGCCGCCCGACGTCGAAACAGACGTGCGAAAGCCCGCTGGATCTTCAGCGCCTCGACGTCCGTAGGCTGCAGGTCTCGGCGGGGAGAGGTGGTCGGCAAGGGGGGGGCCTTTGAGTCCGTACCCGTCGCGGGTCAGCCCGTAGCATGGCACTTTGCCTGGGGAATTGGAAAACCAGACTCACACCGTCTCACATGTTCGCCGGGGATCATGAGGCGACGCTGGGCAGCCGGAGAGCTGGCGGCGGTCACGCG
>JAUIAC010000611.1 GCA_030425545.1 bacterium | reverse complement strand
CGCGCGACTGCGCTGCTCTCGGCGTACCGTGAGATCATCGTCGCTGGGTTGCAGGCCGTCGCGCATCGCGTTCCAGAGGGCTTGCTCTCGGCCATTCGACTCGAGTACGACATTCCGTAACGACTTCGTGCGCATGGCGGCAACCTGAGAGTGGCCCGTCCGCACCAGAGCTCGCCATGGACCTACGCCGATCCCACACCCCTCGCAGCGTGCACCTCAGTGGCCTCGTCGCCACCCTCGCTTGCAGCACGGTCGCCCTGACCACCGCCGCGGTCGCCGCCCACCCGCGCCAGCGATCCCGGCCCCGCCCCCTGGGAGCTCGTCGAAGCAACGCCAGCATGCCCGCAGGGCTCGCTTGGGCGGCGGTAGAGACCGTGTGCGGCCGCGCTAGCGGCTGCTGCGCTATTCATGCCGCAGGCATGACTGGTGGACGAAGAGGATTTCAGCCAGGCGCTGAGCTAGGACGCCGCGGCCCGAAGAGGGCAGCTGGCCAGGCAGGTTGTGGTCTGAACCCCGAAAAAGGTTTGATTCTCGGTCGTTGAGGCGCGATGTCGGGGCCGCCGAGAGAGCCTCGGCCGGCCGACGCTGTCGTGCGTCACGCGCGCATGAAGCGCGACACTTCACACCTGTGGCTGCTCCAGATGCCGACGGGAGGTGGCCGCTGGGAGCCCACGCCGTTTCGCGACACCCTCGACAACCTCGTAGAGCCACTCGTGACCCAGTTCAGCTGGATGGTCGCTCCCTGGGACGCCAACCAGGGAGACACGTCCGATCCCGAGTACTAGCAAGCGAAACGCCTGGCACCTACGTCGCCAGCGGGCACCTACGTCGCCAGCGAAACGCCTGGCACCTACGTCGGCGCCGACGCGAACGTCTGCCTTGGGTAGGCTCGCGACGCCATCGCTGCGAGCGCGGCGACCAGCCGTTCGACCGCCTCGTCCACCTCGGCGTCCGGCCCGCCGAACGCAAGCCGCAGGTAGCCGTCCAAGCCAAACGCGCCGCCCGGCATCGTCGCGACCTCGGCCCGCTCGAGCAGGGCCAGGGCGAGCGCCGTATCGTCGCTGGGCGCCCCCGCCCGCGCACCGTCGATGTAAGCGCGAGCGTCACACAACAGATAGAAAGCGCCCTCAGGCGGCGTGATCCGCAGCGCGGTCCCGGCCAGGAGCCTGCGGACCACCACGGCACATCGCTCGCGCAGGCGGGCGCGCTCCGCCACTGCGGGTTGTTCGCACGCCGTCAGCGCGGCCAGCGCCGCGGCCTGGCCCACGGCGGGCGGGGTGAAGGTCGACAGGGCTTGCAGCCAGGTCACGGCGCGGACCAGGCGCTTGGGCCCCACCGCCCAGCCGATGCGAAAGCCAGTCATCGCGAATCCCTTGGACATGCCTCCGACGATGAGGGTGCGGTCGGCGAGGTCGGGCGCCACGTCCAGCAGCGAGGGTGCCCACCCCTGAAAGGCCAGGTCTTCGTAGATCTCGTCGGAGATGACCCCCACCCACGGGAAGTCCCGCAACACCTCAGCCAGCGCGCTTAGCTCCGCCGCGGAGTACACCGCACCGCTGGGGTTGTTGGGCGAGTTGAGAAAGAGCCAGCGAGTCCGGGCGCTCAGCGACCGTCGGAGGCGCTCCGCCGTGAGCTTGAAGCCGTGCTCCGGGCGTCCCCGCGGACACACGGGACGACCGCCGGCGAGTCCGACCACGTCGACGTAGGGGGGCCAGTATGGGGCCGGCACGACGACCTCGTCGCCGCTCTTCACCGTCGCGCGGACGGCGCTCGAGATCGCCTGCGTCGCACCCACGCACACCACGACGTTCTCTGGACCGAGCGGGAGTCGCCGGCGCGCGCCGATGCGCTCGGCGATGGCAGTGCGCAGTGGCTCCAGTCCGTCCATGGACGTGTAGCGGACGTCGCCCTGCTGAATCAGGCGGACCGCGGCGTCGCGCGCAGCGGCGGGCGGGTCGAAGCCCGGCTCGCCAAAGGCCAGGGACAGCACCGGGCGCCCCGCCGCGCGAAGCTCAGCGGCGCGGCGCGTGACCTCGAGGAAGGCCGGCGCGCGCAAGGCGGAGAGCCGCGGGTGGAGCGGCGGGCCCACGCTCATTGGAGGTTCACGCGGTTGCAGAAGCCTTCGGGCGGCTTTGGCTCGCCGCGGAGCTCGGCGAACTGCATGCCGCCGAAGGTGAGCATGAAGTGGGCGTCGGAGCCGAGCCCGACGAAGGTGAAGCCGTCGTCGATGCGGGCACGAGCGGAGGCGGCGTCCGGGCAGAGCGTGCCCAGAGCGATGCCACGGCGGGTGCAGCCGCGGACGATGGCGTCGATGGCGGCGACGAACGCGGGCTCGTCGCTCCAGAATCTGGCGCCCAGCCCCAGGGACATGTGCAGGTCATTGGGACCCACGAAGACGAGGTCGATGCCCGGCACGTCGAGGATGGCTTCGAGGTTGTCGAGCCCCTCGCGGGTCTCGATCTGGACGCCGACCAGGGTGTGGTCGTTGGCCTGCCGGAGCCAGGTGTGGCGGTCGACGCCGTGGCCTAGGTGCGGGAAGAGCCCTCCCGCACCGCGCACGCCCTCAGGCGGGAATTTTGCGAAGCGGACCACGTCGCGGGCCTCCTCGGCCGACCCCACCATGGGCGCGATGATGCCCTGGGCGCCGCAGTCCAGCGCGCGCTTGATGGCGTCGATGGAGCCCACCTCGACCCGGGCGAGCGGAGTGATGCGCCTGCCGCTCACCTCGGAGATGGTCGGGAGCATCGACGCGGCCGTGCCGAGGTCGATGGGGCAGTGCTCGAAGTCGACGAGCATCCAGTCGGGGTAGCCCTGCGCGGCCATGAGGCGGGTGGCGACCGGGCTGCAGAGCTGCACCCAGGAGCCAATCGCGGGGGTGCCCTCTCGCAGGAGCTTGAGGGTGCGGTTGGGTGAGAAGGTCATGCGGTCTCCTGATAGCGAGGGAGTTCGCGGCGGAGCCCGACGGCCTTGTGCACGTCGCAATAGCTCTCGCCGGTGAAGTTGACGCGGAGGACAGGGGGAAGCCCCGCCGGCGCGGGCGGGCCAAAGCGTCGCTCGCCGCAGAGCTCGCCGTGGTTCCAGAGCGAGAGCTCTGCGGCGGCGACGCCCTCGGGCTGCCGCTCGGCGGAGTAGGCCTGGAGCCCGCGTCCGGCGATGAGGTGGCGGGCCAGGGAGGCGGCG
>JAUIAC010000610.1 GCA_030425545.1 bacterium | reverse complement strand
GTCCTCAACGACCGCCGACAGAAGCCGAGCGGGTCCTCAGCGCGAGAGCAGGGACCCGTGGCTCAGCGGTTCACCGGCGTCCAGCCCGTGGTGTCCTGAAAGAGCCGCTTGCACGTGATGGTGCGGGCCTCGTCCAGCGTGAACCGGTGGTACTTGTCCTTCGGGACGATGATCAGGTCACCCGGCACCACGTGGACCCGCATCCACGCGTCGTCCTTGTCGCGCAGGTCGAAGATGCCGGCGCCGCCGACCACGAAGCGGATCTCCTCGTCGGTGTGCAGGTGCTCGGTGAAGAACTTGTCGCAGAGCGCCTCGAGGTCGGGGGTGTCCGCGCCGAGGTGGATCTGGTCCATCTCCACGTAGCCACGTGACTCGCGGATCTCCTGCAGGGGCGCGGCGTAGCCGGCCTCGTCCACGGGCAGCTGCCAGCTCAGGATGCCCTCCGTGGCCAGGTCGGCCGCGGTGAGGGTGTGCTCGGGGTTGTCGAGGTAGTAGGCGCGCATGGTCTGCTCCTTGGGGGGGGTGAGAGGGTGAGCTGTGGGCGTGCTGAGGCCGTCGCGCTCAGGCGTCCGCCCTGGGCTGGCTGCGGTCGTGGGTCAGGTGGCTGATTCCGGCGCTGTGCAGCTTCACCGTGGCGTCGCACAGCCAGTCGAGGCACTCGGCCTGGGTCTTGGCGTGGCTCGCGTCGCGCCCCCAGATGTAGACGCCGTGGTTGCGCACGATGACCGCGTTGGCCTTGGGCCAGTCCAGCACCGCCCGCTCCATGCGCTCGGCGAGCTCGTGCTCGAGCGCGGTGTTGTCCACGACGGGGATCTCGTGGGTGTCGAAGTAGCCCACGCCCTCGAGGCCCTTCATCATCTCCAGCCGCGTCAGCCGCAGGGGCTCCCCCGGGGGCACGAGCGCCGCCGCCAGCACGACGTTGACGCTGTGGCTGTGCAGCACGGCGCCGGCGTCGCGGTGGGTGAACGCCGCCATGAAGAGCGGCGCGCAGGCCGTGAGCTTGCCCCCCGCCACAGGCGGCGCGGTCACCGCCCCGGCGAGGTCCAGCTCGAAGATGTCAGCAGGCTGCAGCTTCTCCTTCTCGACCCCGCTCGGCGCCATGAAGAGCACGTCGCCCTCGCGCACGGCGATGCCGCCGCCGGTGCCGCTGGCCCAACCGAAGCCGTAAAAGAGCCGACACAGCTCGCAGATGGTCTCGCGCGCCCGCTGGTGGCGTCGAGCCCGCTCCGCGGTCGCCGACGAGAGGCCTCCTGCTTGGGTGGCAGCGTGCGTCGTGTCGTTCATGGGGGCTCCAGGGCCGGAAGATCAGCGTCGACGCCCCCTCGGCCGAAAAAAAGATGGGGCGGCGCAGATCCTTTGTCGACCTGCTGCGTATACCTCCACATCGGACGCCACGCCAACGCGTCGGCGCCACCCAACGACGAGGAGAACCCCATGAACCGCATCTTTCGCTTCGCAGCTTTCGCCCTCACCGCGCTCCTCAGCACGAGCGCCCTCGCGCAGCCCTACTCGCTGCCCCTGCCGGGGGCCAACCCGGTCCCCATGACCCAGGGCATGTACGTCGACGGCCAGGCGGTCGTCCTCAGCGACGCGGCCTTCTTGTCGGCGAAGACCGTCGCCGTGCAGCCGGTGGTGCTCAGCGGCGCCGGGGACTGGTTCGCGCTCGCCACGCGCATGGCCATCGCCAAGCCGGCGCCCGCCGCGGTCGCCGCCGCCGGTGCCGCGCTGGCGACCCTCGGTCACCAGACCCTCGGCTTCGCCGGCGAGGCCACCACGGGAGACCGCGCCATGCTTCGGGCCGCCCTGCACGTCGGCGCGCTCGAGAGCGCCCGCGCCCTCGGTGACACGCGCGCCGCCGGTCGGCTGGCCCTGGCGGTGGCCCGCGACAAGGCGCTCTTCGCCAGCCTGAGCCCTCGCGCGCTGGCCGCCGTCCACAAGAGCGTCTCCGAGACCCAGGCGGTCGGCGCAGTGGACGTGGCCCTCCGCATGGGCGACCTGCTCACCGCGGCCACCCGCGTGCAGAAGGATCCGCGCCGGCACGGCTACCTCGCGGCCGGCGCCTGGGCCGGCGCGGCCATCCTCGTGGCGAGCATGGGCGGTGACGCGGGCTACGCCATGCTGGCCGAGCCCCTCGCCCAGGAGCTCGACAAGGACGCGGCCTTCGGCGCCCTGGACCGCAAGGTCGCCACCGCGCTCCGCGGCATCGCCACCGAGCTGCAGCGCAAGCGCCCCAGCGTGGCCAAGGTGCAGGAGCTCGTCGGGACCCTGGTCGGTCTCAGCATGACCTGAACGGGGCGCGACAGTGGAGGTCCAGCGACCCACCCTCTCGCACCCGCAGCCGCACCCGCAGAGCCCCCCGCGCCGCGCCCTCCCACGAGGGCGCGGCGCGGCGCGTTGGAGGGCGCGTCAGCTCAACGCTCGGGCACCTGGTCGGGCAGGTTCAGGTCGGCCAGCGTCATGGGCGCGGCCGACTGGGTGCTGGCCAACGCGCGACCGTGGTTGCGGCGCTCTTGAATCGCCAGCCGCGTGGCCTCGATGTCCACCGGCTGCGTCAGCGCGCTGACGGGCTCGGGGCCGCCCCAGCACACGCGGTCTCGCCCGGTGCCCTTGGCCGTGTAGAGCCGGTTGTCGGCGAGGCGAAAGAGGTCGTCGGCCTCGCCGTCGGGGACCTCTTCGACCGCGGCGATGCCGATGCTCACGGTCACCGAGAGGGAGCTGTCCGCGTCACTCGGGTCGGGGGGGCCGAAGTCGTGGGCCTTCACCGCCAGCCGCAGCCGTTCGGCCACCGTGGTGGCGTGGTCCAAGCTGGCGCCGCGCAGCAGGGCCACGAACTCCTCGCCGCCGTAGCGCGCGAGCACGTCGTAGCCACGCAGCTGGCCGTAGAGCACCTGCCCCAGCTGCCGGAGCACGTCGTCTCCGACGCTGTGCCCATGGGTGTCGTTGACCACCTTGAACAGGTCCACGTCGACCACCAGCAGGCACAGGCTGGCGTCCATGCGCCGGGAGAAGGCCACCTCGCGGCGCAGCTCCTCGTCGAAGTAGAGCCGGTTGTGGCAGCCCGTGAGCGGGTCCCGAGTCATCTGCTCGAACTGCTGGCGTTGGAAGGCCTCGTCGAGCGCGTCCTGCAGGTTGAAGCGCAGCACCACGGTCGAGCCGAGCTGCACCTTGTCGCCGTCGCGCAG
>JAUIAC010000609.1 GCA_030425545.1 bacterium | reverse complement strand
CGGTGACGCCCGTCAGGCGGAGGTCGACGCCCGGGTCCACCGTGTGCCTGCGCGGGCGCACCAGCTCGTCCGGCCGGTAGTCGCCGAAGGGGACGAAGAGCAGGCCCGGCTGGTAGACGTGGTCACCGTCGCGGTCGACCACCGTCACCGTCCAGCCCTGACTCGCCAGGGTCCGGTGCAGGCGGTTCGCCATCATGGTGCCGCCGGTGCCGGCGCCGAGGATCACGATACGTTTCATGGCCGCTCCCGCCCCCCGCTGTCATGGGGGTGCAGGCGCAAGCTAGGCCTCGTGGCGGCCGTTGCGAGCCCCGCTCCTTGTGCGGCGGCGCAACGAACACAAAGCGGTAGATTTCTGTGGAAACCTGAGGCTGTTTCAAATGAAACAGCTCGGACGCGCGGCGCGCGGTCGGCGGGCGCCTGGCCGTGTGGCGGGGCTCTACTCCGCGGTGAAGCCCGCCGCCTTGTGCGAACCGTCGCAGAAGGGCTTGTTCTTCGACGCGCCGCAGCGGCACAGGGCGCACTTGGTGCCCTTCCACGCCACGCGGCCCGCGGCGGTCACCAGCTTCACGTTGCCGCTGAGCAGCAGGGGGCCGTTCGTCGCGCGGTTGACGCTGAGGGGGCCGCCGGGGGCGTCGTAGCCCTTGCCGCTCGCCCCGATGGCGCCGCGGTCGACAAACCCCGCCTTCTCGTGGCTGTTGTCGCAGAAGGGCTTGTTCTTCGACTCGCCGCAGCGGCACAGCGCGGCCCGGAAGCTCACGCCGGCCATGTCGTCCGCCGCGCCGTCGATCTGCAGGTCGCCGGTGACGTAGAGCGGGCCGTTGTTGGCCACCACCACGGTGTTGTGGTCCGGGGCGGCCTCGACGGCGCCGTCGAGACGCTGGTAGGTCAGCGCGCCGGTGGGGCAGCGCTCGACCACGTCGACCACGTCGTCGGCCCCGCTGACGTCGGGCTGGCACCAGGGATCGCGCCCGCCGACGAAGAGCTCTCCGTCGGAGCGGCCACACTCGCCGACGTGAATGCACAGGCGCTCGTCCCACCGCACGGTGACGTCTGCGCCGGGGTAGTCGTAGAGGTGCTTGTCGTTGCTCATGGTCGCTCTCCGTCGGTTCCGGGTGTTCAACGCGCCGCCGCCACCTCGGGCTCAGCTCGCCCCGTACACTGGCACCAGCGCGCCGCGGGTGACCTGGTTTTTCGTCGAAGCCAGGAAGAACAGGGTGTTCGCGATGTCGGAGAGGGCAGGCCAGGCGGCGTGGTCCGCGTCCGGCATGGCGGCGCGGTTGGCGGGCGTGTCCATGATCGACGGCACCACCGCGTTGACCCACACCCCGCGCGGGGCGAGCTCCTCGGCGAGGCTCAGGGTCAGGTTGGCGACCGCGGCCTTGCTCACGCTGTAGGCGACCATGCCGGCGACCGGGCGCAGCGCCGGCTTGGCCGCGACGTTGACCAGTCGCCCGCCGCGCGGCATGTGGCGGCTGGCCTCGCGGCAGCAGAGGAAGGCAGACGTGGCGTTCATGGCCATCATGCGCTGCCAGGCCGCCAGGGAGGTCTCGGCGAGCGGCGCCATGGCGAAGCCGCCCGCGATGTGCAGCGACGCCCACAGCCCCGCGTCGCCGCTGAGGGCCGCTGCCCCGGCGTAGAAGTCCACCACGGTCTGCTCGTCGCTGAGGTCCTGAGCGAAGCGCAGGTGGACCTGGGGGTGCTCGGTGAACGCGAAGTGCGACGAGAGGGCGGCCGCGTCGGGCTCAAAGGCTGGGATGTGGACCTCGGCGCCCGCCGCGACGAGCTGAGCGACCACGGCGCTGCCGAGCGCGCCGGTCCCGCCGGTGACGACCACGTGTAGACCTTGCATGGGGACCTTCCGAAAAACCCGGAGATCCGGGCTGGTAGCGAGGCGCGCCCCGGCGTGGGCTGGGGCGTGGGCTAGGGCGTGGGCTGGGGCGTGGGCTCAGGAGTTGGCGAAGGCCTCGAGGTCCTCTCTGGCGATGTCGGCGTTGTGGGTCAGCCCCTGCACGTCGTCGCAGTCGTCGAGCAGGTCGAGCATGCGCAGCAGCTGGCCGGCGTCCTTGCTCGACAGCTTCACCCGGTTGTCGGGGACGAAGAGCACCTCGTCGTTGGTGACCTCGATGCCGCCCTCGGTGAGGGCCTCGACCACCGCCTCGCAGTCGGTGGCCTCGGTGAGCACCTCGAAGGTGCCGTCCTCATTGTCGGCGACGTCTTCGGCCCCGGCGTCGAGGGCCGTGAGCATGATCTCGTCCTCGTCGCCCTTGACCGTGATGACGCCCTTGCGGTTGAACATGTAGCCCACGCAGCCGGTGGTGCCGAGGTTGCCGTTGCCCTTGGCGAAGGCGTGGCGAATCTCGCTCGCGGCGCGGTTGCGGTTGTCCGTCATCACCTCGACATAGACCGCCGTGCCGCCGGGGCCGTAGCCCTCCATGATCAGCTCCTGGTAGTCCTCGCCCTCCATCTCGCCGCTGCCCTTCTTGATGGCGCGCTCGATGGTGGCCTTGGGCAGCGACTGGGACTTGGCCTTGCGCAGCGCGAGGCGCAGCCGCGGGTTCGAGTCCGGGTCGGGGTCGCCCATCTTGCAGGCGATGATGATCTCCTTGGCCAGCTTGGAGAAGAGCTTGGCGCGCTTCTTGTCCTGTGCGCCCTTGCGAATGGCGATGTTGGCTGAATGACTGTGACCGGCCATGGAGAGTCCTCGGAGTGGGCGACACCAAGGGCGCCGCAGCAGGGGGTTCGCGGGCCGCGAGGGTAGGAAGGCGAGGCGAAAATGCAAGGCGACCGGGGGGCGCTCCGGCGGCGCGCAGCCTGTCGGCCCGGTCCACAGGCGCCGAGACCTGCGGCTGTCGCCCTCCCTTCAGCGATCTTACGAAGGCCCCACAAGGCGGCCGAAATTGCGTACCCTCCCGGCCTTCGACCCGCCCAGGAGTCCCGCCATGTCCAGCCGAATCCGTCTCAGCCTGCTCCTCGCAGCCGTGCTCGTCGCGCCCCTCGCGCTCCCCTCGGGGGCCCTCGCGGCGTCGTTGAAGGCGACGGACAGCGTGACCACGCTGTCGATCTCTGAAGAATCGGCGGCGTCCGCCACGCTGCGGCGGCACCATCGCAAGAAGGCCAAGCACCACCGCAAGAAGGCCAAGCACCACCGGGCGATGGCGGCGCATCACCGCAAGCGCGCCAAGCACC
>JAUIAC010000608.1 GCA_030425545.1 bacterium | reverse complement strand
ACATGACCCTGGCCGAGCGCGCCGACGCGATGATGACCTTCTACGAGCGCGAGACCCACACGCTCATCGTCAAGCCGCTCCGGCCGCTGCGCGAGCGCACCACCTACGCCGTGGTGGTCACGCGCCGACTCAAAGACGCGGCCGGGGCGGCGGTGGGCTCGCCCTTCGCCACCGTCAACCACAGCGCTCAGACCGAGGCGCTCGCGCCGCTGCCCGGCATCTTGGCGGACCACGCGGCCGAGTTTGGCGGCCTCACGCTCGACGACGTGGCGTTCGCCTGGACCTTCACCACCGGCACCATGACCAAGGAGCTCATGGCGGTGCGCGACGGGCTCTACGGCCTGGGGCCGCAGCGACACCTGGCCGAGCAGTTCCCGCCCGCGCTCGAGCAGCTGCATCGCATGTGGGACAAGGAGCCCGGCAAGCCTTTCGAGAACCCGTGGACCCTGAGCACGGAGACCTTCTTCGAGCTCAACGAGCTGCTCGACCTGGTGACCACCAAGGGGGTGCAGGGGGCGCGCATGAAAGAGGCGGTGCGCTACGTCGACTTTCACGCGGTGGGCACCTACCTGAGCCCGCAGCTGATGCCCCGCAAGGACGCTGAGGGCCGCTACCTGGGCTACAACCAGATGGTCTGGCCGCCCGACGTGCACAGCAAGAAGGCCGAGGCCCACGGGGAGCGCGTGACCTTCTGGCTGACCGTGCCGCGCAAGGAGAGCTCGGTCCGCAAAGAGGGCAAGCCCACCCCTGTGGTCATCGTCGGACACGGCTATACGAGCTCGAAGTTCGAGGTGCTGGTCTACCACGCCTGGTTCGCGCGTCACGGCATCGCCTGCATCAGCATCGACAACGCGGGTCACGGCCTGGTGCTGCCCGGCGACTACAACGCGCTGGTGCCGCTGGTGCTCGAGCCCAAAGGCATGATGGGCACGGCCAAGGCGGTGCTGGACAACCGCTCGTGGGATCAGGACGCCGACGGTCGCGAGGACTCCGGCGCGGACTTCTGGACCGCCTACACCTTCCACACCCGCGACAACGTGCGCCAGACGGCGGTCGACTACATGCAGCTCATCCGCGTGGTGCGCGGCTGGGACGGCAAGCGCCTGTGGGACGCCGACATCAACGGCAACGGCATCAAGGACGACATCGCGGGGGACTTCGACGGCGACGGCAAGGTCGACGCGGGCGGGCCCGACGCGCCGCTGACCATGACCGGCAGCTCGCTGGGCGGGATCATGAGCGCGGTCATGGGCGGGGCCGAGCCGCAGCTCGACGCCGTCGTGCCCATCGCGGGTGGGGCCGGGCTCGCCGACGTGGGCATCCGCTCGATTCAGGGCGGCGTGAAAGAGGCGGTTCAGCTGCGCATGATGGGGCCGCTCTACATCGGCCTGCCGGGGGTCGACAAGGACAACAAGCCGAGCGGCGAGGTGGTGATCCGCACCGTGGTGCCCCGGCTCAACGACACCGCCAAGGTCGAGGTCGCGCGCCTGCCCAGCGCGGTGGTGAAGCAGCTCACCGGCGGCGAGGGCGGCTCCGTGTTGGCCCAGAACCTCGACAACGGCGAGTACGACTGCGCCCGGGTGTTGCCCGACGGCAGCTTCCGCGTCGCCCTGGCCAGCGACGTGGCGCGCGTCGAGCCGCTCCCAGAGGCGCTGCGCAAGGCCGACGACAAGCTCGACGCGACCCAGCTGGCGGAGAAGCAGGCGATCCTCGCCCGGGCGGACCAAGACAAGGCCCTGCGGCAGCGCCACAAGCTGACCTTCTACGTGGGCAACGCCTTCGAGCTGGGTGTCATCGACCCCAAGAAGCACCGCGCTTGCAAGCTCAAGGCGGGCGCGACGCCGGTGCACACCGTCGACAAGTTCGAGCGCGACGTCACGTTTCACTACCAGTCTGAGTGGCAGTCTTTCGACAAGGGCTCGGCGCTCGCGCCGATCGCAGAGGGGCTCGGCCTGCACCGGGCGCGGCCCGAGACCCGCCGGTTCATGGGCTTTGCGCAGCTCGTGCTCGACGCGGGGGACCCTGGGATCTGGGCTCCCCATGCCCTCGACGGCGACCTGACCTACCGCACCGGCGAGACGGTGAACACGAACCTGCTGGTGTGGCACTGCGTCGGCGACATGAACGTGCCGGTGAGCACCGGCGCGAGCATCGCGCGGGCGGCGGGCTTGCTCGACTGGACCCAGCCGATCCCCGCGTGGGGCGGCCGCACGGTCAACCAGGTGCTCATCGACGGTCACGTGCTCGAGGCGGTCGACCGCATCCCCCGGTGGGACAAGGCGCCGGACGGCAACAACGTCGTGCTGGACCCTGAGGACCTCAGCGCGAGCGCCACGGCCACCAGCGCCGGGGTGTACGCGGACTTCGGGCAGCAGGCGGGCGCGCCCCCTTATCACCGCGGCAACGACGGCTATCACCTGCCTCGGCTGTCGCCACCGCTGCGCACCCACGCGGTGACCGAGCGGGCCGCTGGTTTCTCGGGGCTCTTCGTGCCCCTGATGAAGCCCGGTGGCCAGCACGACCCCGAGCAGCCGGGATCCTATGCTGACCGACTGGTCAAGGCGTGTGAGGCCCGCGCGAAGCAGACGGGCGGAGACCCCGCGGCGTGCGCGAAGCAGACCCACTTCGACGTGGGCACGCTGACCTTCGAGATGCTGGCGCGCTACCTCAAGTCGGGGGGCAAGGCCTTCGAGCTCAAGCCGTGTCAGGCCACCTGGTCGTGCGGGGACGTCGCTGCGCCTCCACCCGCGCGCTGAGCTCGCCCCGCCTCCACCAGCGGCGCGACGCCCACCTGGCCCGGGTCCCGCCGTGGTCGCACGCCCGCCTGCGTGAACCATGGGGCCCGCAGGCGAGCCGATGAAACAGCCCGCCACGCGTGTGTCGTGCCCGCCCCACGGCGCTGCGATCCCGGGCTAAGTGACGAAGTCGAAAGGGGCTGCGGGCGCGGGGGCGCGCGGGCGGGGGATTGCAAAGAAGTGCATGGTTCGCTTGCGAGGTGAATGGTTCAAATGAACCATGTCGCTGAGAGGTGGACCCATGACGCAGCGAAATCCCCATGTCGTTTCCCACCGAGAGCGGCTCGCGGACCAGGGCTCGACCTCCGACATCTCGCCCGACCTGGCCCTTCGCAATCTGGCGGAGTCGGTCGGTCCGAGCACGCTCTTCTCCTCGTTGGTTCGGCTGATGCCGGA
>JAUIAC010000607.1 GCA_030425545.1 bacterium | reverse complement strand
CCAGCCAAGGCGTCGGCCGGGCGTCGGGGGGAAGCAGGAGCACCTCGGCGCACATCCCCACACACGCGAGCAGGGCGCACGTGGCCACCACCACCCGGGCGCTCAGCTGCGCACGCGGCGCCGGGCCCTCGCCGCTCACCAGCGCACCTCGCAGCGCACGCGCGCACAGTCCGTGGCCTCCGGCGGGTCGTGCGCGGGGCGCGGGGCGCGGGGCGCGCGCTCTGCGTCTTCGTCGGCGTCCGCCGGGGCGCCCCAGCGCCACCCCCGCCGCACCAGGGTGGCTGGCTCGCCGGGCCCTGCGAGCGCGCGCGTCCGGAGCACCTCCCACACCTCGTCGTCCCGCGCGACCACGGTCCACCAGGCGTTGCACGTTGGGCCGTCGAGGGCGGCGCGCGTCTCAGGGGGGCAGCGGATCGCACGCACGTCGCGCACGTCTCGCGTGTGACCGGCCTCGTCGATCAGGCTGATTCGGCTCGAGGTGCCCGGCGCGGCGAAGGCGTACATGTCGAACACGTAGAAGGGCCAGACGTGGTGTGTGGCCGTGGCGATGACCACGTAGACCACGACCGCGAGCAGCGCCGGCAGTGACACGCGCCTGGCCCGCGGCCCGGTCCCGCTCCGCGCCGCTGCGCCGTCGGGCGGCGGCGTGCCCTGCGGTGTCCGCTCTGAGCGCTGGGGAGACGGAGGCATGGGCAGAGGGTGCGCGGTCGGGCAGCCACGTGTCCACAGCGCGGCGCGGTCAGCGGCGCTCGAGGACCAGCGCCGTGTGGTCGCACAGGGTGCGCCACGGGGGCAGCCCGGCCAGGCGGGCCTCGACCCGGGCGAGCTGAGCGAAGAGCCGCGGCGCGCGGGCGACGAGGTGACCTGCCTCGCTGATCGGCAAGAGCACGCCCACGCCCTCGACCCGGCGCACGTCGAAGTCTGGCGCCGCCTCGGCCGCCAGGGTCCGCCAGCTCGGGTACCACACCTGCACGGTCCGGCCCGCGCCGGCGTTGGCGGCGACGCCCGCCCGCCGCCGACGCAGCCGGCGCAGCGCGGGTCCCACCTGCCCGTGGGCGCCGAACCACAGCCAGTCCCAGGGCGCGAGCGGCGACATGACCACCAGCACCAGCCGCCCTCCTGGCGTGAGCACGTCGGCCAGCCAGCGCCACAGGGGCGCGCGATCCCGGACGCAGTTCAGCGGGCCAAAACTCGACCACGCGCCGTCGAAAGGGCCGCGCAACGCCGCCGCGCCCTCCGTGGGCCCGCTGAGCCCCGGTGGGGTCGCCAGGTCGAGCAGGGCTGTGGTGACCCGCGGCCCCGCCTTGGCTGCGGCCTGGACCAGCATCTCCGGGCTCTGGTCGGTGGCGACCACCTGTGCTCCGCGCCGGGCGAGGTGGGCCGCGTCTTCGCCCGTGCCACACCCCAGCTCGAGCAGGCGACCCTGCGAGGGCAGCTCTCGCTCCAGCAGGCGCCACAGCCGCTGCCGCAGCAGCAGGCCGAGCGGGCTGTGGGTGAAGTCGTCGTCGTAGCCCGACGCGATGGCGTCGAACGCGGCGCCGGCCCCCTGTGCGCCTGTGCTCTGCCGACCGGTCACCGTGGCGCCTGCACGCGCTCGTGGGCTGTGGCCTGCATGCCCAGCCGGCCGATGCGCGCGCTGACCTCGGCCTTGGCTCGGCGCGCCTGACCCGCGGCGCGGCTGTCCTTGGCGTGGCGGCTCGCGGCGACGCTGTTGACCATCCACCGGGTCGCGAAGTCGTAGTAGCGCCGGCTGTGGCGCCCGACCACGTCGAAGTCCCGGTCCGACCCCTCGGCCCACGCCTTGCGGGCCACGATGCGGTCCTTGACCTGCATGTAGTAGGGCGTGTTCTTGATCGGATAGCTCACCGTCGTCAGGAACACGTCCGGCGCGGCGCGCTTGAGCACCCCCACCGTCTCCTCCATGTCGGCCAGGGTCTCGCCGTCGTAGCCCAACATGATGAACATGCCAGCCTGGATGCCCCGTCGCTGCAGCCCGTGCACCATCTCGATCACCCGCTCGGCGTCGGTCTTGCGCTTCATCGCGTCGAGGATGCGCTGGCTGCCGCTCTCGGCGCCGACCCAGATCCGGTAGCACCCCATCTCGGCCAGGGTGTCCATGGTCCGCTCGTCGAGCCGGTCTTCGCGGGTGATGGTCTCGAAGGGCATGCGCAGCCCCCGCTGGCTCAGCTCGGCGGCGTAGTTGCGCAGCCACTTTTTGTGGATGGTGAACACGTCGTCGGCGTACCAGAGCAGCTCGGGTCGGTAGGTGTCGACGATGTGCGCGACCTCGTCGGCGACGTTGGCCGGGGACCGCCGCCGGTGGCTGTGGCCGTAGACCGCGTGGCTGCACCAGGTGCAGTGGAAGGGGCAGCCGCGCGCGGTGATCAGGCTCACGGACCCCTGCCCGTGGTGGCGCCGCCAGGTGCGCAGGTAGGCGTCGATGTCGATCAGATGCCGCGCCGGAAAGGGCTGCGTGTCCAGGTTGGGCAGCTGCCGTCGCGGCAGGTTGCGCACCACCTCACCGGTGGCCAGGCCGTCCGGGCCGAGCGTGCGACCTTCGAGCCAGACCAGCCCGGCGATGGCGCCGAGGTCCTCGGGCGCGCCCCGGGCGTGGGACAGCCAGTGCCGCGCGAGCTCGCTCAGGGTCTCTTCGCCCTCGCCGATGGCCACCGCGTCCGCGCCGTGGGCCAGGTATTCCTCGGGCCAGTTCGCAGGGTCTGGTCCGCCGACCACCACCCGCGCCCCGACCCGCTGGCAGGCCCGAATCATCGGCAGAACACGCTTGCGCGTCAGCATGTTGGCGTAGATGCCGACGACCTTGGGGCGCGCCTCCTGGACCGCCTGCACGAAGTCGGCGCCGCGCGCGAAGGTGCTGTCGAAGACGGCGACGTCGGCACCCTCGGCCTCGAGGTGCGCGGCGATGTAGAGCAGCCCCAAGGGCGGGTAGGGCCGCATGGTCTGCCGCTCGTGGGGGTCGTCCCACAGGTGGTAGCCGTGGGTCAGCAGGACGTCCACGGCGCTGCCGGCGCCTGTCCCACCCCCCGGCGCGCCACGGGCGGTCGCTGCCCGCGGGCTCACAGCGCGTCCTGTGGCGTGGGCGCGGCGGCCGCCTCGGGCGACAGGCTCCCGCTGATCGGCGCGATGCCCTCGTGCGGCACCGCCGCGAGTCGGTCGAGCGCGCGCTCGGCGCC
>JAUIAC010000606.1 GCA_030425545.1 bacterium | reverse complement strand
CGAAGGGGTCGTCTTGGATGATGACGTCGGAGGTTCGCCGCACGGTCACGCTGGAGTGCACGTCGGACTCGTAGCGCGACCAGCTGGACACCTGCGACCGCCGCCGTCCGTCGATCTTGTTGGCGAATGGCGCCACGATGCG
Source organism: bacterium (assembly GCA_030425545.1). Taxonomy (GTDB): domain Bacteria; phylum Myxococcota_A; class UBA9042; order UBA9042; family UBA9042; genus UBA9042. The sequence goes on along the minus strand of JAUIAC010000606.1, from coordinate 3,070 downwards.
CGAGGTCTCGGGGCGCTTGCCGGTGAAGACGTTGCTCACCTCCTGCGCGTCGAGGTCGAAGGTGGCCTCGCCCGCCGGGGTCTTCTCGTCGAGCGCGTCGACGTCGATCTCGGCCTCGCCCACCACCGGCGCGGCGGGGTTGACCGCGAAGGAGGGGCGGCCGGTCTCCCGGCGGGTCGCTTTCATCTCCGAGGCTCGGCGTGGGGGGGCAGCGCTCGCTCGGCGAGGCAGCTGGGCGTCCGGCACGGGGGGCGGCGGCGCCATGGCGCGGGGCGGCGGCGCGCTGGCCCCGGGGGGCGAGAACACGTCGCTCTCCGACGAGGCGCTCGCGGGCCGCGCGCCCAAGAAGGGGTTGGCGCGGTTCGGCACGGCCGGCTGTGGGCTCTCGGCGGCCTGGCGCTCCTCCTCGCTGACCTCGTAGGCGTCCGTGGGCTCGCTGAGCCGCGTGCGGGTGTTGTCCCGCGACGTCACCGTCAGCTTCGGCAGGTTGGTCTTGGAGCCGCGGCGCGAAGGCAGCGGCGCGTTGGTGCTGACCGCGAACATCGGGCGCTCGCCGACGCGGGAGGCGCGGCGCGAGGGCGGGTCGTCGGTGGTGCTCCGGCGACGCCGCAGGGACTCACTGGCGCGGCGCGGGTTGTCGCCGCCCGCGGGTCGAATCCCGTCTTCAGACGCGCGACGCAGGCCGCCTGAGGTGGGGATGTCGTCGCCCAGCGGCGGGCGTGGTCGCACCCGAGAGGCTCGCCGGTCCGGAGGCATCGCTTCGCGGATGGGCGTCGCGGGCCGGCCCGTCATGCGGTGACCCGTGCCCGTGTTGGCTGGGCTCGGGCGCGGCGCTTGCGCTGAACGCAGGGCGAAGTGCTCGCCGATGGCGGGGAAGTCGAAGGTCACCTGTCCACCCGCGGGCAGGTGCTCCGGGAGGACGTCCGGTACGCGCAGCATGCGGCGCAGCACGTGGTAGATCGGGTCGCCGCCGACGTCGCTGTGAATGCTCACGAAACGCACCGCAAAGCCGGGCTGGTGTGGCCCTCCGATGGGGTTGACCCGCACGACCTCGCTGCGCAGGCGCACGGGCGGCATCTTCACGCCGCTGGGCCGCACCACGATGTCGACGTTGGCGCCGATGGGCGGCGCGTTGCGCGCGGCGAGGAACGCGCCCGTGGCCGACACGTCGGTGGTCACGCAGCTCATCTCGGCGTCGCCGAAGAGCACTTTGAGCGAGAGCATGGCCTTGCGACGGGGATAGGTACGGCGATCTTGAAACATCCGGCTCCGGGGCGTTCCGCGCGACAGGGAGGCAGAGTCTAGCCGCCCTGGCGCGTGCGGCAAATGCCGGCGCGGCCCCGGCGCGCTCGGCGGCCACGGGGACGCGGCATCGTCCGCGGTTTCGGGTGCTTGACCGGCTCAGGTGCGGCCCCGCAGCATCCTGTGCCCCATGTGTCGCGCGGCGGCATGCACAGCGAGGACCTGCCATGCGTCCGTGGAAGACCCTGGACCGCGTCGAGACCGCAGACGGGCTGCTCGAGCTCCGGCAGCGCGGCGACGCCGAGTTTCTCGTGTGCATCGACGGCCGCGTGCTGATGAGCAGCTTCGCCTCGCGCTCGGAGGCCTTCCTGGCCCGGGTGCCGTGTCAGCTCGTCGCCGGCCATGGCGACGCGTCGCGCGGGCCGCGGGTGCTGCTCGCCGGGCTGGGGGTGGGGATCACGCTCCGGGTGGCGCTGGACCATCTGCCGCCACGGGCCCAGGTCCAGGTGGTGGAGCTGAACGCCGACGTGGTGCGCTGGTGCCAGGGGCCCTTGGCGCCGGCCCACGGCGACGCCCTGGCCGACCCGCGGGTGCGGGTGTGGCGGGGGGACGTGGCCGACGCCATCGCCGAGGCGTCGCCGGGTCACTACGACGCGGTGATCTTGGACCTCTACGAGGGGCCACACGAAGCGACCCAGGGCGCCAATGACCCGTGTTTTGGCCGTGCGGCCCTGCAGCGCGCCAAGCGAGCGCTGCACCGTGAGGGCGTGCTCGCGGTGTGGGGCGAGGCGGTGGACGTGCCCTTCGAGCGTCGGCTGCGGCGCGCCGGCTTCCGCTTCGAGCGGCGGCAGCCGGGCAAGGGCGGGTCGCCCCACTGCGTGTGGATCTGCCGGCCGGCGTGAGCGGTCGCGGGCGGCGGGCGGCGGTCGCTCACGTCGCCGGAGCGCTCGCGCCGGTCGCGCGGGCCCGCAGGGTGGAGCCGAGCTCGAGGCCGAGGCGCGCCGCGGCCATCGCGCCCCAGAGCAGTGAGGCGGCGCGGAGCGCGTCGCGGGTGCGCGGGCTCATCCGGAGGGCGTCCGGTGGGGCGCTCGATCCCTCGACCAGCCCTCCGATCCAGGGCAGGGCTGCGATCGCCACCACGGCGAGCGCCCAGGTCACCGGCCACCGCCGCGCGCCGAAGCGCGCCTCGCTGAGGCCGGCCAGCACCACGACACCGGCGAGGGCGGCGAGCGCCATCGGCGTCGCCGCCCCGGCCCCGCCCCACAACGCGGCCCCGCCCCACAACGCGGCCCCGCTCCACAGCGGGGCCCCGCTCCACGGCGCGGCCCCGCTCCACACCGACCCGCCGCCCCACACCGCCAGCCACAGGGTCCACGTCGCCGCCACCCGGGCCAGCGCGGCGCCGTGGAGACCGCCGGAGCGGGCCACGCGGCGCGGCCAGAGCAGACCGCCGAGGGTTCCCGCGCCGGCGGCCAGGGCCCCGGCCACCCAGGGGCCGCCGAGGGAGAGCGCCGACACCGCCAGGGTCGCTGTCACCGCGGCCGAGGGCCACCAGCGGTCGGTGCAGGCGCCGCGCAGCCGCTGCAGCAGCCACACGAAGGTGGCGCCGCCGGCCAGGGTCACCGCGACGTCGAGCTGCGCGCCCTGCGACCAGCCAGCCAGGCCCGCGCCGGCGCGCGGCAGCCGCCCGCGGCCAAGCATGCCCCCGGCCGCCGCGGCCACCATCGCGCCGGCGAAGGCCAGCGCCTGCACGTCCTCGTGCACGCTCCAGCGGAGCCAGCGTGGCCGGTCGGGGTCGAGCGCGGGGCTGGGGCAGGTGGGGTCCATG
>JAUIAC010000605.1 GCA_030425545.1 bacterium | reverse complement strand
GTCATCGTCGAGGGCCTCGCGCCCGAGCCCGAGCCGGAAGATCCCGCGCTCGCCAACGCTCAGGACGACGACATCGAGTACATCGAGGGCTACGACATCTTGGCGTAGGCTTGGAAGCTCAACGGCAGCGACCCGCGTCCACCTCGGTGTGCGCGGGTCGCGGTCGTTTTGGCCCTCGGCCACGCTCGGCGCTCAGGGCGCCTTCTCTCGGGTCGCGAGCCCGACGTTGCGTACGCCCAGGGTCTGCAGCCGCAAGATGACGTCCATGACCCGTTGGTAGGACAGCTTGCTGTCGGCCTCGACCCGCACCTGCAGGTCTGGCTTCTTCGCCAAGCGCTGCATCACGTCGTCCGCCAGGCTCTTGTCGTCGATGGCCTTGCCGTCCGCGAACATGGAGCCGTCTGCGTCCACCTGGATCACCAGCTCCGTCGCCGGGGCCTTCTGCGCCTTGCTGTCGCCCGTCGGCAGGGCCAGCTCGATCTGACCGCTGGCCGCGTCGCTCATGCCCTCTTCGATGATCGCGGCCGACGAGACCATGAACACGATCAGGAGGGCGAACACCACGTCCACCAAGGGCGTCAGGTTCAGCTCAGGGCCGGTCTCGGCGCCGTCGAGGGGGTCGCGCAGCCAGTCGTCAGGCGTCATCGCTGCCCTCGACAGGCGCGACGTCGCCCCGCGTGCGCACCAGGTGGTCCGCGACCTCCTCCACCAGCAGCTGAATCTCCAGCACCACCTGGGTCAACCGGGCCCGCAGCGCCTGGTGAAGCATCACCAACACCACCGCGACGACGATGCCGGCCGCCGTCGTGATCAGCGCCTCGGCCACGCCCTGCGACACCACGGCGTAGCCCCCAGACTTGCCGGTGGCCGTGGCCTCACCCAGGTCGTGGAGCGCCTGCATGATGCCGAGCACCGTGCCGAGCAGCCCCAGGAAGGGCGACATCGTGCCCAGGGTCGCCAGCATACCCAGGCCGCGGCGTGTCCGGAGCACCAGGCGGCGGCCCTCACGCGACATCACCGCGTGGATCTCGTCCCGGTCGTGGCCGCGCATGGCGAGCTCGACCCCACGCCCCAGGACCGGGGCCAGGCTGTGCTGGGCTTCGGAGCAGTGGGCCAGCACGCGCGCCATGTCACCGGCGCCGGCGGCGTCGCGAACGCGGCGACCCAGCGCCCGCACGTCGGGGACCAGCCCGCGCAGCGTCAAGAAGCGCTCGACGAAGAGCGTGATCCCGAGCAGGGCGATACACGCGATGGCGAACATCGACGCGCCACCTCGCTCGAACAGAGACACCACCCACGTCATCGAACCACCCTCTGTGCTGGACCTGATCTGCTGGACCTGCGGCCCCCACCGTCGCTCTCCCGCGTCGCCGGTGCGCGCGCGGGCGCGGAGCATAGCAGCGTCGCGCGCGTCCGGGGTCAACACGTGAGCTCCGAGAGACCTTCCCCCGACGACGCGACCCCCGTGGACTCAAAGGATGCGCGCCAGCGGTGCAGCGGTGCACGGGGGCGCACGGTGGGCGTCGCGCGCGTCGGCCTGGTGCACACAGCGTGCTCGGCGTGTGCGTCCAACGCCAGGAGCGGTACACTGCGGCCGCACGTCCGGTCCAGGACGTGAGAGCGAGGCGACCCTGTGAGTGAGCGTACGACAGACTGGCCCTTTGCCCCCTGGTTTCTCGAGCGCTTGCGCAGCGCCCGTCGCATTGTGGCCATGACCCATGTGGACCCGGACGCCGACGGCCTCGGCAGCCAGGTCGCCTTCGCCACAGCCGCGGCTGCCGCCGGCGTCGACGTGGTCATCGTCAATGAAGACCCGTGCCCGGTCCGCTATGGGTGGATCGACCCGCACGGGCTGGTCCGCAGCTTCGACGTCGCCGCGGACGCCCTCGACGGGGCTGACCTGGGGCTCATCTTCGACGCCAATGAGATCGGCCGCGCGCGCCGGCCGGCTGAGGCGCTGCGGGCCGTCGGCGTCGACGTGTGGGTGGTCGACCATCACGCCGTGCGCCCCGACGCGGTGGTCACGGGCTGCGTCGCCACGGACTTTTCTTCCACCGGCGAGCTCTGCTTTCGGCTGATCGAAGCCCTGGGCTGGCAGCTCAGCCCCGACGCCGCGCGTGGCATCTACGGCGCCATGAGCTTCGACACGGGCTCCTTCCGCTTTCTGCGCAACCAGCCCAACACGCTGCGCGTCGCGGCGGACCTGATCGCCACGGGCTTGGACACGAACCCGATTCAAGAGGCGCTGTGGGCGAGCCGGCCCTTCGAAGAGACGGTGCTGTTGGGCCGCGTCTGCAGCCAGATCCAGCGGAGCCCGGGGGGGACCGTGGCCTGGGCCGTGGTCGACGCGGACACGACCGCAGGCCTCGCCGTAAGCCGCGACGCGGTGGGAGAGGCGATGCCGATGGTCATCGGCATCGAGGGCGTCGTGGCCGCCGCGATGTTCAAGCCCGGCCGCCGCGACGGGGAGTGGAAGGTGAGCCTGCGCAGCAAGACGGCCGCGACCATCGGACACGTCGCCGAGGCGAGGGGTGGGGGCGGCCACGCGCACGCCGCCGGATGTACCGTGCAGGGTCCGCTCGGCCCGCTCGTCGAGGCGGTGGTGCAGGAGCTCCGCGTGGCCACCGGCGAGACCTCCGACGGGGTTCCGGCGTGAGCGCGGCCGCGAAGCCCGTCGACGACGACGACGAGCAGAACCCCATCGTCTGCTTCTGCAATGAGGTGCGCCTGCGGGCCATCGTCATCGCGCTCGAGGGCGGCGCGTCCACGCTCTCAGAGCTCTTCGACCAGACCTGGGCGGGCTGCGGACCCTGTGGCGGCAGCTGCCAGCCGGACCTCGAGGCGATCCTGACCGACTGGAAAGAGCTGGACGACACGGGGGAGACCACGCCGTGAGCCGTGAACTCTCGCGCCGTCGCCGTCCGGCCCCCCAGGAGCGGACGCTGCTCAGCGACCTCGCGCGTCTGCCCCTCGAGGCCGCCGTCGACATGGTGTGCGTGGGGCTCGACGCGGCGCCCAGCGTCGGCCCGCTGGCAGATCGCGGCCTGACCGAGCTGACCCAGCGCGTCGAAGCCGCGGCGCACGAGTCGCCCGAGCGCGCTGCCGGGTGCGCGCTGCGGGTCATCGCCGCCCTCGCGCAGCTCGAGCCCGCGCAGCTGCCGGAGGCGCGCGTGCAGTGCGCCCAGGCCCTCGCTGCGGTGGCCCTCCACGCCGG
>JAUIAC010000069.1 GCA_030425545.1 bacterium | reverse complement strand
CGTTGGCGGTGGCCGCAGCGCTCCGCGACGCGGGTGTCACACCGACGCGCATCGTCGACGTCGGGGCCGGTGCCGGCGTCGAGACGCTGACGCTCGCGGTCTGGGCCGCCGACGCCCAGGTGATCGCGGTGGAGCCTCGTCGCAAGCGGGCGGACTTCATCGAGCTCGCCGCCGACGCCATGGGGGTGGGCGCGCGGGTCACGGTCGCGCGCGCCCAGGTGCCGGGCTGGGCGGACGTTACGCTCGCGGACGTGGCGACCTCCCGCGCCACCTTCCCGCCCGAGCGCTGGGCCGAGCTCGGCCCCACGCTGACCACGCCCACCGGCGCCGTGGTGGTCCATGGACGCGCCGACGACGCGTGGTCGCGTCGCGGCGTCCCGGGTCGGGCCGTGCCGGGGCGACCGGAGCACCGGGTCCACCTGCTGGTCGGCGCACCATGAGGCGGAACCTGCGCGCCACCGCGCTCTGCTGGGCCACCGGCCGAGGTCGCGGACAAGCGCGACAGGACGCGCTAGGCTGGCGACCATCGGGTGCCGCAGCCCCCAACTGCTCGCTCCGGTGCGCCGGGCAACGCGCCCGGCGAGTCGACCGGCTGTCGACCAAGGACGTACCTGCATGACCGCGATCCCCGACCAGCTGCTGAGCGCGCTCTCCGATGACCTCCGCGTTGCCGTGCAAAGCGACGATGACGCCGTCGCGGCGCGCGGCATGCTCGACGCCGTCGAGGGGATTCCCCCTTTGTCCGCCACCGTGGCGCTGCGCTCGCGCTGGCTCGCCCTGGTGAGCGCCCGGTTGATGGCGCTCGGTGACGTGCCCGACGCGCTCGACGTCCGTCTGCTCGGGGCCATCGCCCGGACCGCGTTCTCCGCCCACGAGACCACGCCAGCGATGACCGCCACGGAGCAGGCCATCGCCCGAGCTGAGGAGCTCGGCGCCTCGGGGCTCGTCGCCCTGCTGATCGCGCGGAGGATCCCATGGATCCTGGGGGAGCTCCCCGAGGAGGCCGCGCAGCAGCTGGCCGAGGTCGACGCGCTGCTCCCGACCATCGCCGACCCGCACGTCCACGCCCTCGTGAGCGCTGACGCGAGCCTGGCGCGGGCCGCGATCGCAGCCCAGGCCTCGGACTGGGACGGCCTTCGCCAGGCCCTCGCCGGGGTCGGCCGCGCCGCGATCCCGCGGGACGAGCGGCTCCACTTCTACGCCTTCACCGCGCAGATGCTCCTGGCGCAGCAGGCGATGCGGACCGGCCAGCGGGTCGAGGCCGTCCGCACGCTCATGGAGACCGCGCGGATCGCAAACGACCTCGAGGCCTGGGCCGAGCTGGCCAACGTGCAGACCCTCGTGGCGGCCTACGCGGTGCGCACCGGGTCCTTCGAGACGGCGATCTCCCACGCTGAGTCCGCGCTCGCGGCCATGGAGCACTCGACCCTGGCGCACGCGCAGCACAACCCGTGGCTCGGGCTGGCGGTGGACATCTCGGCGGAGTCCGACTTTGCCGGGGCGATTCGCAGTCTTGCCGAGAGCGTCGTGCAGTCGCTGGACCGCAACGACAGGCTCGCCTTCCTCGTCTCGTCGTGCGCCTTGGTGGCCTTCTATCTGGTGTCGGACCGCGCCCCCGAGGCGCTGGACGCGCTCAACGAGGCCATCGAAGCCGCCCAGGAGATGGGCGACGGCGCCGGGGAGTCCGTGCTGCGCAGCGTGTCTGAGTCCCTGCTGCGATACATGGGCGTGCTGCAGTAGCCGTGCTGCCGGCGTCCTGCCTCAGTCGCAGGCTGCCTCGCCGTGGCGACCGACGCCGCCTTCTCCGACCGACCGCCCCCCCACGCGCCCTCAGCCCGCCGCGAGCTCGTCGGCTCGCTGACGCGCGGCGCGCATGGCGTCGCTGACCGTGCCCGGCCAGCCCGCAGCGTCGAACACAGAGATCGCGGCCTCGGTCATGCCGCCCGGGCTGGTGACCTCGGCACGGAGCGCGGCGGGGCTTCGCGGGTCCGCCGCAGCCAACGCCGCGGCACCCTGGAGCACCCCCAAGGCCAGTTCTTCCGCGGCGACCGGGTCGAGCCCCAGCGCGACACCGCCGGCCGCGAGCGCCTCGAGAAAGAGAAAGGCGTAGGCCGGTCCGGAGCCCGCCAGGGCGGTGAACGCGTCGATCTTGGACTCCGGCAGCTCGACGACCACCCCGAGCTGCGTCAGCAGAGCCGACACCGCCGCCCGCGTCGCGTCGTCGCAGCCTTGCGACCACACCACCGCGGTTGCGCCCGCGCCGAGCCGAACGGGCGTGTTGGGCATCAGCCGCGCCACTGGCGTGCCCAGCCACGCCTCCAGCTGCGCCTGCCGCGTCCCCGCGAGCACAGAGAGCCAGAGCTGCCCCTCTGGGACGGCGGAGCGCCACGTGGGGAGCGCCGAGGCGGCTTGCTGCGGCTTGATGCCGAGCAACACCACGTCTGCCCAGCCGATGGCGGCGATCGGGTCCGTCCCGGACGGGACGCCGAGCGCGTCTTGAACCCGGGCAGCAGACGCCTCGGAGCGGGTCACGGCACGCACATCGTTCGGCGACAGCGCGCCCACTTGCAGCCAACGCGCGACCATCGCGCTGGTCATCTTTCCGCATCCGAGGACAGCGATCTTCATCGTGAACTCCTGGACCTGCGCGCAGCAGGCGAGAGGGCAGGGGAGTCGGGGGCGCGCGCGGGTCCGCCGCCGCAGGGGACCGGCGCGTGAGCCGGGGGGCCCCGGTGGCCGCGCAGCAACAGGCCGCACAGCAGCATCAGGACGAGCGCCGGCCCAGGGGGGCGCGGGACACGACGCTGGCTGGCGCAGCCGCTGGCGGCGGGGGCCGGACTCGGCGAGGGGGTCGGGACGTCGCCCTGCACGTCGGCGGGCGCCTGCACATCGGCCGCTCCACCTGCGTCCACGGCTGGAGGCTGCGTCACGGTCAGCGCCCACGTGTGTGTCCGCTGCAGCCCCTGCTCCGGGTCGTTTCGGACGAGCGGCGTGCTCAGCCGCAAGGCGACCTGGAGTGCAGCGCTCTGCACCGCCGACGTCGGCGTCCAGGTCTCTCCCTCGCCCACCTTGACGCCGTCGAGCTGCCACGTCGCGACGCTCTCAAGCGCCGCAGACGCCGTGAACACAGGGCAGTCGCCGAGCGCGCAGGTCACGCTCTCGGCGTCCGGCGACGTGACGAGGCCGATGCCGCTGTCCGCCGCGACCGACCGCACAATGGCTTCGCTGCAGATCGGGCAGAAGGCCTCGGCCAGGGATCGCATGAGGCAGGTTGGGGCAGGGCGGAACATGTCCTTGGCCTGGTAGCGAGCGCCTTCGTAGGCGCCGACCGGCGCGTGCGCACCGACCGCGTCCGCGATCGGCGTCGGCACCGACGTGTCTGGGCTGATCCAGGCCGCCCACTTGACCGGATCCAGGTGGTCCACCGACGCCACGTTGGGCTCGCTGTCCCCGGGGGGATAGCCGGGGTTGGGGGCCGTGTACGTGTCCGCAAGATCTGCGACGCGGTGGGCGAGCTCGTGCCGCAAGATGGCCGCTGACTTGGCGTGGAGGCTCGTGACCGGCACGGCCCCGCCGGAGCCGCCGTACTCCGTGTCGTTCACCAAGACGATGGCGACGTCCCAGGCCGGAAACGCGTCGTTGACCTTCTGCATCACGGCCGCTGAGTTCGCCACCAGGAGCCGCGCGATGCCGTGACTCTCGAAGGTGCTGTCAAAGGCCGTGTCGACGTCGATGCCGGCGCTCGGGTGGTCGCTGCCCGACTCCTGCGAGGCCACGAAGAGGGCGTGGGCGGAGAGCAGGGGCCGAACGGCGGCGTAGGGGCCGGACTTGAACAGACCCTTGTACGCCGCGACCGCGTCGGCTTGAAACTTGGCCGCCTCGTCCGCCACGTAGCCCTCTGCGACGAACACCAGGTCGACGACCTGTCCGGGGGGACCGTTGACCTCGACCGCCTGCACGGGCGCCGCGGCCGCCGCGGCCGACGCGGCCAGCCAGGACAGCCCGGTCAGCGCCGTGCAGAGCAGGCGCGTCACGCGCGCGTGGGTCCTGTGGCCGCTCACCGGTCCCCTCGCTCGGAGACGGCGGGCGTCACGCGCACCTGGGCGATCGTCCGACCGTCGCTCACCGTGACGGTGCCGGCGCCCTCGACCTGTAGACGGATCCGGGCCACGCCCGGCGCAGGCGTCGACGCACCCACCTCCGAGCGTGCGTGCGCACGTCCGCTGCCCCGGTCGCCGTCGCTCCCGGCCGCGCTGGCAGCGCGCGGGGGGGCGGGGTCACGGGTGCCCTCGGGCGGCAGGTGGGCGTGGTCCTGGGGCCTCGCGCACTGCCGAGCGCGCGTCTGCCCCCTGTCGTCTACCCAGGTGGCGCACCACAGCCCGTCGCGCGCTGGCCGAGCGTCGAAGTGCGCCAGCCGACGCCGCGTCGCAGGGCCAAGATCTGCGAGCGGGCCCACACGGACGTGCTGGGTCAGCCCTCGCGTACCGGGCTCGCGGGCGACGACGACAGATGCGAAGGCGGCGAGCGGCGCCGGTGGACTCGCCAGGTCGCGCCGGACCTGAGCCAGCGCCCCTCCCTGCGCCGGCGCGCCCAGGGCACCCGCGGGGGCGGTCGGCGCGGCCGAGCGACTCGGCTCAGACCCGGCTGACCGGCGTGGAGAGGCGGCGTCTGGCACATGGGGGGCACACGCGACGAGCGTCCAGCAGGCGACGATCCACCCCTGCCGCGCCCAGCGGGCGGCCCTCCGCGTCGCGGAAGTCGCTGTGGACGTGGGCGCCGGGGCCGCGCCCACGCGCGCGCACACGCGGCGCCACGCGCAGCCCAGCATCGACCTCGGGCCTCGCGCTGCGCGGCGCGTGGTGGCGCGCCCTGTCACCTGTCGGCCGCGTCCTCGAAGCGTGCGGTGGCGCCGAGGCGCGCTCCTCGCAGCGCGTCACCAGCCGCCATGCGCCGGCGTCCTGGGCGCTGGAGCTCGCCGACGTCGAGCACGCCGTCGCCGGTCGCCACGGTGACCGTGTCGCCTTGGACCGACAGCACCGTCCCGGGCAACTCGCCGTGGTCGCGCGCGCGCGCCGTCAGTCCTGGAGGAAAGACCTTCCACCGCTCCGGCGCGCCCGCGAGGGTGGTCCAGGCGCCGGGCCACGGGGTCATGCCGCGCACATGGGCGTGGACCGCCGGGGCCGCCGCGCTCCAGGGCACGCGGCCGTCGGCCTTGGTCAGCAGCGGCGCGAAGGTCACACCCTCGTCGGGCTGCGGAGTCGCTGACAGCGCGCCGGCGTGGAGCTTGGGCAGGTGGGTCAGCAGGAGCTCCGCCGCGTCGGTCGACAGGCGCGCGCTCAGGGTCGCAGCCGTGTCGTCCAGCGAGATGGGGGTCTCCACGCGGGCGAGCACCGCGCCGGTGTCGAGGCCGACGTCCATCTGCATCAGGCACACGCCAGACGCGGCGTCGCCCGCGGCGATGGCGCGCTGAATCGGGGATGCCCCACGCCAGCGCGGCAAGAGCGAGGCGTGCAGGTTCACGCAACCCAGCCGCGGCGTCTCGAGCACCGCCGCGGGCAGGATGCGCCCGTACGCGGCGACGACAGCGACGTCCGCCTCGCGCTCGGCGAGCCAACGCTGCAGGTCTCCGTTGCGGACCTTGACCGGCTGCGTGATGTCCAGGCCGTGGGCCAAGGCGCAGGCCTTCACCGGCGGAGGGGTCAACTTGCGGCCGCGACCAGCAGGCCGGTCGGGCTGCGACACGACGCCGACGACCCGCACGTCTGGGGCGCGCGTCACGAGCGCCTCCAGGCTGGGCACCGCGAACTCCGGGCTGCCCATGAACACGACGCGCATCTGGCTCATCCCCACGGGCGGACGGCGGCGCGTCCGTCCTCCTCGGCGTCGATCTTGGCTTGGGCCCGGGCGCGCTTGTAGGCCCGCATGGCAAGCCGCTTCTTCAGCGTCGACAGACGGTCGAGGAAGGTCACCCCGTTCAGGTGGTCCAGCTCGTGCTGCGCACACACCGCACCGACGCCCTCGAAGGTCTGCTCGACCACGGCGCCGGCCCGGTCCTGGTAGCGCATCTGGATCGTCGCCGCGCGCACCACGGTCTCAGAGATCCCGGGGAAGCTCAGGCATCCCTCCTCGAAGCGAATCTCGCCGCTGCGACGGACGATCTCGGGGTTCACAAGCTCGTAGTGCGTCATCGGCGCGTCTTCGGCGTCCGACTCCGGCAGCGTCATGGTGAAGACCCGCAGCGACACCCCGACCTGATTCGCGGCCAGGCCCAGCCCGTCGGCGTCGTCCATGGTCTGCCGCATGTCGTCGAGCAGCGTCGCCAGCTCGTCGTCGAACTGCTCCACAGCCGCGCACTGCTGCTTCAGCACGGGGTGCGGAAAGGTCACAATCGGTCGAATGGCCATGGTGGCACTCCTGTGTCGACGTTTCGCGCGGGTCCCAGCTCAACATGCCAGCCCAACATGCCAGCCCAACATGCCAGCCCAACATGCCAGCCTCAGCGCGCCAGCCTCAGCGCGCTCAGCCTCGGACGCGAGCCCGTGCGCGCCCGTCTAGCGCGCCTGCCCCTACGCCCCGGTCCCTACGCGCTCGCGTCGGGCTTGCTCGCCTTGGCGCCCTTCGCCGCCGTACGCTTGCGCGTCCCCTTGGCGCTGGACTTGCGGGCTGCCGGCTTCTTGGCGGCTGCCTCGGCCTTCTCGTTCGCGGCGACGGCCTGTTCCTGCGCCGTCTTGGCTTCGCGGCGCGCGGCCCCCGCCTCTTCCTGCGTGTCGCTGAGCTCGTCACGCAGCTCCTCGACGGTGTCTTCCAGGTCTCGGATCGTCCGCTTGAGGCTGGCGACGTCCTCGCGCGTGACCAGGTCCAAGACCGCAGCCACGTTCTGCACCCGTTGCTCGACGAGCTCGCGGGCGTCTGCGCGCATGTTGATCGCGCGCATCATCGCCTTCTGCACCCGCGGGTCCGCCACAACCTTCATCGTCGCGTCGGAGGCCAACACCTTGCCCACCCGACGGGCGGCCATGTTCTTGAGCTGATCTAGCATGGGTCTCTTCCATCACCCCGACATGGGGCGTGTTGAATCAAGGCGGGCCTGCGCACCACGTCAAGGGACCGCGCGTCTGAGTCTACGGCAACTTGCGCCTCGCTTTCGACCCTGAAGGGGGCTGCTGCCTCGCCGTTCTCGGCCGCGGGCTCGACGCCTCGCCGGGGACGCTTGGCGCTGCACACAGGCGTCGCGGGTCAGGGGCAACAGTACTTCTTGTCGGTGCAGCAGTCGCCGAGCTGCTCGCAGTTGGCGTCGCACCAGCACCCGCCTGTGCCCTGCTTGCCACACGCGCCCTTGCAGCTGTTGGTCGACGACCCGCCGCACAGGTTCTGCCCGCCGCCGCCGCCACAGACCTTGGCCTTGTCGCTGCAGCAGTCGCCGAAGTTGGTGCAGGTGTCGTCGCACCAGCAGCCGCCCGAGGCCTGCTTGCCGCAGTTGCCGACACACGAGTTGGGGCCGCCGTTGGTGCCGCCGCACAGCTGCTTGAAGTCCGGGCAGCAGTCGCCGTTGGCGGTGCACTTGTCGTCACAGTAGCAGCCGCCCGTGCCCTGCCCGCCGCACTTGCCCTGGCAGGTCTTCGAGGTCCCGCCCCCTCCGCCGCACACGGCCTTGTAGTCGTTGCAGCAGTTGCCCAGCAGGTCGCAGTAGCTCGAGCAGCTGCACGGGGCGAGCGGGTCGAACTTCTCGCACTTGCCGACGCACGAGTTGGTGCCGCCCGACTGGCAGTCCTTCGGGCAGGTCGTCGCCTCGCCGGCCGCGCACTTGCCGTCGCCGCAGACCGCGCCGCCGGGGCACTTGCCGCAGTCCTTCTCGCAGCTCGAGCACGTCTCCGTGCCGCTGCACTTGTTGTCGCCGCACACGGCCCCGCCGCACGCGCCGCAGTCTTGCGGACAGTTGCTGCAGGTCTCGGTTGCGCTGCAGGTGCCGTCGCCGCACACCCCGCCGCACTTGCCGCAGTCCTTCTCGCAGCTCGAGCAGGTCTCGTTGCCGCTGCACTGACCGTCGCCGCAGGCGCCGCCGGAGCTGCCGCAGCCGGGCTTCTTGGTGTGCTGGCACACGCCCGACACGCACAGGTCGTCGGTGCAGTCGTCTCCGTCGCCACACTCGAGGTTGATCGAGCAGCACTTGCCCGCGGCGCCGTACTGGCACTGTCCCTGGGTGCACACGCCCACCTTGCAGGCGGCCTTGTCGACGCAGTCCGCGTCGGACTTGCAGCACGACGCGACCTTCGTGAACTTGCACTCCCCGCTGACGCAGGCCCCGGTGGTGCACGGGTCGCCGTCGCTGCAGTCGAGGTCGTTCTTGCAGCAGCCCTCTGGCGGCTTGGTGTGCTTGCACTGACTCGCCTCGCAGGTGTCCGTGGTGCAGCTGTCGTTGTCGTCGCACTCCGACGCGTCCTTGCAGCAGCCCTCGCCTGACGCGTCGTGCTTGCACTGGTACTTGCTGTCACAGGTGTCCACCGTGCAGGCGACGCCGTCGTCGCAGTCGGTGGCGGCCTTGCAGCACCCGGGTCCGGTGCCAGCGAAGTGGGCGCACGTGCCGTCGTTGCACGTGTCGGTGGTGCACGCGCTGTCGTCTGCACAGTCGTCGTTGTTCGCGCAGCAGCCGGGCTTGGCCGTGAACACGCACTTGCCGCTCGTGCACACCCCCTGACTACAGGGGTTCTGCGGGTCCTTGCACTCGGCGTCGGAGCCACAGGTCACCAGCTTCTGCATCACGCAGCGGTGCTGCACACAGGTGCCCCACGTCCCGGCGTCGCCGTCGTCGCAGTCGGTGTCTGCGTCGCAGCAGAGCTTGCCCGGGTACTTCGGGTCGGCGTTGTCGCTCGGGTTCTGCGGGTTGAACACCTTGCTGTACTCGCACTTCATGTTCAGGCACTTGGCGGCGGTGCAGCTGTTTCCGTCGTCGCAGTCTGCGGTCGACGTGCAGAAGCACGCGTCGCTGGACTGCTTCGGGTACAGGCACTGCCCGTCGACGCAGGCCTTGTCGGTGCAGGGCTTGTCGGCGCAGTCCGCGGCGCTCTTGCAGCAGCTGCCGTTGGACACCGACACGCACACACCGTTGCTGCAGCTGTCGTCGGTGCACGCGCTCTGGTCGTCGCACTCACTGTCATTGCTGCACCCGGTGGAGCGCCCGCCGCCGCCGCCGGCGTCTTTGTCGAAGGTGCTGCCGCCGCCAGGCAGCCCGTTGGCGCCGGCCTTGCAGACCCCGCCGACACACGACTGACCCGCGGGGCAGTCGGCGTCCAGGCCGCACGCGATTCCAAGCGGTTGGCCGCCCGAGGCCCCGCCGCCGCCGCAGGCGACGGCTGTGAGGGCACAGCAGACGATCACGATGCCGCGCCCCAGGAGCGTGGCGAAGGGAGTGACTGATAGGGTGTGATTGGGCATCCAGACCTCAGCGGGCAAGCCGTCCGACCAAAGGGCGGGGGTCAGGGACGGTACAGGCGCGCTGGGTACGGATCAACGAAAGACTGCGTCCCGCCGGGGCACGTCGGCTGGCCTCGGGGTGGGAGGAGGTCGGTCGCAGCGTTTGTTCACGCCGCGGGGCGTCCGTTCACGCCACGCCTTCCTAGAGCTTCCCGCTCAGCGAGAGCATGAACGACCAGGTCGCCGCCTGCTGCAGCCGCAGTCGGCCGCCGGGCGCGTCGAGGGCCGGCAGAAAGACCGGCGAGTACTCGTTCTGCGGCGGCGAGGCCGAGTTGGCCTGCTGCACACCGTCTTTGCCGTCGAGGTCCTTGCCGTAGTCGCCGAAGGTGATGAAGTGCGGCGAGTCGACCTGGTAGCGCAGCAGCGCCGACACCTGAAAGTTCTTCATCGGCTGGTAGTGCACGCTGGCCCAACCGGCGAACTGTCCGTACTGCTCGACGTCGGTGATGCCGTTGCTGGTGTAGTGGCGCCCCGTCTCCGGGTTCAGCTCCGACTTGGTGTGCGACGTGTTGTAGCACTGGTTGGCCTGCTGGCACGGGTTGTCGGGGGACGCCAGCGCCTCCCAGATCTCCGTGTACTCGCGACCGCGGAAGATGTAGTCCATCGAGAAGCCGAACTCGAGCTCCACGCGGGCGTCCGCCTTCAGGTCCTCCCAAGGGATGATCTCGAAGCCGAAGGCCGTGCCCACGACGTTGCCCGGCGTCACGCGCACCTGGGTCTCGGCCTGGCGCGTCTTGCGGAAGAGGCTGTTCTCCGACTCGAAGCGAAGGCGGGCGTGCACGTTGAAGAAGGGCTCGAGGATCTTCAACGCGCGGCGCGAGATGGTGGTGTGGAAGTGAAGCTCATGCAGGCCCATGCCGACCGAGTCGTTGGTGGCCTCCATCGGCGTGCCGGTGGGCAGCTTGTACTCGAAGCCCAGGACCCAGGTCGGGTGGGCCGAGTCGCGGTAGTAGTTGTAGGGCGACCACTTCAAGCCGACCGTCATGTCGCCGAACCCGCTGCGCTCACGGCTGGAGTAGGGCGCCTTGAAGAGCGCAGTGTTGTCGCTCGGCGGGTAGATGACCGAGTTGGCGCGGGTCACCTTGCCTGGGATGAACTTGTGGCCCCAGCTGTCGGAGATGACGATGGGAAAGGTCGCGTAGAGCTCGACGTCATGGTGCAGACCGACACGCGCGTCGATGTACATGGTGCGGCGCGTCCGCTGGTACTCCAGCTCGCGCGACAGGACGGTGCGGCTGCCGTTCTGACAGGCCTCCGAGCCGACGTGGTCCGCCTGGATGCAGCGGAACTCGCGCGCGATGATCGCCGACCGCGTGTCCTGGCCGAACCGGACCCGCAGCGACAGGTCGTAGGGGTTCTTGTTTTCGAAGTCGAACGCGTCGAGCACGTCCGTCACCTCAGCTGCACGCGAGTGCTGCGGCGCTGCGAGCAGCACGAGCAAACCAGCCGCGAGCGCGGGTGCGAGCCGAAACGTCATGGAGACTCCCCTAGCGGGCCGTGCGAGGCCTGGATCGCTCGCGAGCATAGCCGCGGGCCTTGAGACCGGCAACCTGCGGCGGAGAACGTGGACCACCGGGCGCAAAAGGCGCCTCTGCAGGCGTTTGGCGTGCTCACGGTTGTCAGTGGTCGCGCGCTCGCGTGCGCTAGTTGCGCCGGCCCTTGCCGGCCCCCTTGCCCTTGGAGCGTTGGGTCGCGGGGCCTCGACCGCCCGCCTTGCGCGCCGGCTTCTTCAGCGAGAGCGCCGCGGCGCCGAAGATGGCCGGCGACGCGGGGCCGACCTCAACCTGGCTCGCGACGAAGTCCATGGGCTTGGCGTGGCCCATGGAGCGGATCCGGAGCTGCGACGGCAGGGAGAGCCCGGCGCGCGTCTTGGGGCGGCTCCAGAGCAGCCGCGCGGTGGGCTTGCCCTTCAGATCGATGACCTCCGCCACCGTGGGCCACAGCGTGCGCTTGGACACGCCGAGCTTCATCGGCTTGAGGCCGCGCTGGCTGGTGTAGTCCGGCGTCATGCGGAGCAGCGCCGTGCCCTTGAACTCCCCCTCGAGCCGCAGCCCGTACACCGGCGTCAGCTCGATCGCCGCCCACAAGGCCAGCGGCGCACCGAGCGCTGCGACCGGCTGGAAGATGTACTTCGCCTTCTGGGTCGGCGCTGCGTTGCCGTGCCGCACGGTCACCCGCCCGTCCACGAGGGCGAGGGCCGCCAAGAGCCGTCCACGGGCGTCGAGCACCCGCACCCCGACGTCGCTCCCGCCGCCGGCGACAGGTCGACGCGACACCTCGATCGCGATCCGGGTCTTGGCGTTGTCTTCCAGCACGTCGCGCTCGTAGCGCACCCACAGCACCGCCGGCGTCGACGCCTTGCGCGCCGCCGCCAGGATCGCCTCAGGCCCCCCACGTCGCACCTTGAGCCAATAGGCCGAGGCCGAGGACGCAAAGGCCAGCACGCTCACCGCCGCGGCGACACGCAGCCAGCGCGCCGCGCGGCGCGAAGGACGAGAGGGCACGGGCGTGGACGTTGTTCTGGCCTTGCGCATGGGCTTGCACACTCCTTGCTCGTCACAACGCGCGACGTCGGGGCAGGCATTCACCGAGCGGACAGCGCGCGTTGTGCGCGCAGCCGTTGGACGCGCACGGGGCCGCGCTGCCGTCCGGGACCGCGAGGCGCGAACTCAGTCCGCCTTCATGTCGACTCCCGGCCTCGGGCGCCGCGCTCGCTCCGAAGCGGCGGCGACCGTCGCGCAGCCAAGGCGGACGCTCACCGCACTGGTGCGATGGGCCCGACGACGCCCGAGCAGGCTCGTGCGCTCAGTTGCCGGCCTTGTGCAGGTTGACCTTGACCGTGCCCGTGGCGCCCTGCGGGCCCTCGGGGCCACCGCTCACGAGCAGCGCAACGACCGTGCCGACCACGGCGACGCCGCCGCCCACCGCAGCCCAGAACCACCACTTGCTGGTCAGCTTGTCTTCGGTGGCCTTGTCGTCCAGGAAGAGCTGCGCGTTGGGGTCGATGTAGGTGTCTGCCGCGCTCGCGCGCTTCTTGGCCGCGACCACCACGCTCTTGCGCTCGTCGAGGGGGCGCTTGTCAGGGTCCGAGCCGAGCTTGGCCCCCGCGGTGGTCGCGAGGAACTCAGCCGCCTTGTCCATGTAGTGCTCGTCGCGCGGCAGGTCGACCTTGACCTTGCGGAATGCGCCGTCGGCCGCCAGGAAGTAGCCCTTCATCGCGGTCTTGCCCTTGGGGAACGAGGCCCGGAGCACGAGGATCTGGTCGGTGCCGAGCTCGTTCCGCAGCTCGCGGATGCGGTCCTGCACCACGCTGGGCTGGCTGAAGTTGCTGCTGAGCACCTTGAGCCCGTTGACCAGGTCGGTGTGAAAGCTCGCCGGCTTCAGCTTGTCGTCGACCGTCACCGCCTTGCCCGGCAGCACGCGCACGAACTTGCGAACGGCTGCGTAGCCGCTGCGCCGCAGCATCACGCGGTGGTCGCCAGCCGGCAGCTCCTCGAGCTTGGTCGGGGCGTTGCCACGGGCGATGCCGTCGACCCAGACCTCGGCGCCCTTGGCCGCTGAGCCGATGATGAGATCGCCGGTCGGCGCCGACGCGCGGGCCTTGAGCACGGCCTTGAAGAGCTCGCGCGCCTGCGCGCCGTAGGCCACGTACTCCTCTTCGGTCTGCTTGGGAAAGAGGGTCAGCGAGCGCAGCAGCATGTCGCGCGCAGGCACCAGCTGGTTGCGGGACAGAGCCACGAGCCCAAGGGCCTTGAACAAGCGGGCCCAGAGGCGCTGGCTGCCGGCGCCCGCGTCCTTGTCGAGCAGCTTCTTGGCGGCGGCCAGGCGCTCGGTCGCGCGCTTGGGCGTACGCACCAGCAGGGCGCGGAGGGCCTCTTCCACCAGCTTCGCCGCCTTCTCGGCGTCCTCGGCGCCAGGCACGGGCGACAGGTTGAACGCGCGCACCTGCTCGAGTCGGCGCACCTGACGGCCCAGCAGACGCTCCAGCGCTGCGGCCTTGGTGGCCTCACCCTTCTTCGCCGGCAACACCAGCACGACCATGGAGTTGCTCACGTAGGTCGTCGCCGACGCCGGGGCGACGAGGTCGCCCCCCATGAACGCCGCGGGCAGGTGCAGCTGAACCAGCGCGATGGCACACAGCAGTCCGGCCGCCCGTCGCCATGGGCCACGGCGGAAGTCTCGGAGCGCGCTTGTCTGGGCTTGTGCTGTCATCTCGTCTTCCTCTTGCGTCCCGCCGGCGTTGGCGTGCGGGGCCTCGGGTCGTCCCGCCAGCTGGCGGGTCGTCTTCGTGCACGCAGCCGGGCTCCCCAGCTGCGTCGGGGGCGCGGCGTGGTTGCGCCGCGTCTCCCCGCTCGTGCGTTCAGGGGAGCAGGTGGCCGGGGCAGTAGACGTCCGACGGCGCCTGCTGCGCTGCGCCCTCGAGGTCCTTGAAGGTCGTGACCCCGC
This sequence comes from bacterium, assembly GCA_030425545.1. GTDB lineage: Bacteria > Myxococcota_A > UBA9042 > UBA9042 > UBA9042 > UBA9042. The sequence goes on along the minus strand of JAUIAC010000069.1, from coordinate 8,053 downwards.
CGAAGCCGAAGACACAGTCGTTGTTGAGCGTCAGCGAGCCGTGGCCACCCCGCCTGATGAACGCGTCCGAGCCGGTTGGGGTCGAGAAGGTGCCGGCCGCGATGTCGAAGACCTTCATGGTGAAGGTGGCGGGCTTGTTCCAGTCGCTGAAGCCGCCCGAGATCAGCACGTGACCGTCGTCGGTGCGGTTGGCGGCGTGCAGGTAGATGCCCGCGTCCAGCCCGCCCACGCGCGTGGTCTTGATCCGCTTCTTGGCCTCGTTGACCTCGAGGATGTAGGCGTCCTCCTTTCGCGGAGCCGCCCAATTGCTGCCGTCGTGGCGCGCGCCGCCGACGGAGAGGAAGCGCACCACCGCGTCGCCGTCGGCGTTCTTGCCGGAGCCGATCGGCGTGAGCGTGGCGAAGTAGAGCCCGCCCTTGATGGACGTGATGTCGCCCTCGACCTTGAAGCCCGCGTCGAAGATGCCGTCGCCCGCCATGGCGCTCTCAGCGAAGACCTCGGCGTGGATGCCCTCGGAGTCGCCGCCCCAGATCAGGTACTTGCTGCCACCGTCGTTGGTCGTCCCCAGGAAGGCGATGGACGCGCCCGAGCGCACCGTGTTGAGCGGCAGGGCCGCGCCGACCTTCACGAAGGCGCCTTGGTCGCCATCGGTGGGGTCGTACAGGTTCGAGTGCATGTAGGTCGTCTTGTCGCTGGTCGATTTGGCCGGCCACAGCCCGCCGCCGAGCGAGACGACATAGTCGTCCGACAAGGGCATCAGGTTCGGGAAGGCCCGCTTGACCGCGAAGTTCAGCGACTTGGCGTCCGGCGCGACGAAGGTCTCCGTGGCGATGTCGAAGACCTCGTAGGTGATGCCCACGCCGTCCGACACGCGCCACGTCGGCGGACCGCCCGCCTTGGTGTCCACGGTCATCTTCTCAGCGCCACCGACGATGAGCACGCGGTTGCTCTTGGGCAGGAAGATCGCCGAGTGGGCAGCGCGCGGCTTGGCCAGGCGGGCGTTGTCCTTGGGCTCCCGCAGCTCGCCCGAGTTGGGGTCGAAGATCCACGCCATGTCGGACGGCCCCGACAGCTCGATCTTGTCGCCGGTGGTCTTCGCCGTGGTGAAGCCGCCGGTGATGAGCACCTTGCCGCCCGCGAGCGGGGTGACCGCCGGGAAGAGCACGTTGACGATCTGCCCCGCGGAGGGCGCGACGCAGGTGAAGGACTCGACCGACATCATGGTCATGTCGAAGGTGGTGGTGGTGTTCTTCACGATCTTCTGCCCGGAGCGGCGGGCGAACCACTTGCTGGCGCTGCCGACCTTGCCGAGCAGGCTGATGGTCAGGCCGCTCCCGGCGGGCACGTCCGCGATGGTCAGGGCGCTGCCCGACTTGCTGGCGGGCAAGCGCCGCAGCTGGGTCCCGTCCGAGTCGTGCACCACCAGCTCGTAGGAGCCGATCTCGGTGAAGGGGTTGGCGCCCGCGTTGCCACCGCAGGTCCCTGTGAGCGCCTTCACCGACAGCGCGATGGGGGCGGTCTCGGCCGGCTCGACGGCGCAGCCAGTGAGCAGCACCGCCGCGAGCAGGCACGCGGCGCGGAGCGACAGGGTCAGTTTGCTTCGGGTCAGGGACATCGGGTGCCTCTCTAGATGGGAACGGGCGGGCGTCGTCGGCGTCTGGGTCTTCACCCTTGCGTCGCCTCGCGTCTGGGGTCCGTGTCGGGCGGCTGAGGGGGCGCGCGGTGGCGCCTGTTCAGCGGGGCCGGGAGCTGGGGGCCTGGGCCGCTGCTGTGGACGAGGGTCCAGCTGCGACGTCAGAAGGGCGTGAACGTGAGGATCTTCTTCTCGCCGTCGACCTCGCCCACGACGATCGGTGGCGGGTGCTGGCGTGGGTCGTTGCTCTTGATGAAGTACTTGATGCCCTTGTCCGTCGTCATCTTGCGGCAGATGGTGTACCCCGGCTCGCCCGGCTCGGTCATGAACTTGTGCACGTTCTTCCGAATCCGGCCCCAGTAGTTCTCCTTGATCGCCCGCGTGTTCATGGAGTCTGGGAAGAGCGCGCGAAACTTCTTGAAGGTCGCGTCGTCGTTCTTGGCCAGGGCGTAGGTGTACAGCTTCAGGATCATCTCCTCGTCGCTGCCCTTCTCGACGTCGTCCGGGTCGACCTCTTTGTCCAGGGAGCAGAGGCCCCCCTTCTGCAAGATCTGCTTGCCGGAGAGGACGTCCTTCCCCTCCTCCTTGTCCGAGCTGGTGCTGCCGCGGGGCGCGCCCATCGACGAGCCCTTGCCGCAGCCGCCGCCCACGAAGAGCGCGGTCAGCAGCAGCGCGACGGTCCCGGTGGGGCCCAGGCGAGCGCGGGTGAGGCGCGCGAGGGTCGGCGAGGCGATCGAGGACAGACGGTGGGTCACTTCGGCCTCCTGCAGGGTGCGATGGCGCGCCATCCTAGCTCGCTTCGGGGCCGATTCAAACCCGCCCGATCTCTCGCTCGGTGACGGGCGTCAAAACCCCTCGGCCACGGGGTGCGTGCCGCGACGCCACGCGCGCCCGGCTCGGTCATCGGGACCCGGGGCGGACGCAGCGGTGTGCGGCGATCCTGACCCGGTCGGCGGATTTGCGGCCCGCTCGAAGCCGGTGGTAGGCTCGCGCCGCTCAAACTAGGCCCGCACGGCAACCCGCGGTGGCAGGAGCGTGCATGGCAGGCGAACAAGCTCCGGGACCGTCGCAGACCAACCTGGTCGGCCACACCCTTGCGGGCAGATACCACCTCGTCGAGCTGCTCGGGCAGGGCGGCATGGGCACCGTCTACACCGGCAAAGACAGCCAGATGAGCGACCGCATCGTCGCCGTCAAGGTGCTGGCTCCGCACCTGGTGTCCGACGAAAAGCAGGTCATGCGCTTCGAGCAGGAGGCGCGCGCGGCCAATCAGCTTCGCCACCCGAACACCATCAGCGTGCTCGACTTTGGCCGCGACAACGCCGGCCATATCTTCATGGTCATCGAGTTCCTGACCGGTGAGACCCTCTCTGGGGTGCTCCAGCAGGGCCGCATGGACATGTCGCGCTGCCTCTACATCTTTCGCCAGGTCTGCAAGTCGCTGGCCGAGGCGCACAGCAAGAACATCGTTCATCGCGACCTGAAGCCGGACAACATCTTCGTCTGCGAGATCTATGGTGAAGCTGACTTCGTGAAGGTCATCGACTTTGGCATCGCGAAGTTCCTCGAGGACGAGAACGCCCAGCTGACCCAGGCGGGCAAGATGTTCGGCACGCCCCGCTACCTGTCGCCCGAGCAGGCCCAGGGGAAGAAGCTCGACAACCGCAGCGACCTCTACTCGCTCGGCGTGATCATGTTCGAGTGCATCACCGGACGACCGCCCTTCGTCGCGGACGAGCCGATCGCGGTGGCGATCATGCACGTGCAGCAGGCGGCGCCGCACATGGACGAGGTGTCCACGGACATCGCCATCCCCGAGGAGGTCGACGGGCTGGTGTTCAAGCTGCTGCAGAAGCGGCCCGAGGACCGCTACCAGAGCGCCGAAGAGGTGGTCGCCGCCATCGACAGCGCCATGGCCGCCTTGCAGCGCGCCGGGGCAGGGCTGCCGGTGGGCCACTACACGCCACACGCGGCGCTGACTCCGGCCCGACCCCACACGATTCCGCCCGCGTCCCACGACGACGAAGCCACGCGCGCCATGGCGCCGATCGGCGACGCTGGCAAGGCGATGCCGCCCTACGATCCGGACGCCACTCGCGTGATCGAGGCCATGAGCGACGCTCCAGCCGACGATCCGGAGGCGACCCGCGCCCTCGACACGGTGAGCGCGGTCGCGGCGATGAAGCCCAGCCCGGGCGTCGCCGCCGGGGGGGACGCCACGGTCGCGCTCGACACGGTCGACGCGTTGAAGGCGCTCGAGAAGGGCAAGCAGCAGAGCGCGGCCGCGTCCAAGGCCTCCGAGGGCAGCAGCGGCGTCGGCCGGCTGGTGCTGCTGCTGATCGTCGCCGTGCTCGTGGTCGGGGGCGGGGTGGTGGTCGCGCTGCAGTCCGGCGCTCTGGGGGACGGCGAGGCCAAGGCCAAAGCCAAGGCCAAGCAAGCGCAGCTGGCGCGGCAGAAGGCCGACGAAGAGCGGCGCAAGCGCAAGGAAGCTGAGCGTGTCGCCGCGGAGAAGCGGAAGGAAGCCGAGCGCAAGGAGCGCGAGAAGCGCGTGCTGGAGAAGAAGCTCGCGGCGGCCAAGGCTGCGTCGAAGGTGCACGTGGTGGCGATCGAGTCGACACCGCCGGGAGCCAAGGTGTTCCTCAAGGGCATGGAGGTGGGCAAGACCCCCTACAAGCTGAAGGTGACGCTCAAGGACGCAGATCGTACCCTGGTGCTCAAGCTGGACGGCTACGAGGACCGAGAGGTGCAGATCAAGTCGAAGGCTGTGGTCGAGGCGCGCATCGAGCGGCTTCCGTCCGAGCTGAAGAAGAAGGCCCCGGCCAAGCCGGTCCCCGTCAAGCGGGCCGCGCCGAAGAAGAAGAAGAAGCTGGACTGGGGCATGTAGGCTGCGCCGACCCCGCCGGTGAAGGTCAGGCCGGGGTAGAGCGCGAGCGGAGGTCGAGTCGACGTGGGCAGGCGAGTGACGAGCATGGGGAGAGGGCTGGTCGGCGTCGTGCTGGCGGCGTCGCTGTGCGTGGCGACGACGACGGAGGTGCAGGCCGCGCAGGATCCGGCCAAGGCCAACGCCCTGTTCAAGAAAGCCAAGGAGAAGCTGGACGGCGGCGAGCCCTACGAGGCCCTCGAGCTGGTCACGCGGGCCGCCGAGTACTTCGAGCACCCGGCGATCTTCCTGCTGAAGGCGCGGACGCTGCGGGTGCTGCACCGCTACGGCAAGGCGCTCGCGGTGCTGGAGTCGATCTCTGCGCGGAAGGCGCCCAAGGCGCTGCGCAAGGTCCGGTCGACGGAGATCGCGCAGATCAAAGCCGCGATGAAGACGACCGGGCGGCTGCAGGTGAAGGTGCAGCCGGCGAACGCGGAGGTCCTCTACAAAGGGACGACCTACAAGGGTGGGCTCGACCGGTGGGTCGACGCAGGCCGCAACAAGGTCGAGATCTCGGCTCCGGGCTACCAGGCGACGCGGCGCACGGTGACCGTGGAAGCCCAAGGCAGCAGCGACATCCAGGTGGTGCTCAAGAAGGCTGTGGGCAAGGTGCGCGTCGTGGTCTCTGGCGGGCTCAAGGGCGTGGACGTCAAGATCGACGGCGAGGTTCAGGACGTCTCCGACGGCCGTCGCGCGGGCGACGTGGTCACGTTGACGCTGCCTGTGGGCAAGCGGGAGGTGGCATGTAGCCGCGGCGCCCTGCTGGAGCTCCACAAGGTGACCGTGGCCCTGGGCAAGACGTCGGTGGTGCGCTGCAGTCAGATCGCTGGCTCGTCCAAGATCGCGGGCATGGCCATCGGCTGGGGCGGCGTCGCGGCCGGTCTCGCGTTGGCGAGCTACGGCGCGTGGGGCTTGCAGTCCTACTTCGCAGACATCGAGAAGGCGGAGAACCAGGGGCTGATCGCCGACACCAACAAGCACTACGGCGGCGCGCTCTACCTCGCGTCCGGCCTGGCGATCGGCGTCACCAGCTACCTGCTCTTCGTCCGCGAGCCGGCGTCGGACGCTGGCGACACGGCCTTGGCGCCCGTGCTCGGCGCACCGGTCGGGGCCCGCGCCGAGCTCCCGCGACCGTGACCGATCCGGTGCAGAAGGCGCCGGCCGCCAGGGACGCATCCGAACCCAATCAGCCCACGTCGGCCACGACGCGACCGACGGCGCGCCCTCTGTCCCAGCGTGCGGGAGAGGGCTCCGCTTCGGCAGCGGTCGCTGCGGGCGCGACTGGCGCCAGCGAGGCAGGCCGCGCAGACCCGGCCCATGAGTCGCTGTGTCGCCGCTGCGGTGTGAGCTGCCACCTTGCGTTGCCGGTCAACGGTGTCCCTGTGGTGCTCCCGGGGCTGCGCTGCAAGTTCCTGGTGGCGCAGCCGAACGCGCGCTGGGGCTGCTCGGTGTACGAGGATCGCTTCGCGCGTGCCCCCTGGTGTCACCACGCCGACGTCGCCGGACCGCAGGGCTTTCTCGCCCACGACTGTCCCTATGTCACAGGTCGCGGCGAGACGGAGTCCGTCGCTGGCGCGCCCGCGGCCGACGGGCTCCCCTTTCCACGGGGCCGTGTCCAGGGCAAGGTGCGCCTCGCCGCGAGTCGCTACGACGCGCTCTGGCCGGCCATCCTCGCGGAGCTGATCCGTGCGGGGGTCCCGGAGTGGATTGATCGTTCCGGCCTGCTGGAGGAACTGAACAGGCGCGCGGGCGAGGGCTGGACCTTGGTCCCCATGGCGGGCGAGCGGCTGCGGCTGGTCCCGCCCGCAGAGGAGCGTGAGTGAGCAGGGGAGCGAACATCGAGGTCCGTCGTGTCTGGCTCGGGCTCGCCCTGTGCGCCACGACCGTGGTCGCGGCGAGCGGGTGCAGCGGGCTGCGTGACTTCATCGTGCCGCCGGCGGAGAACGTGAAGCAGGGCGGCAAGCGGGCCCGCCCGCTCGACATGCACCTGGTGGTCTACGACGCCCGACTCGCAGACGGTCGCAAGGTCGCGATCGGCGCGCGAGACGGCCGCATCGCCCTCATCGCGGACCGGGCCACCCTCGCGCTGCGGGTCGGCGCCAGCACCGCCACGGTCGAGGCCCGGGGCGCCCACGTCACGGCCGGCCTGACCGACGCCCACGTCCACCTCGAGGGCGCCGCGCTGCTGCAGGACGCGGTCGACCTGCGCACGGTCCGCACCACCGCGGCGCTGCAGCAGGCGCTCGAGGCGCGACGGGGGTTGATCCCCGTGGGCGGCTGGGTGTGGGGGTTTGGCTTGCAGCCGGCCCTCGCGGCCCAGCTCGACGTGGACGCCCTGGAGAAGCTGGCGCCCGAGCTGCCCGTGTGGCTGAGCACGGCGGACGGGCACGGCGCCCAGCTGAGCAAGACGCTGCTGGGCCAGCTGCCTGTGACCCTGCGGACCCGGGTCGCTGCGGCCAAGGGCCGGGTGACCGAGTCGTTGGCGCGACGCGCCTGGTACGGGCTGCGTCCGCCCGCTGGGGAGCACCTCAAGCCCTTCGTGGTGCGACTGCTCAAGCGGTGGGCGCTGCATGGCATCACCAGCGCGCACGTCATGGGCGCCCGCCCCGAGCTGCAGGTGTTGCTCGAGGAGCTCGAGAGCGCCGGTCGGCTCCCGATGCGAGTCCGCCTGTACCGCGCCTGGCCCGCGCCTGGGACGGCCGCGTGGCTCGCGCGCCTCGCTGAGAAGCGCCGCGTCCTCGCCCGGCGCAGCGCGGCGGTCGCTCAGAGCAAGTCGACCAAGCCGGTCGTCGCGCCGCTCGCTGCCAGCATGCCCTTGGTGACCGTGGCCGGCGTGAAGGTGTGGCTCGACGGCACACTCGGCGCCCGCACTGCGAGCCTGTCGCAGCCCTACTCCGACGACACGGCGACCCACGCGACGCCGGCGCTGACGGTTCAGGAGCTGACTGACGCGATTCAGCAGGTCGACGCGGCCGGCGTGCAGCTCGCTGTACATGTGATCGGCGACGCCGCCCTCGACCGCCTGTTGGCCGCTGTGCGGCGGGCGAAGCGCCCCGCGGACGCCCTGCCGATTCGCATCGAGCACGCCCAGGTGGTGCGCCCGGATCAGATCCCGCAGCTGAAGGGCTTTCTCTGCAGCGTGCAGCCCCTGCATCGCCTCGACGACGCGCCCTGGGCGCCGGCCCGACTCGGCGCGGCTCGAGCCGGCTGGGCCTACCGCGCCGCCTCGCTCTCGCAGCGGTGTCCCCTGCTCGCCGGCTCCGACGCACCGGTGGGCGCCGTGCACCCGTGGCGCGCCATGCAGGCGTGGACGCAGCACCCCGTCGCGGCAGAGCGCGTGAGCGCCAGCGACGCCCTCGCCAACTTCCACCGCGATCCGCTCACCGGCCGTGTTGCCCAGCTCGAGGTCGGCGAGCCAGCCGACTTCGTGCTGTGGAAGGTGCGCCCCAACGCCGAAGCCGGGGCCCCGCCGAAGCGCCTGGGCAGCGTCGTGGCCGGCG
>JAUIAC010000604.1 GCA_030425545.1 bacterium | reverse complement strand
GCGACGATGCGGTTGGCGCAGGGCGACACGCAGGACTGGGGCGACGGGCTGAGCGACAGCCAGGCCTTGGGCACCAGCGCAAAGCCAGCGTCGCGCTCCAAGCCCGCGAGGGTGTAGCTGTACGCGCTGTCGCCCTCCACCCGCAGGACCATGGCCGTCACGCCGGCGGGCAGGTCGAACGCGATCGGTCCGCTCAGCCCGTCTTCGCCGGTGGCGTGGGTGCCCAAGGGCAGGTGCGTGAGCCGTGGGCCGGTCGTCCCGCCGTCTGGGTCTGAGGTCTCATCGCCCGAGACCGCGTCGCCAGCGGCGACGTCGGACCCGGCTGGGTGCTGCGCGTCGGTCGTGGCGCCCTCGGGTCCAGCGCAACTCACCAGCCCAAGCACCACGGCACACCACAGCCAGCGCCCACGCGGGCCGAAGCGCCACGGCACAGCTCGGGCGAGCCAGCGCGGCGACCGCGGGGTGGGTCGTCGACCTGAGCGCGGCCCTGCGCCGCGGGTTCCGTCTTGAGCCACGTTGACCACCGAGCGCTCCAAGGCCGACAGCATGCGGCCCGCGAAGTATGGCGGCCCCGCGCGGCCAGCGCCACGACCCGACGCACAGCGCGCGCCGTGCGGGCAGGGCCTCCCGTGCGCCGGCACTTTTTTTTTCGCCGCCGTGAAATTTTCCGCCGCCGCGTCGCGTTGTGTCTTTGAAGCCCGGGGGGCTCTCTCCCCTCTCCCCACCCCCTGGGCAACGGCAACTCGGCCGGCTGGCCTGACGCGAAGGCTCCCCTCCCTCCTCATCCACCCTAGCGTCAGGTCAGCCGGTCGACCGCCCCTCCCCTGCCCTCTCTCCGGCAACCGAGCCCCCTGCGGCGCCGGTTTGACGCCTCGCGGGGGCGCATGCTCCCATCCGCGCTGGGGAGCGACCGTGGCCAACTCAGTTCGTCAGCTGCTGCACAACAAACGCGTGCTGGTCTGCGTCGGCGCTGGCGGCGTCGGCAAGACCACGGTGTCGGCTGCGCTCGGCGTCGCGGCCGCCCAGCAGGGCCTGCGGACGCTGGTGCTGACCGTCGACCCGGCCAGGCGCCTCGCCAACGCCCTGGGCCTCGCGGCCTTCGACGAGCACGTGCAGACCATCTCCGTGGAGGACTTCGCCGCCGACGGGGCACACGTCGCCGCGCCGCTCGACGTTGCCATGCTGGACGTGAAGTCCACCTTCGACCGTGCCGTGCTCCGCCTCGCCCCCACCCCGGAGAAGGCGCAGGCCATCCTCGACAACCGCTTCTACCAACAAGGCTCGACCGTGCTGGCCGGCTCGCAGGAGTACATGGCCATGGCGCGCCTCTACGAGGTGGTGACCGAGACCTCCTACGACCTGGTGGTGCTCGACACGCCGCCCTCGGCGCACGCCCTCGACTTTCTGGAGGCGCCGCAGCGCATGATCGACCTCTTCGGGTCGGGTGCGTTTCGCATGCTCTTGCGCTCGCTGCGCCGTCAGCGCGAGGGAGCCGGCATGTTCCGCAAGGGCGGCCTGGTCATGCGGGGCCTCGGTCGCTTCACCAGCGCCGAGAGCTTCACCGCGCTGCTCGAGTTCTTCAGCCTGCTGAGCGAGACCTTCGACGGCTTCATTCAGACCGCGCAGGACGTGACGGCCCTGCTGCGCAGTGAGCGCACCGCCTTTCTCGTGGTGTCGGCGTGCGACGAGACCAGCACGACGGAGGGGCTCTATCTCAGCGACCGGCTGCTGCAGGAGGAGATGACCGTCGGCGCCTGGGTCCTCAACCGGGTGCAGTCCTTCAGTGAGGCCGCGCTCGACGCGCCCGACCAGGTCGCGGCCGAGCTCCGGCATGCCATCGCAGCTGAGACGCCCGGTCGAGCGGAGACCGCGGCGCCGTCGCAACAGGACGCCGAGACGCTGCAGGCCATCCAGACTGTCGCGGCAGCCATGGCGCGCCTGGCCCGGTCAGACCATGGCCATCTGGACACGCTGCGGGCCCGCCTCGCCAAGCGACCGCACGCGCCGGAGGTGGTGCCCGTCCCCCGTGCGCGCGAAGAACCCGCGCGGCTGTCGGAGCTGAGCGCGCTCGCGCAGATCCTCGCGCACGAGCCGGTCCGACCGTGAACGCGCCCGGACCACGCTCGGGCGTACGTCCGGGCCAACACGTCGAGGGCGGCGCAGGGCGGTGGCTCCGTGGCTGGCCGTGGCTGGCGATCCTGGTCCTGGCGAGCCCGGCCTGGCTGCCGGCCCTGACCGACGGGGTCTATGTCGGCAACGGGACGGATCTCTACTCCTACCAGCTCCCCATGCGGCGCGCGCTGCGCGCGATGCTCCTCAGCGGCGAGTGGCCGACCTGGAATCCGTGGATCCTGGGCGGCGTTCCGCTGCTCGCCGGCATGCAGCTCGGTGTGCTCTACCCGCCCAACCTGCTCGCCGTCGCCCTGCCGCCCGAGCAAGCGCTGGAGTGGCTGCGCGGGGCTCACGCCCTGTGGCTCGGCGCCGGTGGCGTGGTGCTGAGCAACGCCGCGCGCGGGCGCCGCTGGCGGGACGCCGACCTCGCTGGCGTGGTGACCGCCGCGGTCCTGCTCGGCGCGGGCCAGACCTGGGGACACATCTACTCAGGGCACGTCAGCTTCGTGCAGGCGTGGGCCTGGACCCCGTGGATCTGGGCGGCGGCGCTGGCGACGCTGCGCAGCGGGCAGCCCCGGCACGCGGCCCTCACGAGCGTCGCGCTGGCGCTCCAGCTGCTCGCCGGCCACCCGCAGGTCAGCTACCTGTCGGGGGTGGGGCTGGTGGTCTTGCTGCTCGCCACGCTCGCCGCCACGCCGCGCCCGCTGCCGTGGAAGGGCGCTGGGCTGCTCGCCCTCGCCGCGCCAGGCGCGCTGTTGCTGGCCGCGGCGCAGCTGTGGCCCACGGCCGAGCTCGCTCCCTTGCTCAACCGCGGGCTGGCCAACGCCGACACGCTCCCCCTCGCCTTCTCCGCCAAGCCGGTCTCGCTGACCACCGCGGTGGCGTGGGACGCGTTCGGTGGCGTGGGCCCTCGGCTGACGGGCTTCTCGTATCACGAGACCCTGGCCCACGTGGGCGGGGTCGCGCTGGCGCTCGGCGTCTTGGGGCTCTCGCAGGACCGGCGCGGGTGGGTGCTCGGCGCAGGGGTCGCCCTCTTTGTCGCCCTCTCCCCGGGCCGCCACGGCCCCGTGATGCCGGCGCTGCTGGGCGTCTTTCCCGGCCTCGACCTCTTTCGGGT
>JAUIAC010000068.1 GCA_030425545.1 bacterium | reverse complement strand
GGTTCAGACCCGCGGGATTGCGAGCGAACCATGGAGTTTGGGGGTAGCCACCGGGTGGCGTCTCCCGTCGCAGAGGTCAGGCTGATCGACGCGAACAGGCCTTGCCGCGGAGCGGCTTCGTCCAATGAGCCTTATGACAACCTCCCTCGCAACAGCAGGTAAGTGCGTTCATGCGGCCTATCCCCCAGGTCTTGTGGCGCGCCTTCGTGGATGGAGCGCGGTGGAGATCTGTGTCTTTTCACCCGCAAAAAACCCTGGAATTCTGATCTTGAGGGTGGCTGATGGCTTGTCGGGCGTGATGAGACGGTGGCGATGGTGGATTCGGCCGTGACCAAGCGTAAAAAGAGCGGTGATGGTAACGCCATTCTTGGTTGCGTAGGTCAAGTGGTGGATCGAGGATATCATAAACCCTTGTCCCCCCCTCGTGTTTTTGGTATGGCTGCCCAGCAACATCAAGTGCGTGAGGTCAGGACGGCCAGCACAATCGGAGGGCTCGATGTCTACACGATCCGGCTCCATGTACGGAGCTGCCCAGGGTGCCGTGACGTTGACGGCGAACGGCACGACTGCGGTGATCTCAGCGGTGTCTGGTCGCCGCTTGGCCATCACCCGCTTGGCGATCACCCACACCGCAGACTTTGACGGAGATGTCACCGTCGACTCCACAGCAACCAATGTCCAGATTGCCTCCTTTGGCAAGTCAGCAGGCGGATCGGGTCAGGTGGGCACCCTGGACTTCGGCGAACGTGGATTCGCGCTGCCGCTCTCAGAGGGGCTACAGGTTGCCGTCACCAGCTACACGAGCGGCGAAGCCGTCGTTGTCGCGCTTGGCCACTACATCATCTGAAACGTCATGATGATTCACAATACAGGTAATCGAGTCCGACCACACCGGGAGTTGCACCATGGCATTCAATGAGACCGTCGCCGCATCCTTCGCCCAGACTCCGCGCGTTCAGCACTTTGTCTACGAACCGTTCCGCGCCGCGGAGTCGCCCAACTTCGGCGTCGGCGTTGCCAACCTGGCGCGCAATGACTTCATCCACGCTGTGCCGTTCGAGCGGGCGCCCTATCCGCCAGGCAGCAGAGTTGAGTACACGACGCTGACCGCGCCGGGAGACCCTTCCGCCAATGAGATGTGGCCCCAAGACGCCGACCCCACGACCTTCAACTTCGTCGATACCTCGCCCGGTAACCGAGAGAGCCAGCCGGTCGCTACCGCGACGAACATGGCGCGACTGACGATCTCGGTGACGATGGATCAGTATCAGGCGCAGCAGTTTTCGTCGGTCGCGTCGCTGAAGGACGTGCTGACCCAGGGTGCGGTGAACTTGTACCTGCGCGAGCTGACGCGGCGCCTGTTCAACGGCACCGGGTCGCCGACCGTTACCGGCCTGCGCAGCCTCATCCTCGGCTTCGGAGCGTCGCCGACGTACCCGCAGGTCCGGGATCTGGCGAGCACCGCCTTCGGTCTTGCCGACATCATGGACTTGTACAACATGGTCAGCCCGGCCGGACGCGACGGCACCGGTGGACGCGCGGACTGCATCATCGTGCCGCCAGCGGTGTCCAACCAGATGCGCAAGGCCGAACTGCTGCTGGGTGGGCAGCCGCAGTTCGCGGCTGATCCGCGGAGCGGCCGGAACTGCTACCACTTCATGGGTGTGCCGGTCTACGACGCCGACATCACCCCCGCTGCCGCCGAGTTGTATGAGGCCTACGCGGCGAAGTTGGGCGGGCCGGATGGGATCAGGGTGCTCTATGGCGCCGACGAGGAGTTGCCCTACGGCATGAGGATCTTCCCGATCGTCCAAAACGCCAACGCAGAGGTCTCGGTCGTCATCACCGGGTTCTACGGCTTGCTGGTGCCGGACTTCGGGGACACCGCCACGTCTCCGACGCAGGGGTCCGTGGCGATGCTTGAGAACTTCCTGCTCGCGTGAGCGGACAGCGTTGCCGTCGCGTCTGGCCCCCGGGCGCCCGTCGACATGTACTCTCCTCCGCAGGTAGCCACGGTGGCGCGTCTGTGACGAGCTCGGCGTGCAGCCATGGCAGGGCCTTGCAACAATCGCGTTGCCTCTCGCCACGGAGTCTGGAGATGCGCCCAGCCCAGCCCCACAAGCCCGCCCCCCACCCCACCCTGTGGATGGTCGCTGTGCTCATTGCGGGTGCGAGCGCGTGCAGCGGGAACTCCCAGGAGTCCGCGGTCAGTACCCAGGACGCACCGGCCGTGGCGCGCGACATCGGCTGCGGCCCCGCCACATGTGACGACCTCGATCCGTGCACCGCCAGCACTTGCGTGGCCGGCACCTGTAAACACGCCCCAATCACGGGCGCGGCATGCAGCGACGGCGACCCGTGCACTGCCGATGATCGTTGTGTCGCCGGCCTCTGCACCAGCGCTACGGCGACGGACTGCGACGATCACAGCCCCTGCACGGTGGATACGTGCGACTCCGATGAGGGCTGTGTCCACAAGCGGGTACCGGATGGCCCGGTTTGCCAGGACGGGCACATCCGCGACATGATCCACATCCCCGCCGGGCCCTTCTGGATGGGCTGCCGGCCATTTGGTCCCGGCTCCGAGTACTGCTGCGCGTCGCTCGATGTCATCGAAGCTGCTGTCCAGGCCGGTCAGGGCGACGCGGGCAAGGGAAACCTCGCTTGGCGAAAGAAGATGTGCGATGAATTCCGCGCCTCTCGCGGCATCAAGGTCGGCCCCGACGAGCCCTACCACAAGCGTCGGGTCCCTGAATACTGGATCGACAAGTATGAGGTCACCTTCGCCAAATACAAGCGCTGCGTCGCCGCCGGCGGCTGTCCGCTTCCGCCCTGGCACCTGGATGATGACCTGTACCACAAGTTCAAGCGCGACAACTGGTCGGCGCAGCCGAGCCCCCACATCAGCTCGGTTATCAAGGGCATTCGCTGGTACAACCAACAGGCCGCGGCGCTAAAAGACGAGCTGCCGATCGCCCCGGTCACCTGGCAGATGGCCAACGATTACTGCCGCTGGCTCGGAGGTCAGCTGCCCAGCGGAGCCCAGTGGGAGAAGGCCGGTCGCGGCGGCTGCGAGATGTACCCCGGTCAGGACTGCCGGCTCGCCATGCCCGTCTACCCCTGGGGTGACGCGCTCCCTTCATGCGATCACGCCGTGATCAGCGGCATCGGCTACGAGATCCCGGGCCTTGGAGATGTGAAGTGCTGGCAAGGCCAGAGGTCCAACTCCTGCGACTACACTGAAAAAAGGACGCGGCCGCATCCGGAGTGCGGCTATGGCCATGTGCCCACCGTAGTGGACAGCATCTTCAGCTACCCAAGGAAATGCCCGAAAGAAGGCTTTTATGCGTTGTCGTCCCCCCGTTGTCCCGGCTGCGGCCGGTGCCGGCCTCAGCGCCCGGGCTCCAAGCCGAAGGACCGGAGCGTGTATGGCGTCATGGATCTGCTCGGCAATGTCCCCGAGTGGACCCGAGACTGCTGCTGGCACGCCTACGTGCCGGGGCGCCCCACGCCATTGCCGAGCTCCGAGACTGGCTCGTGCATCCGAGCTGACGGAGCGGAGTCGCGCTGCCGCGAGATCCGTGGCGCGTCCTTCGATATGGCGATCGAGAGCCTCTGGTACGGTGTCCACCGCCTGTTCCTGTCTGCTACGATGGGTGAACGGGCTCAAGATGGTTCTCCAATCTACTGCAAGGATCATGTGTGCGCCCTTGACTGCATGGGTTATCCGTGCGCCGACAGCTCAACAGTCGACACGACGCAGGCATATGACGACTTTCTCGTTGACCCTGCTCCCTGGTCGTTTCTGCGTTCCAAAGCCATGACAGGCTTCCGCTGCGTGCGCGACGCTGCACCTTGATCTGGAGGCCACATGCTGAAGCTCACACTACGAATCCACCCCGCGATCGGTGTCGCTCGCGTCGGCAACAGCACCACGCACCACTTCGTCGGCCCGGAGGTGCCAGGATCGGTCGAGCTGCCCGCCGGTGGCTATAAAGATCCACTCGGCCGGATCAAGCCGCAGGGTTGCCGCTTTCGCGTTTTTGCGTATGTAAACGGCAAGAACCCCGTCGAGGTGTTGGTCGATGGCCCGGACGCGATCGCAGCCAAGATCGCATGGTCTGTAGTCCTCGGTCACGCCAAGCCAGCTGCAACGCCGTACTCGTTGAAGAATCTGAACAGCCGCAACCCACTTCCGACCATCACGCAAGGCGGTGCGACTCAGAAGCTGAAAGGAACTTCGACCACTTCTGTGGTCAGCGAGGGCGGCAAGCCGCCAGCGGCGGCAGTTCTTCCGCCAATTGTCCTTGACTTCGGCCAAGTAGCCCCGGGCTACAAGAACTCCCCTGCCTACTCCAAGTACGAAGATCAGAAGAGCTCACTGAGCAATGCCGGTCTCACTGGCCTCGAGCAGATGGCCAAGGAGATGGCCAAAAGTCAGTCCAACAAGGTGAGTGTTCAGCCGGGCACCGCCTACACCGACACTTCGGGGGCGTTGGTGGTCGTCGGAGGCGATGGTGCAGCGGTCACGCCAAAGTCGTTGGAGTCCTTCGCCTACACCCAGACCTCGGGCGACCTCGACTACGGAAAGCTCCTCATTTCGTTGTTCGACAACCCATTCTGGGCCGACGGGACCTCTGACGGAAGCGTCGCCGCGACCGTCACCCTGGACAAGGCCAAGGTGCTGGCCAAGCTCAGCGTAAACCTGAGCGATACGACCGTCGAAGCCGTCGGCGCATGGGTGGTGGTCGCGCCGCCGGACTACGCGCCGGGCATCCGCAATGTGATCACCATGCAGGACACGCTGGAGGAGGGCCTGGCTACCGACGCGATGCTCAAGTCCATCGCGGCGGATACGTGGCTGGAGCGCGACATCGAGCCGCTGCTGCGGGCGGCGGCACGGGTGCGCTGGGTCAACCGCGCCACCTTTGCTGGCTTTGCCTGGAAGTCGACGGCAAACAAGAGCCCCCACGGCGCCCTGATCCCGTCGAATACCAAGGGCTACAGTGGCATGCCCGATCAGACCAGAGCCTTCATCCTGGCGTCGCTCAAGCCACCGGCCGACCTGCCCGCCGAGGTCACCAAGCTGGCGACGGACACCATCGCCAAGTGGCCCAAGCTGGTCGGCGCGCTCAGTAAGCTGCAGAACATGCCGATCATAACGGGCGGAGCTGGTGCGAATGCTCTCGCAGCGGATTTTGCGGCCGGAAAGACCGACAAGCACGTTGTAGCGCTGACGCGAGTGCAATACACCCGCCTCGTGTACTGGGCTGCCGGCAAGCTGCCGGCAGGCGCTCCGCCTCCACTGACCAAGCCCGAGGCCATGGACCGTGCGGCCATGGATCAGATCCTCAGTGGCCTGCTCGGGCCGGGCATCGAGGTCCCGCATCTCGAGGGCTTCAGCGCCGGCGATCGCGACGAAAGCCTTTTCGTGGCCACTAGCGGCCCGGATCGGTTTCGTCTGCAGGCTGCCTACGATGCCACGACTGGCAAGGGGAACTGGAAGAAGGCGCTGCACAAAGACAAGGACTATGACTGGAAGAACGGCCTGGAGCCGGGCTACCTGACGATGAACCTCGCGCTGCCCTGGCAGATCGACTACGAAGCCTGCGGCGACTTTGCGTGGCCGGCTCAACGCCCGGCCCAGGTCGTGCCGAGCAATGAAGCGATTTCGGGCGGTAAGCCCAAGGCTGCGATAGCGGCGCAGGACTTCAAGGAGTGGGATCGAGGCATCGGACAGTCCTGGCGGATGATCCAGCGCTGGCGGTTGCTGGGTTTCGTCGTGCCGCAGGAGGGCGCTCCGGAGGACCGTTTCGTCGAGGTAGGCGCGACGGCGGACGCCAACGACGCTGGGCTGTACTCACCCGATCTGCTCACGCCGGAGCTGGACTTCGGCGTGG
Source organism: bacterium (assembly GCA_030425545.1). Taxonomy (GTDB): domain Bacteria; phylum Myxococcota_A; class UBA9042; order UBA9042; family UBA9042; genus UBA9042. The sequence goes on along the minus strand of JAUIAC010000068.1, from coordinate 16,117 downwards.
TGCCCGCCGGGCTGTACGGGACCCAGAACGCCGTGGCGCGGGCGATCACGTTTCGCATTCCACCGGCTTATGTACCCGATGAGTTCGACTACTTGAAATTGCGTACATGGGTCGTCGACAACATCAAGACCGAGGCCAAGGCAGGCCCGGTCAAGGCCGGCGGCCTGGCCGGGTTGATGGTGGGTGGCATCTCGATCCAAGTCGAGCAGCCGGATGTCAGCGATGCAGGCTCGGTCGTGCCCGTCCCGTATACCCAGTCCATCGAGGTCGATCCGTCGGTTCAGACGGTGACATATGATGGAGCCAAGGCGGATGGAGAGTCGCCGCGGCTTCTGCATTTCATCGCGCGCTACTTCACGCTTGCGCCTGCAGACCCGAAGCTCGCCGCCGGCCCCGCCGGATTGGAGGAAGGGGTCGTCCAGATCTCCGCCCATCCCAACAAGCCACCGGGCTCTACAGGTGAGGTAGCCGGCAAGCCAGACGCTGCCGCCGCCTTCGACGAACTCCTTGCTGAGTTGTCTCAACCCAGCCAACTACCAAGCCAAACGCAATGGCTGAAGTGGCAAGTCAAGGTGAAGGCCAAGACTGGACCGGCAGACAGGCTCCTGGCTGTCGTCGCGCTCAATGCCACAACGGCCATGCCGCCCGTTGCGCTGGCCGCGGCCAGGTTCCTGGCGTCCAGATTGATATTCGCCCTGGGGCCTGGCGCCGCCGTCTTCTTGAGTGCCGTGCGCTGCAACGACGGCGGGCTTGGGCTGGCTGAGATCGGTAAGTCGATCGTGCCGCCGCTGCCAGTCTTTGCCGGTGTCCCGGGCAAGCCGCAGCCAGCTGGAGTTACTCAGAGTCTGCTGAATTTGGCCGGTGTAATCAGCAAGCTCTCTGGTGACACGAGCGGCCAGTGCTATAGTCCAAGCGCTGCGATGACTGAGGTTGATAAACTTGTCGACAAATACGCAGCGGCGTTGCCTGAGGCGCTCAAGGCGGCCGGTGCGAAGTGGCCTGCAACGGCACCACCGAAGATCCGATCCCAGGCCGTGTTCTTCACCAGCGACAGCGATGCGAATGGCCCCGTTGAGGCGACTCTCGGACCGGGGCGGCTCGTCGTCATCTTCCAGTCCAAACCCGCCAGCGATCTCCCGGCAAAGCTGCAATTGCTGGCGTCGGCGCAGGGGGGGCGTCTGTTTCTCCTGTCGGCCACCGAAACAGCCGAGATCGCCTCATCGATCCCGAGCGCCATGGCCATGGCCGGGCTCAAGCTTGTGGCGCAGTTGAGCGCCGAGGTCATTGGCCTGCAGACCATCGTCGATCCCGTCACCCACATCGCGGCTGGCGCCACACACGACTGTGAATTCGCTGTCTGCGAGGACGATAGCCTGGTGGTAGTCCGTGTGCTCGGACCTGCGGTCGATCGCATCGACATGCAGCTGACCCGTCCAGATGGGCGTAACCTGCCTGGGAACCAGTTGGTGGACTGGGCGTCACCGGGCCAGCGGACCCTGATGTTCCGCACCGGGTCGTTGACCTACCGGCGCAGCAGCGAGGTGTTCGGTGGTTGGGGGTTGTCCTTGTCCGTGCGCGAACCCACCGGCAGCGCGCGCTCCCGGTGGTCGAGCGATCTGCGTGCGACCGCCCACGAGCCGGACGGGGCGGTGGTCGCGTACGCTGTTCAGTGCATCTCCCGGGTGACGATGAGCGCTCGCGTGGAGCCACCTGGCAGCGATGATCTGGCTGCTGTGCACGTGGAGCTGAAGCGTGACGGGCTGCCCGATGATCGGAGGGCGTCGGTCGTTGGCCACGCGACGCTGTCCGGGGGCGTGATGCGGGCCCTTCGATTCGTCGATGAGGGGCGTGGTGTGCATTCGGCGATGGTGCGGGTGCCGCCGGGCGCCGTGGCGCGCGTGCAACTACATGCCAGTGGCAGTGACGCCAGCGGCCACGGCTTCCGGCGCGAAGATGAGCTCGTGATCGTGGGGAGGCCACCAGCCACCACCGCTCGTGGCCCGCGCAGACAGCAGGAGGAGCGTTGAGCTGGAGCAGACCAGATGCCGACGTCACAGCGCGTTGATGTCCTCGTCGCGGGCGCGGGGGTGGCGGGCTTGGCCGCGGCCACCCTCGGCTGTCGGCGCGGGCTGCGGGTTGCCCTGGTGCACCGGCCCGGGAGCTTGCGTGCTCACCGAACGCTCTGCCTGACCCGGAGAGCTGTGATTGCCCTGAATTCTCTCGGGTTGGCAGGCCAGCGCCATGTCGAGAGCTGGCGTACCTGCGCCGGCATACGCGAACGGTGGGCAGCACAGACGTTCCAATATCATCCAGCCTGGCCACGGCTTCTGGGGCCCGCATTTGTCGAGCAGCAGCAGTTGGAAGCTCACCTCCGTGAGGCGCTATTCAGGCGGTCGCCACCCGGGCTCTCTCACCATGTCGGCATTGTGCGCGCCATCAAGACGTCAGGTCGAGACGCGGACGTTGTCGTGCGCATCGAACAGAGAGACGGTAGTGCGCATGCGCACGAAGTACGAGCCGATCAGGTGGTGGACGCGACCGCAGGTCGGCTCTCGCGATCGCTCGCGGCGCCCGTTGCCAAGACTTCCGCGGCCAGAGCACAGACTCGGCGGGCACCCATCGCCGTGGGCACCGTCGTCGACTGCCGGAGGGCGCCGCCGCCTGAACTCTGGCTGGCCGCTTGCCCCACAGGGTGGATCTACGCCCTGCCGAAGCGGGCTCGCCTTGTAGAGATCGTGTGGATGACCGACGCCGACATCGCCGCAGCTGCTGCCCCCTCCCTTGCTGCGGGATGGCGCGACGCTGTGGATTCGTCGGGGCTCTGGAGGCAGCTTGAGCGACGGGATGCACAAGTGGGGAGAGTCTGGTGTTGCCGGGCGATTCGTCCCCCGACGCCGCGATCCGCTACCTCGCCTGCCATCGCAATCGGCGACGCCCTCGGCCCACTGGATCCTCTATCGGGGCGGGGTATCGAGCGCTGTGTGTTGTCAGCAGCGGCTGCGATCGATCTGGTGGCGGGTCAAGAGCCCTCCCCTGTCGCTCGCCTGAAATACGACGCGCGCTGGGCGGCCTGGGCCCGGGAGACCCGGGCGGCGGTGGCCAGGGCCTACGCGGAGGTGACGCGCTGGTCGGACGCCCGGTTCTGGGCTCGGCGTCAGCAGACCACGCTGAATTCGTCGTCCCATGCATTGACACCCTATGCGCCGGAGGCGGTGTCTGCGCGCCCTAGCGTGGGAGCCGGGGGCGGCGCCACCGCACTGACGGTTCCTTACTTCGACTGAATCTTCACGTCGTCCACAAACCAGCCCGTGCCGGCGTTGCTCAGGTTGTCGTGGCTGTCGAATCGGAACCGGATCTGCACCTGTTTGCCGCCCCAGCCCTTGAGGCTGAAGTAGTGCTGACTCCACGCCTTGGCCGCCTTGCTGTTGTCCAGCTTCCAGCGTTTGGCGACGGTCTTGAAGCCGTCCACGGACAGCTCGACAAGCCGCTTGTCGTAGGGGCTCGAAAGGCCACCAGTCTCCGTGTCGTGGTAGCTCCAGAAGGTCAGGTGGGACTGTGCCGGTAGAGTCAGCGCCTTCAGCGTGGCAGTGCCCAGTGCCTTGACCAGGAGGCCCTTGCTGTCGGTCGCCTCGAAGTTGACGCCGTTGTTGAAGTTGAGGGTACAGCTGCCGCTCTTGGCCTTGACCGCGACCGGCGACTTGTCCACCGCCCAGCCGACCTGCTTGCTTTTGTCATCGGCCTTGGGCTCGAGCGTCCAGCCGCCCTCCTTGCCGCAGGCGAACGCGTCCGCCAGCACGTCCTTGCAGCTGCCCCCGCCCCCGCTGGCGATGCACTGGCCGCTTTTGCAGGTGCCCGTGGCGGTGCACACGTTGCCGTCGTCGCAGGCGCTGTCGTCCTGCACGGGGGCGTGGCTGCAGGTCGCCGCCTTCGGCAGCTTCTTGGCGCAGAGGTCGAGGGTACAGGGGTTGCCGTCGTGACAGACATCGATGGCCATGGCCGCGTCGCATTTGCCCGCCTTGCACTGCTCCTCGACCGTGCAGGGATCCTTGTCGTCGCAGCTGCCACCGTCGGCGCCGGTGTCGGGCGTGCCCGCACAGGTGGCGCCGCTACAGGTGTCGTTGATCGTGCAGCTGTTGCCGTCGTCGCACGGCTTTCCGTCCATCCCTTCGTCCGCTGAGCCAACGCACTTCCCGCCGACGCACTTGGGGTAGCTCGTACAGAAGTTGCCGTCGTCACAGTTGGCGCCATCGGGTGCGGGTGTAGACACGCATTTCCCGTCCTTGCACGTGTCCTCGGTGCAGTAGTCATCGTCTGTACAGTCGGTCTTCCAGGTCGCCGTGATGGGCGGGAACAGGCAGTCCCCCGTCGCGCTGTCACAGATGTCGGTCGTGCAGGTCTCGTCGTCGTCGCAGAACTTGGCGGTACCCAGGCAGTTGCCGAGCGCGGTGCACGCGGCGTCTTCGATGCATTTGTCGCTGTTTTCGCACGGTGTCCCTGCGGGCTGGTGCTTGTCCGCAAGGCAGAGGCCAGCCTTGCACTGGGGGGCGATTCCGCAGGGCTTGTCGTCCGGGCAGGGGCTCCCTTCGTTGGTCGGCATGTGCTTGCAGCCTTTGCCGGTGAGGCAAGCGTCGGCGGTGCAGCTGGTGCCGTCGTTGCAGTCGTTCGGCTTGCCGGGCTTGCAGGTGTCACCGTCGCAGATGTCGCCCACCGTACAGGCGTCGCCGTCGTCGCAGGAGTCTCCGTCCAAGGCGTAGCCAAATTCGCTGGCGACGCACTTGCCCTCGTCGCAGTGGTAGTCCGAAAAGCACGTCGCAAATTGCAAAGTCAAGGTGTAGCAATTTGTGCCGAACTTGACGTTATCCCATGAACAATTGCCGGTCGCTGGTTCACAGGTGTCGATGGTGCACGCGCTGTCGTCATTGCACTTGTCCGCTCCCATGCAGGTGCCGAAGGCAGAGCAGTCGTCGTCGATCGTGCACAGATCGCCGTCGTCACATGGTGTGCCGGCTGGCCGGTTCTTGCCGCTGCAACTGCCCTTGAGGCACTTACCGCCGACCTTGCAGTCGCTATCGCCGCCACAGTTCTCTCCGTCATTTGCGGCGGTGTGCGTGCAGGAGCCAGCGCTGCACGTACTCGCGGTGCAGGGGTTGTTGTCCTCGCAGTCGCCATCGGTCGCACACTGGGACTTCGCGCATCGCCCAATGAAGTCCTCGCAACAATCGCCGATGTCCGTGCAGCCCAGGTCGCATTGGCAGGGGGACGTATCGTTAAAGAGGCCGCACCTGCCGGCGCACGTACCGCCGACACTCCTGCGATCATTGGTGTCCCCGCTGACGCCCCCGTCATCGAAGTTGTCCGACGGCTCGCCATCGCTGGCAGAGGTTCCTGTGTCGGGCTCTCTACCACCGTCGTCCGCATGGGCGGCGAGACTTGCGCTGTCACTGGTGGCCGCGACCGGACCACAGGACGTCGCGATCACCAGCGCCAAAAAACAAGCCGCATGAACGCACTTTCTCCCTCTTGAGCAACTGGTAGACATCATCTTCATTACGAGGATAAGCCGCATGAACGCACTTTCTCCCACTTGAGCAACTGGTAGACATCTTCTTCATTTGACGAAGCCGCATTGCGGCAAGGCCTGTTCGCAGTAGCCACCCTGACCTCCGCGAAGGGAGACGCCGCCCGGCGACTGCCCCCAAGCTCCCTGGTTCGCTCGCAGCGGTCTGAACCTCGGAGTCACCAGCATGAACGTTACGAGGATAGGCGGCATGAACGCACTTTCTCCCTCTTGAGCAATTGGTAGACATAATCTTCATTCTCGGACGTACCCTGTGTGGCTCCAACTTAGAAATGTCCGGTTTCTCCAAGTTAGAAATGTCCGGTCCTTCGACCGCTGAAGTGTACACCCAGCGGCATGGACACGGTAGGCATGAGCAACGAAGAGTGGGACAAGGCGGGGATCATCCAGCGCGTGCTGGACAGGCGCCTGTCTCAAGTGGAAGCCGCGGGAATCCTGGGCATCAGCACCAGGCACGTCCGCAGGCTGTGCAGACGTGTGGAGGAGCGCGGCGTCGCGAGTCTTGGACACCGGCTGCGGGGCAGACCGAGCAACCGGCGAAGTCTGGCCGGCGACCGCGCCCGCATTCTGGCTGTGGTACGCAAGCGCTACGCCGACTTCGGCCCGACGCTCGCGCAGGAGAAGCTCGCTGAGCTCCACGAGCTGCACGTGTCCGTCGAGACGCTGCGCCAGTGGATGATGGCGGAGGGGCTATGGAAGGACCGGCGGCGGCGCGAGAAGCGACCGCAGCGACCGAGGCGGCGAAGGCCATGCCGTGGGCAGCTCGTACAGATCGACGGGAGCGATCACGAGTGGTTCGAGGGCCGCGGGCCGCGCTGCACCTTGCTCGTCTACATCGATGACGCGACCAGCGAACTCATGGAGTTGCGCTTCACCGAGGTCGAATCGACGTTCGGGTACTTCGCCGCGACACGCAGCTACCTGAAGCGCCACGGCAAGCCGGTGGCGTTCTACAGCGACAAGGCGACGGTGTTCCGGGTAGCCCGCCGCGATGCGGTTGGCGGCGTTGGTGAGACCCAGTTCGGTCGTGCCCTGTCGACGCTCAACATCGACATCTTGTGCGCCAACACGCCCGCTGCGAAGGGCCGCGTCGAGCGAGCAAACAGCACCTTGCAGGACCGGCTGGTGAAGGAGATGAGGCTGGCGGGCATCAGCGACATCGACAGCGCGAACGCCTGGGTGGAGACCTACAGGCAGGACCACAACCGGCGCTTCGCCCGCGCTCCGGCGAGTGAGCATGACGCACACCGAGCGCTCCTTCCGACAGACGAGCTCGACCGCATCTTCACCTGGCAGGTCAGGCGCAAGGTCACACAATCGCTGACGCTTCGACATAGCCGCGTGCTCTACGTGCTCGAAGACACGCCGGACACCCGCAAGGCTCGAGGTCACCGCGTCGATGTCCTCGAGGAGGACAACGGCACGGTGACCTTGTGGCACAACGGCCGGCACCTGCCCGCCAAGGCCTGGCCGAAGGATGGGCGGTCTCACCAGGGCGAAGTGGTGCCGAACAAGAGGCTGGGCGCAGCGCTGGCGTGGGCACAGGCCCACCAGACCGCCCGGGAGGAGGCCAGCACCCGGCGCAAGACCACGCGCGAGCAGCAGCTCCTGGCCGACGGGACGCGCCGCCGCCCCGGAAAGAGCCGTCTACTAACAAAGGCCGGGTGACGGCCGCGCAGAAAGGCGATGACCCTGTCTCGGGCGAGGTTTCGCCCTCAACGCGCCCGGGCAGGACCATGCCCTGCCCGACCGGCTACCTGGACGGGATACGAACTTGCGGGTTGCGAAAAGAGCGTGGAGGCTGGAGCGGTCTTGAACGGCCACTCCGACCTGGGCGCCAAGCCGCCCGGGGAGGCCGTCGCCCTCCCCGAGCTATGGGTGCGAGCGGGGAGCCTCAAACCGGACATTTCTATCTGGGACAGGACCGGACATTTCTACTTTGCAGTGACATAGCCCTCGGCCTGCCGAGGCTCTCTCGGTGGCCCCAACATCGCGCCTCAACGCCCAAGAATCAAGCCTTTTTCGGGGTTCGGACCACAGCCTGCCTGGCCAGCCGCCCTCTTCGGGCCGCGGCGTCCTAGCTCAGGGCCTGGCTGAAATCCTCTTCGTCCACCAGCTCGTCGACGAGCTCCCAGGGGTCGGGGCCGGGGTCGCTGGCGCGGGTGGGCGGCGATAGTCAATTCCGCGCATGTGCGGGTCGCTGCCGTCGGGGCAACCTGCCGACGAGCGGCTGCGGCGGGCTGACCCCCGTCGCCGAGAGCGGCCCGCGGCGGGGGATGAAAGGTGCGCAAGACGGATCGATCCGAAGCGGCGTGGGCGAAGACAGCGGCCATCTCCGAGTGGCCGGTGGTGGCACGTGACCCTGCCGCCGTGGGCACGCTGCAACCAGACGACGCGACCGCGAGCCCGGCAGGCGAGCTCGTCCAGGGACGCTATCGATTGATGAACGAGCTGGGCCGTGGTGCCACGGGCTCGGTCTATGTCGCCAAAGATGTCCGACTCGACCGCCGTGTCGCGGTCAAGATCTCGCACGAGACGGTCGACGGCGCGCTCGACGCCGAAGTCTCCGCGGCCACCCGGATCAACCACGGCAACGTCAACCCCGTCTTCGATCGGGGCACTTTGCCGACAGGGCAGGGCTACGTCGTCACGGCGCTCGCCCGCGGCGCCAACCTGCGCGAGGTGATGGAACAGGAACGGCCGGTCGCTTGGCGCCGCGTTGTCGCCTGGATCGAAGGCATCGCCGCAGGCTTGGACGAGGTCCACGGCCACGGCCTCGTCCACGGCGACATCAAGCCCGAGAACGTGGTCCTGCGACGCCTGCACGACGGCACATTGCAGCCGCTGCTGATCGATTTCGCCTTCTCGGTCGCTTCGGGGCAGCCCCTGCAGGGTTTGGCAGGAACGCCCGCCTACCTCGCTCCCGAGCGTCATGGGCAAACCCCAGCGACACCGGGTTCGGACATCTACGCGCTCGGGGTGCTCGCCTTCGAGCTGCTCAGCGGCCGCAACCCCTTCTTGCGGCCGCGTCTGGGTGACTGCCTCGCAGCACACCGAGCGCCGGTACGCCCCTCACTCGGCCGCTCCCCCACCGGCCGTTGGCCTGACGGGCTGCAGGGGATTTTTGACCGTGTGCTCGCGATCGACCCGGCCCAGCGGCCGACAAGCGCCAAGAGCTTCGCCGCCGAGCTGCGGGCCGCGCTCGAACCCTATTGGGAGCCTGTCGGCGGGGCGGTCTGCTCGGCCTGCGCGCGCACCCACGTGCGTCGAGGCGGGTTCTGTCCTGATTGCGGAGCCTCGGCGGTCGCGCAGCGCTGCGCTCGCTGCGACAGCGAGTTGCTCGACCTCACGTCGACGCGGTGCCAGCGCTGCAGCGCCACGCTCTACCCGGTGCGCGGCCAGCTCCCGCCGCCGCATCGCCCCAAAGGGCCGCTGCTACGGCGTCCCCGCGCGGTCTTGACACTCGACGACTCGGACCACGCGGCCGCCGACTCCCACTTCCGCTTCCAGACCGTTGTCGAGGCCCACGGGGGTTGGGTGCCGCTCGATCTCGGCAACCTGCGGGTGGCGATCTTCGAGACCTCAGCGCGCGGTGAGACGGCAGCAGAATCGGCGCTGAGGGCCGCCCAAGCGTTCCTTCGTAATCGGCAGGTGCGCGGTGAGGGGAGCGATTCCGCGACGCTCGGGCTCGAGGTCGGCGAGGCCGGGACGGTCGGGCTCGGGGTCCGCGGCGGCCGCTTCGAGGCCGCCGGCGACGCGATCCGAGCCGCGATCGCGTTGGCGATCCGGCGCGACTGCTCGACGCGACTGCGGCTTGGCGGTGCGGCCGCGTCGCTGCTGGCGGCGCGCCACCCCTTGGGCCACATCGACGGCGTCTGGACGACGCAGCGACGACCCGTCAACGCGGACGTGATGCCAGAGACACTCTCGTCGGCGCTGCTCGTACTCGAGGCCGTGCCAGATCAACGCCGTCTGAGCCTAGCGCGCACCCGATCGCGAGCCGACGCGCTCTGGATCGCATCGGCGTGGCTCTCGGGCGGGGGCTACCTGCTCGAAGCGCATGGGGCGCCGGGTTGCGAGCTTCCGCTGGCCCCGCTGCCCGCCCTGGTCCGAGCCGCCGTCGAGCCTTCGATGTCGCGCACGGAGTTTCAGGCGCGACTGGTCGACGCGGTCAGTGGCGATGCGCAGACCAAGGCGCAGCTCGTGGCCAATGTGGGCGACGTGCTCGCCGCGCTCGATTGGCAGACCAGCCACTACATCCGCCATGCACAGCTCTTCTCCGGCGAACGACTGCGGCAAGGGCTCGTGGCTGCCCTGGAGATCGGCACCCACGACCAGCCCCTGGCCATCGTCTTGAATCACCAACCCGCCGCGTCCGGGCCTGGGATCGAGGCGCTGCTGCATCACCTGCGCAAACGCGCGGTGGATGCGCTCGTGGTCGTCGTCGGCGAGGGCCTCGAGGAGCTGGCGTACGATGCCATCGTCAAGGAGCGGCAGTCCGCTTCGCCAACGTCGACGCTCGACGGCGGCCATGGGACCAACCGAGACGATGATCCTGCCGACCAACCCGCCGCTCCAGCGATGTACGAATCGCTGCTGACCGCCGTGCAGGTCTTGGGGCCCGAGGTGCCGCTCGGCATGCTGCGGGAGCTATTTGGCAGCCAGCCGATCGAGCTCCCGATCGAATACGGCCTCGCGCATGGCCACCTTCGGATCGCGCCGAGCGATGCGTACGACGGAAGCCCCACGGCGAGTATCTTGACCGAAGGCGTGCCGCCCAACCTCCATGCGGCGGAGAGTCGAGCCCTGCATCGCCGTGCGCTCGACTGGTTGGGCCGCCCGAGTCATCGCAAGTCGCACACGCACGCGATTCGCGTGGCGCGCCACCACCTCGGCGCCGGCGCGCCGCTGGCGGCAGCAGAGCACTATCTACGCGCTGCCGTCGACGTCGAATTCGACGACGCGGCGGCGGCGCGCTGGGCCGTGCGAGCCGCGGTGACCGCGATCACGGCGGCCGATGAGCAGGCCGTCGACCCGACCCTCTTGGCGGCGGTCCGCGTCGAACTACAACGCGCTCGCGGGCGTCTCGAGGCCGTCCATGGCGACCCGGAGCGTGGCCTTGCGATGCTCGACGCACTCAACGGCACAGGGATCACATTGGACACCGAAGACCGGCTCGCCCAAGCCGAGGCCCACCGCAAGTTGAACCAATGCGAGGCGCGCGCCGACTGTCTACGCAGCGCGCTGGCGCAGCTACCAAGCGACGAGCCGCACCACGCGATCGCGCGGGTGCAGATCGCCCTGCACCTCGCCGCCGCGCTGCAGATTCGAGGCGAGACGGCCAGCGCACGCCGGACCCTCGTGATGACCCGCAACGCGTTGGCCTACGACGCCCGCCGCAGCGCCTCGGACACGCTCAAGGCCGACGCCGACGCGGATACCGACACGGTGACGGCGCCGGCGACCAGCGTCGACCCCGAGCTGAGCGAGGCGTTGCTTCTCGACGCGATGCAAGAGCTCGAAGAGATGATCGCGACGTTCTGAGCGCGGCCTCCTCCCGACAATGATGCCGAGGGCGTCAGCGCTCGACGGCGAGGGCAAGTCCAGCGCCACCGTCATCCTTGTGGATGCGCCGCGGCAGCCGCACCGTCAGGCGGTGCGGCCGCCCCCCATCGACGCGGAGCGAACCGCCGAAGGCCGCGACGATCCGTCCGATGACGAAGGCATCGGGATCGACGTCCCCGCTGCGGTCGGCGAGTGGTTCGTGGCGCAGCGTCGCCAGGACAGCTGAGGGGAACGCGGAGCCACGATCGGAGAGGGTCAGCGCGACGCTCTCAACGTCCGACGCCAGCGTGATGCGGAGGTGCCGATCCCCGGCCTCGCGGAGCTGCACGCCCCGGAACTGAAGCAGCCCGAACACCAACAGCCTCGTCAGCTCTTGATCCAGCACAATGGTCGCGTCTGCGGTCGGATAGACCAGCTCCAACTCGATCGGTGCCACCGACTCCGCCAGCAAGGCGACGACGTCGGCGCACACAGCGAAGAAATCAAATGGGTCCGCGACCATCGGCTTGATCTGAAAGGCATTGCGCAGACGGCTGACGATGGTGCCGATCCGCAGCGCTTCGCCGCTGACGCGCTCCAGCGCCTGTGTGATGTTGGCGTCGAGGCCGAGTCTTCCGGCGCGCGCGAGACAACCGTTGGCATAGCTCTCGATGGCGTGTGTCGGCTGGTTGAGCTCATGCGCAAGTTGCTGCGTCACCCCTCCGACCAGGAGGCCGCGACCAAGCTCAGCCAGCCGCTCAGCGGCGCGGCGCGTTTGCTCGCGCCGCGCCATCCGCGCGCTGACGTCGTTGACGACGACCATGGTCAACGGTCCGTCGCCCGCCATCACGTCACGGCGGTGTAGCCAATACAGACGGCGAGCGCCCTGCTCCTCGACTTGAAACTCCAAGTGCTCCTCGCGTTCGCGCACATCCAAGGTCTGGACGCCGCTCTGACGACGACGCTGGGCGCGTGAAGCGTGCTGGCGCAGTGCGCGAAGCACCGGCTCCAGGAGCTGACGGCCGGCCTCGTTGGCTTGCATCAGCTGGTCCCCCCGCAACACGAGCACAGCAGTCGGCATGACCTCGACCAGACCCGCGAAGATCGACTCGCTCGCCTTGAGGTCTCGCACCACGCGATCAAGCTCGCTGCGAGACGACTCCAAGGCCTGCGCACGGCGCAGCGCCTCCGCGCCGAGCCGCTCTGCCTCAGCCTGCAAAGTCTCGCGCCGAGCCACCTCGCTGGTGACGTCGCGCACCACGAGCACCATCTGGCCGCTCCACGGGACGCTGCGCTCGCTGCGCAGCGAGAGCCGAATCCAGCGCTCTTCGCCGCGGACGACCAAGCGCACCACCTGTGGATCCAGCAACGCACCTTGCAGGCGAGAGGACTGTACAAAGCTAGCAATGACGTCGCGATCACAATGGCAGTCGCCCTCGACGATCGGCTCGCCGAGACCGCAGCATTCCATCGCCGCCCTGCCCACGACGCGAGCAAACGCGTCATTCTCCGAGAGGGCGTGTCCCTCGGCGTCCAGAATGGCGACGCCGTCCTCGAGCGCGGCGAAGACAGCGGCGAGCCGGTCGCGCTCGCGCGCCTGCTCGACTTGGGCGCTCTCCCGCAAGGAGGTCTCGCTCATACCAACCAAGAACTGGCTGCAGAGCAGATTCAGGCCTCCGATGAGGCGAACAGTCTCGTCGTGGTAGCCACCAGGGCGGTTGGCCAATCCGACCATCCCGCGCAACTCGCCGCCAACGAAGATCGGCTCGCCGAGGTAGCGCAACAAGGCCGGATGTCCCGGCGGGCGCCCGCCGGCCCGATGGTCGTGGTCGACATCGTTGGCGATGACGCGCTTCCCAGTGGTCATGGTGATGCCGAACAAGCTGCGTGCGTTGCGAAACTCGATGCCATTTCCGAGTGTGCGTCGCCACAGATCTCGGCTCGCGTCGTCCCAGGAGATGTTGGTCACCGCACGGGAGACGAGGTAATTCTGGCCCGCCTCATCGACGGAGATCTCCCCGATGAAGCCATATTCACTCTCGGTCAACGCGAGATAGGCGTCGAGCAGGCGCGAGAAGGCGAGTTGCGGTAGCCCGCGCATGTACGCGCGCTGAGCCTCCTCCAAGATCTCCAAGGTCGAGTCAGAACTCACCAGCACGTGGCCTCCTCTCGGCTTGGGCGCGACTCTAGTCATCACCTTCGGGCGTTGAGCCTGCGCTGTCAGCCATCGCCCACTGGTCGAGCAGCCCCAAGCGCGAGATCCGATGCAGGAGGTCGGTCACGGTGTCGCTGTGGGTCTTGTTGAGGATCCGCTGCCGATGCACGGCCACGGTGCGGTGGGAGATGTCGACGATCTCGCCGACGGTCTTGTTGCGGTGGCCCTGGGCCAGCAGCGTCAAGATATCCCGCTCACGCGGGGTCAGCTGCTCGAGCTGCCTTAGGAGCTCCTCCCGCTCGGACTGTTTGCGGCTGCGTCGCTCGGACTCGACCAACGCGTCGGCGACGGTGCGCAGCATCGCCTCGGTCCGAACCGGCTTTTCGAGCATCGTCAGCGCGCCGGCCTGAATCGCCCGAACCGCCAGCGGGACGTCTCCATGCGCCGTCACGACGATGACCGGGAGCTGCAGCATGTCACCGTGGCCCTCGAGCAAGCCCATCCCGCCCATGCCTGGCATCCGCAAGTCGAGCAAGATCACTCCCGGGGCTCGTTGCTTGGCCCCAACCAGGAAGCTCTCGGCATCGGGCCAGGTCTCGACCTCATAGCCATGCCACTCGAGCAGCCACTTCCCTGACGTCCGAACCATCTCGTCGTCGTCGACGATATGCACCTTTCCCGTGTCTCCGCTCATCTTTGCTCCATGCCGAGGCCGGCGGCCCAGTCGGCAGCAGCTCTTTCGGCTCAAGAAGGATTGGCAAGAATACGCATACACGCAAGCGGATATCGGACGATCATCGTAGTCAATTTTGCCAATTGGCAAGAGTGGTTGCTTTGTAGTCAATCGGGTTCACAGGTTGCACTCGCGCCGTGTGCTAGCCAGCCCCGCTCCGAAATGGCGCGCCTGCCCCGACACGATCCGCGTGCTCCCATGGAGATGAAGTTGGAAGAGCAGGAGCTCGGCACCCGCGCCGGAGAAGGCAGCGCGACCTTCAACGCGGCGGCACATTTGGAGATGTTTCGTCTGGCGCTCGAGCAGGCGGGCGACGGCATCGCGATGACCAACGCCGCCGGCAGCTTTGTCTTCATGAACCAGCGTCACGCAACCATGTTCGGCTACGAGCACAAAGACGCGCTGCTCGATCAGCCGTGGTCGGTGCTGTACCCAGTGGAGGAGGCCGAGCGGATGGTGCGCGAGGTCTTCCCGCTGCTCGACGCGCCGGGCAAGCGATGGCGCGGACTGGCCTATGGCGTCTCGCGCCAGGGGAAGTCCGTTCGTCAAGAGGTCTCTCTGACCATCCTCAACAACGGCGGCATCCTCTGCATCACACGCGACATCGGCGCGCGCATCGACGCTGATGCGCAGCGCAGACAGTTGCGGGCGGAGCTGGATCGCGCGCAGCGGCTGCAGACGGTCGGCGTCCTAGCGAGCGGGCTCGGCCACGACCTCGGCAACATTTTGACGGCCATCATCGGCGTCGTAGACACCGAGCGGCTCGAACGCGCCGAGAATTCGGCGACGATCGAGCGCCTGGACGCAATGAGACGCTGGCTCGATCAGGCAGGCGACCTCGCACGACGCCTGCACCGCCTCGGTGCGGCGCCACCCAGCGCATCACCGCGCACCGAGATGGTCGCTGCGGTGGAATCTGCGGCGGAGCTGATGCGCTCAGGGCTCGGCATCAAGGCCGAGATCCGGCTGCGGACGACCGACGCATTGGCCGAAGTCCCCCTCGACGATACGACCGTCACGCAGATCTTCGTCAACCTGATCGTCAACGCGCGTGATGCCTCTCCACAAGGCGCCGCCATCGACGTCGAGGTCGCGACGATCCGGGCCCCAGCGGGATTCTCGGAGCCATTCGCGGGGCGCTTGGCAGGGGGCGTCCCTCACACCTCGGTCGGAGCGATGCCGGCAGGGGAGTCCGTTCTCTTGCGCGTCACCGATCACGGTGCAGGCGTTGCACCCGATACGCTCGACCGCGTGCTGGAGCCCTTCTTCACCACCAAGCAGCGCGGCAAGGGCAGCGGGCTCGGCCTCCCCATGGCAGCCGATGCGGTCAAAGACGCCGGCGGACTTCTGCAATTGTTCAGCATCGAAGGGGTGGGCACCGAGGTCCGGGTCTGGCTTCCCAGCGTCGGATCCGAACCCGAAGACTGGAAGCCCGAGGGCAAGGTCCTGGTCTGCATGGCCGATCGAGACTTGGGTGAGGTCGTCGATACGACGTTGCGGGAGGCTGGCATGACCGCACACTTCGTCGCCAGCTTTCACCAACTGCTCGGACACTTGGCGAGTTCGGAGGCGACGGCCGCGCTGGTCATCGAGCTCACGACAATCCCCGAGCCGACGCACATGCGCCTCGCCACCATCCGGAGCCTCGCGCCAGACCGGCCGCTCCTCATCATCACGAGCGCGGACCAACCCTGCCAATCCGACCGTCGCTGGCAGCAATACGCAGACGATTGTCTGGTCTCGCCGTTCTCTGCGGCCCAACTGATCAAGAAACTCACCAATATAGTGGCAGACAGGTCCGGCAATGAATGTATGGAGATCGTATCGTGATGGACGTGCCGCGGGATCGTCGGGGTCGAGTGAGGGTCAAACCGTGAGCCATGCGCTCGGTCATGGCACGCGCTTGTCTGCGCGGGAGGGGGCCCCGGGCCGGCTGCCCGAAGGCACGCGCGTCGCCGAAACTTACGTGATTTGCCGGCTCTTGGGAAGCGGCGGGACTGGCGAGGTCTACCTCGCGCGCGACGAGTGGCTCGAGCGCAACGTAGCGATCAAGCTCTTCCGCGGCGGCGCCGAAGTCTCCGCCTTCGAGACCGAGCTCGACGCGCTC
>JAUIAC010000603.1 GCA_030425545.1 bacterium | reverse complement strand
GCTGCCGGAGGCCGCCCACGCTCCCGGCGAGCGCTCCCCGCTGCCCATCGGCCGGCCGACCCAGCCGCTCTTCGCGATCCGCCTGCCCGAGCGCAGCGGCCCCGTGCTGGAGCTGGACGACGACGACGAGGTGCCCATCGTGGCCGTCGTGGGCGGCTCCCTGCCGGCGTTCCGCGTCTCTCAGGCGGCCGCCGGCGCACCTGCGGTCGATCGGGGCGAGCCCGAAGAGGTGTCCCTGGACACGCTCGAGCTCGGTGAGGACAGCGAGGCCGAGCTCAAGTCGAAGCTGGGCCAGAGCGCGACCTTCTTTGCCTCGGACATGACGCCGGCCGAGGGCGAGGAGGCCGCAGCGCCGGCCGCGGTTGCTGGCGACGCCGCTGCCGCCAGCCCGCCCCGTGGCGCTGAGGCGGCCGACGCGCAGTCGGCGAGCGCCGGCGAGCGTGAGGCGCCCGAGGCAGATCTGGCCGCGCTGCGCAGTCACCTGGCCCGGCTGGCAGACAACCCCTTGGGTCGCCTCCTGCGCGTGGACCCCGACGCGGTCCACGCGGAGCTCATCGCGGCGGCGCTCGAGACCTGCGTGCGCGCCGGTCGCTTCGACGCCATCCCGGCAGCGTTTGGCCCTGCGAGCGGGCTGACGCAGGTCATGGGCGGCGTCGCGGGCGTGCAGCAGCTGGTGCGTCACGGCGACGCAGGCACGTGCGCGGTCGCTGTGCGCGCGGGCTCGGGCTTCGACCCCCGCGAGCTGCGGGCGCTCGCGCCGGTCATGCGCGCAGGCTGCTCGCATCTCGTCGTTGTGACCTTGGTGGCGCCGCCGGTCGGTGACACGGGGTGGCACCCGCTCACCCTCCACGACCTGCTTCCGATGATGCAGGCGGCCATGGCGCACTCGCCCAACCCCGACTTCTTCCGCGCGCACGCCGCGGCGGCTGTGGAACTGCTCCACGTCGTGCGCGCGGTCCGTGTCCTCGCCGAGCAGGACGCGCGCGAGCTACGCGAGCCGCTGCGCGCCGCGGGACTGCTGACCCTGTGCCGGCGGCAGCTGGCCTTGGACGCGATGGACCGGGTGGACCGCCGCCTGGAGCCCGACGTGTGGCCGCGCCTCGTCCGCGGTCCCCTGTCTGCACCGGAGCCGCCGTCGGCCCAGGCGCTCGCGATTCAGCTGGACCAGGAGGGGCCCGATCCGGCGGTGCGGGTCTGCGCGGTCGATCCCCGGAGGCCCGTGATCTGGGGCGTGCGGCTGGCCGGCGGACGCGCGCGGCTCTTCGTGGCCCCGCACGCCGTCGCGCGCTCGGGGGTCGACGCGCCCCCCGACCCAGACGCCCGGGACGCCCTGCTGGCCCGCATCTGTCAGCTCATCGGCGCGGATCCCGGCGAGATCCGGGGCGCCGGCGACGAACGTTGGATCGGCCTCGGCCGGTTCGACTGGCTCCACGGACCGACCCGGCGTGAGATGACCCAGACCTGCGTCGAGACCGTGTGGGTGCTGTGGACCCACCTGGCGGGCGACCTCCCGACCAACTGACACCACCCCGTGACGCCGCCACCTGCCACCCTGCGGGCCCTCGATCCCCCTCGGAGCCCGACGTGACGCAACCAGCGGCCCCCACCCTGGCCACCCTCCGCCCGCCGCGCCGCGCACCGCTCGAGCGGCCGGAGGGGGTGTCCGACCACGCCATGGACGTGCTGGCCGCCGCCGAGGTGGTGGACCTGCACCTGGACTCGTTCATCGTGCGGCGCCTGGTCGGGCGCGACCTCAACCAACGCCACGGCATCGGGCCGCTCGGCGGCCGCATGTTCGGACACCTCGACTTCCCGACCGCCGCCGCGAGTGGGCTCACGGGCGGCATGTGGTCGATCACCACCAACCCCTTCCGCACCGCGGCGGGCCGCTGGCGTGTCTTTCTCGCCAACCTCGAGAGTCTCCGCGATCAGGTCGCGGCCAGCGAAGGTGCGGTGGCCCTGGTCCGCGACATGGCCGAGTGGCGCCAGGCGCGCGCGACCGGGGCGCACGCCTGCCTCGTCGCGATTCAGGGGGGCAACGCCATCGAGGCTGCGCCGGAGGGCATCGCGTCGGTCCCGGACGACCTCGTGACCCGCGTCACCCTGGTCCATCTCACCAACGCCGTGTTCGGACCCTCGTCGAGCCCGCTCTCGCTCGGGCGCGGGGCTCGCGGTGGGCTCACAGCGGCGGGCCGCGAGCTGGTGGCCTCCCTCAACGCGCACCGCGTGTTCGTTGACCTGGCGCACATTGGCGAGCGTGCCTTCTGGGACGCCGTCGACGCGCACGACCCGACGCAGCCCCTGCTCGCGACCCACACTGGCGTGGACGGGGTCCGGCCGCATTGGCGCAACCTCACCGACGAACAGGTGCGCGCCGTGGCGAACACCGGCGGGGTGGTGGGCATCATCTTTCAGGCCGGATTCCTGGCGCGCCGCGGGGGGCCGCGCGACGTGAACATGGTCGTCGAGCACATGGAGCACGTGGTGAAGGTCGCCGGCGAAGACGCGGTGGCGCTGGGCTCCGACTACGACGGCGCCATCATCCCCCCGCCGGACCTGCGCGACGGCTTCGGCCCGGCGCGCCTGGTCGACGCGATGCTGCGGCGCGGCTGGCCCGAGCTCCGAATTCACAAGGCGCTGGGGCTGAATTTCCTGCGGACCTTCGCTGCGCTGCGCCCGGGCACGTAGGGGCGCGTTGCCGCTTCGGCCCAAGCGACGGCGCTGCGCTCGCCGTGGACCCAGCGCGGCGCGCGGTCAACCGGTCGGCGTCCACGGCGCGTCGGCCCACGCCGCCTGCCACGGCCCGAGGCGATCCACGTCTGCGGCGACCTGCGCGGCCACCTCGCGCTGGTGGGCCTCGAAAGGCGCGGCGCCCGCGCGGTGGAAGGTGGCGGCGTTGTCCTCGGCGACCCGCTCAGACACGGGGCGATGCGGGCGCATGGCGTCGAGCGCCTCCAAGATGGCCTCGGGCTCCAGGCCCTGCGCCGCCAGGGAGAGCGCGACACGGGTCGGGTCGTGCTGCTGATCCACTCGCCGCACGCGCGCCAGCAGGTCGACGCTGACGAACTGCAGCGTGGGGTGCGGGCTGCGCCGCCAGAAGTGCACCAGGCTGCCCGGCGTGCGGTCGTCCAGCGGCAGCTCGGGGTGAAAGGCGACCACGTAATACTTGGGCTGCGCGTAGCGCTCGCGCGCCGCGAGGTGCACCGCCGCGAAGTCCTTGGGGCTCAGCGCGCCCAGGC